>JANOWE010000140.1:0-9481 GCA_031417735.1 Betaproteobacteria bacterium
AGACCTGCTGCGCGAAGCGCAGGCCATGATCGTCTCGCTCGAACCCAAGCCGGGCCGCCAGTTCAGCCGCGCCGAAGCCAACATCATCGTGCCCGACGTGATCGTGCTGCGCATTGGCCGGGGCTTCAAGGCCACGCTGAACCCCGACGTGATGCCCAAGCTGCGCATCAACGACTTCTACGCCCAGGCCATCCGTGGCCAGCGCAATGGCAGCGCCCAGGGCCTGTCGGGCCGGCTGCAAGAGGCCCGCTGGTTCATGAAGAACATCCTGCAGCGCTTCGACACCATCCTGCGCGTCAGCCAGGCCATCGTCGAACGGCAGAAGTCCTTCTTCAGCCATGGCGCCATCGCCATGAAGCCGCTGGTGCTGCGCGAGATTGCCGACGAGCTGGGCCTGCATGAATCGACCATCTCCCGCGTCACTACCGCCAAGTACATGACCACGCCTTTCGGCACCTACGAGCTCAAGTACTTTTTTGGCTCGTCGCTGAACACCGACGTCGGCGGCAACGCCAGCAGCACGGCGGTGCGCGCGCTGATCCGCCAGCTGGTGGACGCGGAGAACGCCGCCAGGCCGCTGTCCGACAGCCAGCTGGCCGAGATGCTGGCCGAGCAAGGCATCACCGTGGCGCGGCGTACCGTGGCCAAGTACCGCGAGGCGCTGAAGATCGCACCTGCCAACCTGCGCAAGAACCTGTGATGAACCGTCCCACGCCACCCGCCCACCCCGACGACCTCACCGAGCAGCTGGTGCCGCTGTTCCTGCCCTGTGCAGCAGGTGTTGAAGCGCTGCTGCAGGCCGAAGTGCAGGCACTGCTGGGTGAACAAGTCCGACTGAAAAACGCCCGGGGCGGCGTCTGGGTCGAAGGCGACGCCCACACTGCGATGCTGCTGAACCTGGAATGCCGATTGGCCCAGCGCGTGCTCTGGCCCCTGGCCGAGGGCTTCTACCAGCATGAGCAAGACCTGTACGACCTGGCCCGCCGCGTGCCCTGGGTGCAGTGGATCACGCCGGCAATGACGCTGCGCATCGACACCACCGCCCAACGCTCACCGCTGCGCAGCCTGAACTTCGCCACGCTGCGGGTAAAAGACGCGGTCTGCGATGCGCTGCGCGAAGCCACCGGCGAGCGCCCCAGCGTGGACACCCGCTGGCCCGACCTGCCCCTGGTGCTGCACCTGAGCCCGACCGAAGCCACGCTCTACGCCGACACCTCGGGCGAGGCACTGTTCAAACGCGGTTGGCGCGAAGACAAGGGCGAGGCTCCGCTGAAGGAAACCCTGGCTGCGGCCATGCTCGCCGCCGCCGGCTGGCAGGGCCGCTCGGAGGACGGCGCATTGCTCGACCCCTGCTGCGGCGCGGGCACCATCGTGGTCGAAGCGGCGCAGATCGCCTGCGGCATCGCGCCCGGCCTGCAGCGCCGTTTTGCGTTCGAGAAGATGCTGCCGTTTCGTCGCCATCAGGCGGCCTGGTCCCGGCTGAAAGACGCGGCACGCGCACGCCAGCATGCACCCGCAGTGGCCATCCATGCCGGTGATGTGTCGTTCCGCATGACCGACTTTGCGCAACGCAATGCCGAGCGCGCCGGGGTGAGCCATGCCATCAGCTTCAAGACCGTCGACGCGCTGCAGCGCCTGCCACCGGCTGAGCAGGGGCTGATGCTGCTGAATCCGCCCTATGGTGAGCGCATCGAGCCCAAGGGCTCACGCGGCGACCCGCGGGGTGTGCCGCGCCATGCCCGCGAAGGATTTGGCGGCGCTGGCGATGGTGCAGGTGGCGCAGGCGATGCCGGCGCGGCCGACTTCTTCGCCCGCCTGGCCAGCCACTGGAAGCAGCACTACGCGGGCTGGACGGCCTGGGTGCTCAGCCCCGACATGAAGCTGTCGCAATCGCTGCGGCTGAAAGAAAGCCGGCGCGTGCCGATGTGGAACGGGCCGATCGAGTGCCGATTGTTCCGCTACGACCTGGTTGCCGGCTCGGCGCGTGGTGACCGGCCGGCAGCCGAACCCAAAGCAGACCAGCCACCGCCGGGCTGAATCAGCGCTGGCCGAACAACTGGCCCAGCAGTGCACCCATGTCGCCCAGTCCGCCCTGGGGCATGTGGCCCTCGGGTGTGAGCTTGTCCACCACCTGCGGCAGCAGGTGCGACAGCTGGCCGGCCAGGTCGCCGGTGGACAGGCCGAACTGCTGCGCCAGTTGGCCCATCTGCTCGTCGCCCAGCACCTGTTGCATCTGCCCCGCCGAGACCGGCATGTTCTGGCCGCTGCCGACCCAGGACCGGGCCACGTCGCCCAGACCGCTCTTGCTGAACATCTCCAGCAGGCCGCCCAGCCCGCCCACCGAGCTGCCGTTGCCCAGCATCGCCACCACGGCCTGCAGCAGGTCGGCCTGGCCACCGCCACCGCCGGCCCTGCCCGCACCGCCCATGCCCTGCGCCAGTTGGCCCAGGGCGCCACCGATCATTGAATCAAGCAAGCCCATCACGTCCTCCGGTCTGTCGTTGGCGCCAAATCGGTCACGCGGGGGCGTACCAGGGGCGCCCGATATTGTGTTCGTGAGTGGCCGGTGATGCCGCTGCGCCGGATGCCAAATGCGTCACGCCCGAGGGCGCCGCGATCAGCTGCCGATCAGGCAGCGGCGGTGCGCGCGGCGCCTCGCCGCAGCCGGGCCAGCCAGAACAGCGCCGCCGCCAGCAGCGCCAGCGGCAGCAGGGTGCCGATGTTCATCGCCGTCCAGCCGCCGGTGGTGACCAGCGCGCCGGACGAGAACGAGGTCAGTGTCATCACGCTGTAGACGCAGAAGTCGATCGCTGCCTGGGCCCGGGTCTTCTCCTCGGGGCGCCAGGATTCGGTGGCCAGCGTGGTGCCACCGATGTAGAGGAAGTTCCAGCCCACGCCCAGCACCAGCAGCGCGCCCAGAAAGTGCATCACATCGTTGCCCGACAGCGCAAAGGCAACGCAGGCCATGTTCAGCGCCAGGCCGGTGACCATCACCGGCAGCACGCCGAAGCGCTTGATCAGCCGGCCGGTGAAGAAGCTGGGCACGAACATGCCCAGCACATGCCATTCCAGCACCAGCGCGGTGGCGGCGAAGGGGTGGCTGCACTGCTGCATGGCGATCGGCGTGGCGGCCATCAACAGGTTCATCACGCCGTAGCCGATGGCACAGGCCGCCGCGGCGACGATGAACAGCGGCTGACGCACGATCTCGCCCAGCGGCCGGCCCTGCGCCGTGGTGCTGCCCTGGCCGGCCAGCGGCGGGAACGGTATGCGCGACATCACCGCCATGCTCAGCGCGGCCACGCCCATCAGCACCACATAGGCGCCGGCAAAGGGCTGCTCCAGCAGGCCCCGGCTCCAGGCCGCCAGGTTGGGCCCGACCACCGCACCCAGGATGCCGCCGGCAAGCACCCAGGAAATCGCCTTTTCCTTGACCGCCTGCGGCACCAGTTCAGCCGCCGCAAAGCGGTACAGCGCGCCATTGGCGTTGTAGTAGCCGGCCAGCAGCGTGGCCGCCGTCAGCAGCCAGAAGTTGCGGCTGCTGGTGGCGTAGGCACAAATGCCGGCGCTGACGATGGCCACCGCCAGCCCCATCTGGAAGCTGCGCTGCCGGCCCCAGCGCTGCTGGTGGCGGGCCACGATGCCGGTGGCCAGCGCACCGCCGGCCACATAGGCGGTGATCGGCAGCGTGGCCATCCAGGCCGCGGGCGCCAGCGCCAGGCCGACCAGGCCGTTGATGGCGATGAAGACCACGTTGTTGATCAGCAGCAGGCCCTGGCACAGGGTCAGCAGCGCAAGCCGGGGGTTCATGCCAGCAGGTCCTTGGGTTCAGTGCGGTCGAGCAAGGCCAGGGCCGCCAGTGCGGCCAGCGGTGCGGTGTCTGCGCGCAGCACGCGCCGGCCCAGGCTGACCGGCGCAAAGTCCAGGGCCAGGGCCAGCGCCTGCTCGGCCGGACTCAGCCCGCCCTCGGGACCGCTGAGAAAAATGACAGCTGCCGACGCGGATGCCCACTGCGCCAGCCGCTGTGCCAGGGGCAGGGCCTCGTCGGCCAGGCTGAGCATCCAGCGCGCGCTGGCCGAGGCGGGCGCCTGGCCCTGCCCGGCCAGCCAGTCGCGCAGCGCCACCGGCTCGGCAACGACCGGCAGCCGGTTGCGGCCGCACTGCTCACACGCGGCGCTGGCCACGGCCTGCCAGTGCGCGGTCTTGCGCTGGGCCCGCTCGCCGGCCAGGCGCAGCACCGATCGCTCGCAGACCAGCGGCTGGATGGTGGCCACACCCAGCTCGGTGGCCTTCTCGACCAGGCTGTCCATGCGCTCGTTGGCCGGCATGCCCAGGGCCAGCGTCACCGGCAGCGCCAGCTCACGCTCGATGGCGTGGTGCTGCAACAGGCGTGCGCTGACCTCCTTGCGGCCCATGGCCAGCACCTCGGCCGCCCATTCACCGCCCTGGCCGTCGAACAGGGTCAGCGCAGCGCCGGGCTGCAGGCGCAGCACCTGCGCATGGCGGCTGGCATTGGGCGGCAGCACCAGTTCGGCGCCGGGCTGCAAGGGGTGATCAATGTGGATGCGCGGCGCCATGGGCCCGCAGTGTGCCAGCCCTGACCAAGCAGCAAGGCCTGGCGCCGCTGCGCGCACGCTCAGCCCTTGTCGCGCAGCTCGCGGCGCAGGATCTTGCCCACGGTGCTCTTGGGCAGCTCGGTGCGGAACTCGACCACCCTGGGCCGCTTGTAGCCGGTGAGGTGGGCCTCGCACCAGGCGCGCACATCGGCCTCGGTCAGCGTGGGCTCTTTCTTCACGATGACCACTTTCACCGCCTCACCGGCCTTGGCGTCGGCAATGCCCACCGCCGCGCATTCCAGCACCCCAGGCAGCTGGCTCAGCACATCCTCGATCTCGTTCGGGTAGACGTTGAAACCCGAGACCAGGATCATGTCCTTCTTGCGGTCGACGATGCGAAAGTAGCCCCGCTCGTCCACCGTGCCGATGTCGCCGGTGCGGAAAAAGCCGTCGGCGGTCATGACCTTGGCGGTCTCGTCGGGCCGTTGCCAGTAACCGGCCATGACCTGCGGGCCGCGGATCGCGATTTCGCCGGCCTGGCCCGCCGGCACCTCGTGCCCGGCCTCGTCCAGCAAGGCCAGTTCGGTGTTGGGCAGGGGCAGGCCGATGGTGCCGCTGTAGGTGCTGGCGTCGACCGGGTTGCAGGTGGCGGACGGGCTGGTCTCGCTCAGGCCATAGCCTTCGCAGATCGGGCAGCCGGTCTTTTCCAGCCACAGCCTGGCAGCGCCTGCGGTCACGGCCATGCCGCCGCCGACCGAGATCTTCAGGTGGCTCCAGTCGACCTTGTCGAAGTCGGCGTGGTTGGCCAGCGCGGTGAACAAGGTGTTGACCGCAGGCAGGCTGTGAAAGCGCTGCGCTGACAGCGCTTTGAGCATCGCCGCGATGTCTCTGGGGTTGGCGATCAGGATGTTGCAGCCGCCCATGCGCAGGCCCAGCATCAAGTTCGAGTTGAAGCCGAAGATGTGGTACAGCGGCAGCGCGCAGACGGTGACGATCTGCTCGCCGGGCGGGATTTTTTTCAGCGCCGGCTGGTACCAGGCCTCGGCCTGCAGGATGTTGGCCACCAGGTTGCGGTGCAGCAGTACCGCGCCCTTGCTCACGCCGGTGGTGCCGCCGGTGTACTGCAGCACGGCGATGTCGGCGGGCCCCACCGGTGCCGGCTTCAGGCTCATGCGTCGGCCCTCGGCCAGCGCGTCGTTGAAGCGCGCGGCGCCGGGCAGCTGGAACGGCGGCACCAGCTTCTTCACCCGCCGCAGCACATGGTTGACCAGCGCGCCCTTGAACAGACCCAGCATGTCGCCCATGGCGGCCAACAGCACGGTCTTGATCGGCACCGCCTCGATGACCTGGGCCAGCGTGTGGGCGAAGTTCTCCAGGATGATGATGGCCTTGGCGCCCGAGTCCTTGAGCTGGTGTTCAAGCTCACGCGGCGTGTACAGGGGGTTGACGTTGACCACCACCAGCCCGGCGCGCAACGCGGCCGCCACCGCCACCGGGTATTGCGGCACATTGGGCATCATGATGGCGACCCGGTCGCCCCGGGCCAGGCCCTGGCCCTGCAGCCAGGCCGCCAGCGCACGCGAGGCGGCGTCGACCTGGCCGAAGCTGTACCTGCGGCCCATGAAGATGTAGGCCGATAGGTCCCGGTACTTTCGAAAGCTCTCGTCAATCAGCGCCACCAGCGACGGGTACACATCGGCCTTGATCTGCGCCGGCACACCGGTGGGGTACTGCTTCAGCCAGGTCTTCTCCATCTATTCGCTCCGCTACAGCGGCCGATTCTGACGGATGGCTGACAGCACACTCATCAGGGCATTCGATAGCCGAGCCCGATCGCCAAGGCAGCGTTCGACGCCAGCAGCACGCACGCGGCGCCATGGTCCGCAATCCGTCGCGCCGGTCGGTGCCCGCTGCGGCAAACCGCGACGGCTCGGTGGGGGAGAATTGCCGCAATGCGCGCCCATGCCCCTGCCGGTCCCCTGCCACAGCGGCGCTGGATTGCGCCGGCATGCGTGGTGACCGGGCTGGCCAGCGCGGGCTACCTGCTGGCCATCGTCTGGGCGGGCTCCGCCGACACCTGGCACGCGCTGGTGTCCATCGGCGGCCTGGCCATGGCGCTGGGTACCGCCGTCTGCGCCTGCTCGCTGCTGGTGCGCTTTCTGCGCTGGCGGCTGATCCTGGGCGAACTCGGCTACCGGCTTCCCGACGGCTTCAGCCTGCGCGTGTACCTGGCCGGTATCGCGCTGTCCTCCACCCCGGGCAAGGTCGGCGAGACGCTGCGCTCGGCGCTGCTGCTCGATCGCGGTGTGGCCGTTGATCGGTCCCTGGCTGCATTCGTCGCCGACCGGCTGTCCGACGTCATCGCGGTGGCCGCGTTGGGCGCGCTGGCCGGGCTGGTGGCGCAGCAGCGCCAGGCCGCACTCGAGGTGATCGCGCTGAGCGTGGTGCTGGGCTCGACGGCGCTGGCCGGCTGGCTGCGCCGGAACCCGCTCTGGCGACCACTGCCTGCAAATGGGCTGGGCCGCTGGCTGTCGCGTGGCGCGGCACCTGTGCGCGCCTGGAGCCAGATCTGGACGCCGGCCCGCTCGGCGCGATACACCCTGCTGGCGGCAGTGGCCTTCGGGCTGCAGACGCTGGTGTTTTCGGCCTATGTCAACCAGGTCGCGCCCGGCACCGAGTTCGCGCAGGCGGTGCTCATCTATTGCTCATCGACCTTGATCGGCGCCGCGAGCCTGCTTCCCGGCGGGCTGGGAGCGATGGACATGGCGCTGGTGCTGCAACTCCAGGCCCTGGGCATCACACCGCCGGCGGCCGTGGCGGCGGCGGTGGCCGCCCGCTTGTCCACGCTGTGGTTTTCGTGGTTTGTCGGCTTCAGCGCGCTGTTATCCTTTGCCGCCCTGGGGTCGAGCGGTCCCGATCGACTCAAGAAATGAAGACCCGATGAGCGCGCATGCCAGGCCGATGGCCAACGCCCGATCCGCGCCCTTGGTCGTCGACCTCGACGGCACGCTGATCCGCACCGACCTGCTGCACGAATCGGTCATCCAACTGGTCAAGCTGAAGCCACATATGGCCTTGGCACTGCCGGTCTGGCTGGCATCGGGCAAGGCCGCAATGAAGCGTCAGGTCGCCCAACGCGTGCCGCTGGACGTTCGCGAGCTGCCCTACAACCAGCCGCTGCTCGAATGGATCCGCGCCGAAAAAACTGGCGGCCGCACCGTGGTGCTGTGTACCGCGTCCGACCAGCGTTACGCCCAGGCGGTGGCCGAGCACCTGGGCCTGTTCGACGAGGTCATCGCCAGCGACGGCGTGGTCAACGTGTCGGCCGAGCACAAGGCCAGGCTGCTGGTCGAGCGCTTCGGCGAGCAGGGCTTCGACTACGCCGGCAACTCGCACGATGATCTGGTCGTCTGGCAGCACGCGCGTCAGGCGATCGTCGTCAACGCGTCGGCGTCGGTGTGCACGCTGGCCCGGGCCCAGGGCCGGGTCGAGCGCGAATTCGCCCGCGAAACCACCGGCCTGCGGACCTGGCTGCGTGCAATGCGGATCCACCAGTGGCTGAAGAACCTGCTGGTGCTGCTGCCGCTGGCAGGCTCGTTCCAGTTCGACAACCTGCTGCTGCTGCGCCAGTCGCTGCTGGCCTTCCTGGCGTTCGGACTCTGCGCGTCGTCGGTGTACATCCTGAACGACCTGATGGACCTGGAGAGCGACCGCAGCCACTCGCGCAAACGGCTCAGGCCGTTCGCCGCCGGGCTGCTGTCGCCGCTGGCCGGAATCGGCTTCGCGGCGCTGCTGCTGGCGCTTTCGGTCACGCTGGCCTGGTCGGTGCGGCCGGCGTTCCTGGGCTGGCTGGGGCTTTATTTCTCGCTGACGCTGGCCTATTCGGTATTCCTCAAGCGCCGGGTGCTGATCGACTGCATCACGCTGGGCGGCCTGTACACGCTGCGCATCGTCGCCGGCGGCGCCGCAGTGGGCCTGCAGCCCTCGTTCTGGCTGCTCGCCTTTTCGCTGTTCCTGTTCCTCAGCCTGGCCTTCCTGAAGCGCTTCTCCGAGCTGTCGCTGGTGGCCCGCGAAGGCCGCGAAGACGCCCCCGGCCGAGGCTATCTTGCGTCGGACCTGGCGCTGGTGCAGGCGCTGGGCACGGCGGCGGGCTTCAGCGCGGTGATGCTGCTCGCGCTCTACATCAACGGTGACACGGTGCTCAAGCTCTACAGCCGGCCCGAAGTGGTCTGGCTGACGATACCGATCCTGCTCTACTGGATCAGCCGCATGTGGATGCAGGCCCAGCGCGGCCATATGCACGACGACCCGGTGGTGTTCGCGCTGCGCGACCGCTACAGCCTGGCCTGCGGCCTGCTGTTCGGCGCCACGATGTGGGCAGCACGTTGACGATGGCCGACGCGGGCGCGCCGGTGGGCCCGCAGGCCCATGTCGGCTCGTGGGGGCGCTTGTCGCGCGAGCCGCACCATCTGCAACCGCAGCGCAACCGCGCCAGCCTTGAGCTGACCAGGACCGCGCCCGGCCGCGCGCTGCCTTTTGGCAACGGCCGCAGCTATGGCGACGTCTGCCTGAACCCGGGCGGCCGGCTGTGGACCACGCGCACGCTGGACCGCTTCATCAGCTTCGATCCGGCCAGCGGGCTGATCGACTGCGAGGCCGGGGTGCTGCTCGACGAGATCCTGGCGGTGGCCTTGCCGCGCGGCTGGTTCCTGCCGGTCACCCCGGGCACGCGCTACGCCACGCTGGGCGGGGCGCTGGCCAACGACGTGCATGGCAAGAACCATCACCATGCCGGCACGCTGGGCGCGCATCTGCACTCGCTGGTGCTCGCGCGCAGCGACGGCAACCGCTTCGAGTGCAGTGCGACGCAGCGGCCCGAGTGGCTGCGTGCCACGCTGGGCGGCATGGGCCTGACCGGCCTGATC
>JANOWE010000141.1:0-37662 GCA_031417735.1 Betaproteobacteria bacterium
TCCACGGAGGTAAAGGAGGAGCCGTCGGGTGGGTTTTCCGGCGGCGGGGGACACGTAGTGGAACAGGGCAGCCCGGCCCGCCGCGCAAGCCACAGACGATGAACGTCAGCTGCCAAGCAACATCACCAACGACAGCAACGAACCCGAGCCGTCACCCAAGGTGCTTGGTTCAGGCTGCAACGACCGGAATGCCGGCAATCCTGGCCTGCCATTCCTTCGGGCCGGTCTCGTGCACGCTGGTGCCGGCGCTGTCCACGGCCACGGTCACGGGCATGTCCTGCACATCGAACTCGTAGATGGCTTCCATGCCCAGGTCGGCGAAGGCCAGCACCTGGGCCTGCTTGATGGCCTTGGCCACCAGGTAGGCGGCGCCGCCCACGGCCATCAGGTAGGCGCTCTTGTGCTTCTTGATCGCGGCCACGCCGGTCGGGCCTCGCTCGGCCTTGCCGATCATCGAGATCAGGCCGGTCTGGGCCAGCATCATCTCGGTGAACTTGTCCATGCGGGTGGCGGTGGTGGGGCCGGCCGGGCCGACCACCTCGTCGCGCACCGGGTCGACCGGGCCGACGTAGTAGATGACGCGGTTGCTGAAGTCGACCGGCAGCTTCTCGCCCTTGGCCAGCATGTCCTGGATGCGCTTGTGCGCGGCGTCGCGGCCGGTCAGCAGCTTGCCGGACAGCAGCAGGGTGTCGCCCGGCTTCCAGCTGGCCACCTCGGCCCGGGTCAGGCTGTCCAGGTTCACCTTCTTGCTCTTCTTGTAGTCCGGCGCCCAGTGCACGTCGGGCCACAGATCCAGGCTGGGCGGCTGCAGGTAGGCCGGGCCCGAGCCGTCCAGCACCACATGGGCATGGCGCGTCGCGGCGCAGTTGGGGATCATCGCCACCGGCTTGCCTGCCGCGTGCGTGGGGTAGGTCTTGATCTTGACGTCCAGCACCGTGGTCAGGCCGCCCAGGCCCTGGGCGCCAATGCCCAGCGCGTTGACCTTTTCATACAGCTCGATGCGCAGTTCTTCCAGCTTGTTGGCCGGGCCGCGGGCCAGCAGGTCGAACATGTCGATGTCGTCCATCAGCGACTCCTTGGCCAGCAGCACCGCCTTCTCGGCCGTGCCGCCCACGCCGATGCCCAGCATGCCCGGCGGGCACCAGCCCGCGCCCATGGTGGGCACGGTCTTGAGCACCCAGTCGACGATGGAATCGCTGGGGTTGAGCATCTGCAGCTTGCTCTTGTTCTCGCTGCCACCGCCCTTGGCCGCCACCGTCACGTCGACCTTGTTGCCCGGCACCAGCTCCATGTGCACCACGGCGGGTGTGTTGTCGCCGGTGTTCTTGCGCTCGAAGATCGGGTCGGCCAGGATCGAGCCGCGCAACAGGTTGTCGGGGTGCATGTAGGCCTGGCGCACGCCCTCGTTGACCGCGTCGGTGACCGAGCCGGCAAAGCCCTCGAAGCGGATGTCCATGCCGATTTTCAGGAACACGTTGACGATGCCGGTGTCCTGGCAGATCGGCCGGTGGCCTTCGGCGCACATCCGGCTGTTGGTCAGGATCTGCGCGATGGCGTCCTTGGCGGCGGGGCTGGCCTCACGCTCATAGGCGCGGGCCAGGTGGGCGATGTAGTCGGCCGGGTGGTAGTAGCTGATGTACTGCAGCGCGGCTGCGACGGTCTCGACCAGGTCGGCGTGGCGGATGGTGGTGGTCATGGGCTGGCGCGGCGCCCTGGGGGCGGCTGACGGCGGTTGCTGCCGGGTCGACGCGTCTGCGTCGTTGCGGCATGGGTTGCGCGGCGGGGAGAGGTGGTCAAAGTGTACCCAGCACAGCTGTCCCTGAATTGACCCGCAGCCATGTTGCTGAGCCCCGGGTTGCCGTGCACCCGCACCGCGTCCCTGATTTCAGGCGGATGAATGTTCTTGCGCTGATCGTGCTGTTGCCGCGGTTGCTGGCCACCAGCATCAGCGGTGAGCTGGGCGCGCTGGCGGCGCATTCGCTGTCCCGACTGGTGGCCTGGCCCACGGTCAGCTCGGCGGGCACCATGCTGGCCTCGAGCGGGCTGTTCATCACCGTTCCGGTTTCGGCCAATCTGATGGCCCAGGCGGCGCTGCACAGGCGCGCGGATTCGACCGCGCCCTTGCCGCAGAATATTGAGCTCTCTGATTCGCCCGACCAACCTCAACCGCCTCTGCCATGAACCCCTCATCCAAGCTGTCCACCCTGCTGCTGGCGCTGAGCTGCAGCCTGCCGCTGGCCGCCCAGACCTTTCGTTGGGCCAGTCAGGGCGATGCCCAGACCATGGACCCGCATTCGCAGAACGAGGGCCTGACCAACAGCATGAACCAGCAGGTCTACGAGCGGCTGGTGGCGCGTGACAAGGCGCTGAACTTCACGCCCAGTCTGGCCTCCGAATGGACCCAGACCGGCCCGCTGGTCTGGCGCTTCAAGCTGCGGCCGAACGTGAAGTTCCATGACGGCGCGGCCTTCAGCGCCGACGACGTGCTGTTCTCGCTCAAGCGTGCGCAGGACCCGAACTCTCAGGTCTCGACCTATGCCAATGCGCTGGGCGAGGCGGTCAAGATCGACCCGCTCACGGTCGAGTTCAGGCTCAAGGCGCCGAACCCGGTGTTCTTGCAGCACCTGGACGCCTTGTTCATCATGAACCTGGCCTGGGCCGAGAAGCACAAGGTGCAAAAGCCGCTGGACTACAAGAACAAGGAAGAAACCTACGCCTCCACCCATGCCAACGGCACCGGCCCCTATGTGCTGTCCAGCCGCGCACCCAGCATCAAGACCACCTACCGCCGCAACCCGGCCTGGTGGATGGCGCATGAGGGCAATGTGCAGGAGATCGAATACACCCCGATTGCCAACGACGCGACGCGGCTGGCCGCGCTGATCTCGGGCGAGCTCGACTTTGTGCACGACCCGGCGCCGCGCGACATCGCCCGCCTGCGCACGGTGGCCGGTGTCAAGGTCATCGACGGGCCGGAGAACCGGGTCATCTTCATCGGCATGGACCAGGCGCGCGACAAGCTGCTGTACGGCAAGGTGCCGGGCGACAAGAACCCCTTCAAGGACCAGCGTGTGCGTCAGGCGCTGTACCAGGCGATCGACATCGAGGCCATGAAGACCAAGCTGATGAACGGCATGGCCGTGCCTACCGGCGGCATGACGCCGTCACCGCTGGCCGCGTTCAACGACCCGGCGCTCGAATCCCGCCTGCCCTATGACCTGGCCGCCGCGCGCAAGCTGATGGCCGAGGCCGGCTATGCCGACGGCTTCGAGGTCGCCATCGACTGCCCCAACAACCGCTATGTCAATGACGAGGAAATCTGCGTTGCGCTGGCTTCGATGTGGGCCCAGCTCAAGGTCAAGCTGCGCGTGAACGCGATGCCGCGCACGCTGTACTTTCCGAAGACCGAGAAGCTCGACACCAGCATGTACATGCTGGGCTGGGGCGGCGCGGTGACCGACGCCGAAACCACGCTGACCCCGGTGATGCGCAACCGGGGTGAGAAGGGCGTGGGCCTGTACAACTACGGCAACAGCCGCAACGACAAGTTCGACGCGCTGGCCGCCCAGTCCAGCACCGAAGCCGACCCGAAAAAGCGCGAGCAGCTGATCCGCGCCGCGCTGGCCGAGTGGAAGGCCCAGGTGCATACCATTCCGCTGCACCGTCAGGTCATTCCCTGGGCCACGCGCAGCAACGTGGGCGTGGTGCACCGCGCCGACAACTATGTGGTCATGCAGTGGGTGACGCTGGGCAAGTGATGCGCCGGGCCGGGCCGGGCGGGTCAGGACCCTCGGCCCGGCAGCCCTGTTCAGTGGAAGTCGCGGCTCCTGGTCAGCAGCCCCTGCAGCAGATCGGAATGGTCGACCAGGCGGTGCGCGATCAGGTGCTGCACCACGCCTTCGCATTGCCAGACGCCATAGACCGTGAGCAGCGTGGACGCCAGCAGGGCCTGGCGCTGGGCCTTGGCCACGGTGGGCCAGACGATGACGTTGACCGCGCCGGTGTCGTCTTCCAGCGTGACGAAGACCACGCCCTTGGCGGTCTCCGGCCGCTGGCGGTGGGTGACCAGGCCGCTGGCCCGCGCCAGCTGGCCCGACCGGCAGTTGGCCAGCGTGGCGGCGGGCAGCACCTTGAAGGCCTTGAGCTGCTCACGCAGCAGGGCCACCGGGTGCTGGCCCAGCGACAGGCCCACGCTGCGGTAGTCGGCCACCACCTGCTCGCCCGGCGCGGGCGCGGCCAGCGTGGCGCTGGCTTCGTGTGTGCGGCTGAGCCGCAACAGTGAAGGGGCGCGGGTGTCGATGCCGCGCACGGCCCAGGCGGCCTGGTGGCGGTGGCCGGTGAGCGGGCGCAGCGCGTCGCCCTGGGCCAGCAATTGCAGGGCCTGGGCGTCCAGCCCGGCACGGCGGGCCAGGTCTTCGACGCTGGCAAACGGGCCGTCGGCACGGGCGCTGACGATGCGCTGTGCGTCTTCGGCCTTGAAGCCGCGCAGCCGGTTCAGGCCCAGACGCACCGGGCGCAGGCCGGGTGGGGCGGGGTGTTTGTCGGGGCCAGGCTGGGGGATAGCCCGCAGGGGGGCTGAGCTGTCGGGCGCGGCCAGCAGGGTCGAATCCCAGTCGCTGTGCAGCACATCCACCGGCAGCACCTGCACGCCATGCTCGCGCGCGTCTCGCACCAGTTGGGCCGGGGCGTAAAAGCCCATCGGTTGGCTGTTGAGCAGGGCGGCCAGAAAGGCATCCGGGTGGTGGCGCTTGAGCCAGGCGCTGACATAGACCAGCAGCGCAAAACTGGCGGCATGGCTTTCAGGAAAACCGTATTCACCAAAGCCCTGGATCTGCTTGAAGATGCGCTCGGCGAATTCTTCGGTGTAGCCCTTGGCCAGCATGCGGCCGACCAGGCGCTCGTGGAAGGGGCCCAGGCCGCCCTTGCGCTTCCAGGCCGCCATCGCGCGGCGCAGGCTGTCGGCCTCACCGGGTGTGAAGTCGGCGGCCAGGATCGCCAGTTGCATCACCTGTTCCTGAAAGATCGGCACGCCCAGCGTGCGCTGCAGGGCCTGGCGCACCTCTTTGCTGGGGTAGTCGACCGGCTCTTCGCCCGAGCGGCGGCGCAGGTAGGGGTGGACCATGCCGCCCTGGATGGGGCCGGGGCGCACGATGGCGACCTCGATCACCAGGTCGTAGAAGCTGCGCGGTTTCAGCCGGGGCAGCATGCTCATCTGGGCCCGGCTCTCAACCTGGAAAGTGCCCACGCTGTCGCCCGTACAGAGCATCTGGTAGGTGGGTGCGTCTTCGGCCGGCACCTGCTGCATGGTGAATTCGGGCAGGCCGGCCTTGAAGGCGACAAAGGCCAGCGCGCGGCGGATGGCGCTGAGCATGCCCAGGGCCAGGATATCGACCTTGATCAGGCCCAGCGCGTCCAGGTCGTCCTTGTCCCACTGGATCACGGTGCGGCCGGGCATGGTCGCGTTTTCAACCGGCACCAGACGCGAGATGTCGTCGCGGGCGATCACAAAGCCGCCCGGATGCTGGCTGAGGTGGCGCGGAAAGCCGATCAGCTGCTGCGTCAGCGCCACCCATTGCCGGCACAGTGTGGAGTCGGGGTCCAGACCCTGTTCACGCAGCCGCTCGGGCGAGATCTCGCGGCCGTCAAACCAATGCTGGCCCTTGGACACGGCGTTGATGCGGTCCAGGTCCAGCCCCAGCGCGCGGCCGGCGTCGCGCAGCGCCGAGCGAGGCCGGTAGCTGATGATCACGCCGGTCAGCGCGGCGCGGTGGCGGCCGTACTTGCGGTAGATGTACTGGATGACCTCTTCGCGGCGCTGGTGCTCGAAGTCGATGTCGATGTCGGGCGGCTCGTTGCGCTCGGCCGAGATGAAGCGTTCGAACAGCAGGTTCCCGCGCGCCGGGTCGACCTCGGTCACGCCCAGGCAATAGCACACCGCCGAGTTGGCCGCGCTGCCCCGGCCCTGGCACAGGATGCCCTGCTCTTCACGGGCCCAGCGCACGATGTCGGCCACGGTGAGGAAATAGGGCGCGAAGCCGAGCTGGGCGATCAGCGCCAGTTCATGCTCGATGGTCGCGCGCACCGCGGGCGGCGCGCCGCCGGCGCCAAAGCGTTTGACCACACCGGTCTCGGTCAGCGCACGCAGCCAGCTGTTCGGGCTGTGGCCGGCGGGCACGATTTCTTCGGGGTATTCGTAGCGCAACTCGTCGAGCGAGAAGGCGCATGTCGCCGCGATGCGCACGCTGTTGGCCAGCCACTCGGGCGCGTACAGCGTGGCCAGCCGGGCGCGCGAGCGCAGATGCGCCTCGGCATTGGGCTGCAGGCCCAGCCCGGCCTGAGCCACCGTCACGCCCAGCCGGGTGGCGGCGAGCATGTCCTGCAGCGGTTTGCGCGCGCGGCTGTGCATCAGCACATCACCACAGGCCACCAGCGGCAGGCCGGTGAGATCGGCCACGCGGGGCAGGACCTCCAGCCGCAGCGCGTCATGCGGGCGGTGCAGCAGTTCAATCGCGATGGCGCAGCGCATGTGCTCGCCCGTGCCGCCGAACCAGGTCTTGAGCCACATGGCGTGGGCAAACACGGTCTCGAAAGACTGGGCCGCGTCGGGCAGCAGGATCGCAAAGCAACCCGGCAAGCCAGCCAGAAAGGGCGCGTTGGGCACCCGGCCTTCGAGGTCGGACACCAGGGCCTCGTACTCGCCCTTGGCCGCGCGCCGACGCGCCACGCTGATCCACTGCGCCAGGTTGCCATAGCCGCGCCGGTTCTGAGCCAACAGCAGCAGGCGCGGCGGGGCATGGCCGGCGAGGACAGACGACAAGCGCTCGAGGGCTGCCTGCGTGGCCGGCTGGCGCGCCGTGGACGGGAGGCTTGGCGCACTGGTTTGCGGGCGCGCAGGCCGCCGCTGGGCCTTGGGAGGCGAGTCGGTGACCGACGGTTGCACCGCGCCTTGGCTGGGAGCAGCGGGCATGCCGTGGGTCTTCTGTGCGCCGGCCAGACCCAGTCGGAACTGCGCACCCACCATCAGCTGAAAACCCAGCCGCTTGGCTTCGAGGTGAGCGCGCACTGCGCCGGAAAGGCTGCATTCATCGGTGATGGCCAGCGCGGCATAGCCCCTGGCCTGGGCCGTGAGCACCAGTTCTTCAGGCTGCGACGCGCCGGTCAGGAAGCTGAAATTGCTGCGACAGTGCAGTTCGGCATAGGCGGGCAGTGCGGCGGGTGCTTGCTGGGCTTGGTGGTGGTGGTGGTGGGCAGCCAGGCCGTGTCGACGGGGTGGCTCTGAGGGCGGAGGTAACACGGCTCGGGTTCTCGGGTGCGGCGCAGTGTGCTGGGGTGTCGGGTGGTGGGATAGGGCGTCGGCTTGCGTGGTGCTGCGGTGCTGGTCAGCGACTCAGGCCAGGGCGGCGGTGGCTTGTGTGGGTAGGGACCCAAGGGGAAAGGCAGCGGCTGTGGCGGAGCTGGTGGTGGCCCCGCTGCCAGCCGGTCGAGCGGGCTGCGCACCGCGTCGCCACCGAGGTTGAGCACATGGGTGTAGATCATGGTGGTGCTGACATCGGCATGGCCCAGCAACTCTTGTACGGTGCGAATGTCATAGCCCGACAGCAGCAGATGGGTGGCAAACGAGTGCAGCGTGTGCGGCGTGGCCGGCTTGACGACCCGGGCCATGTCCAGCGCCTGCTTGAAGGCGCGCTGGAACAGCGTCTCGTGCGCATGGTGACGACGCCGGATGCCGCTGCGAAGATCAGCCGACAGATCGGCCTGCGGGAAGACCCAGAACCAGGCCCAGGACTCCGCGGCGCGCGGGTACTTGCGGGCCAGCGCATGGGGAAGAGACACGCCGGGCACGCCGGCCGCGCGGTCGGCCGCCCACAGGGCATGGGCATCGGCCAGGTGCGCGCGCAGCGGGCCCTCCAGCGCGGCGGGCAACATCACCACCCGATCCTTGGCGCCTTTGCCCTCACGAACGATGATGGCGCGGTGGTCGAAATCGATGTCCTTGGTGCGCAGCCGCAGGCATTCGAGCAGGCGCAGGCCGGTGCCATACAGCAGCCGGGCCTGCAGACCGTGGCAGGCAGCGGTGCTACAGCGGCGAATGGATTCGGCCGAGGCGTCGTCAGTGGGGGACTGGGCCTGCGCCTTCGTCGCTGCTGCGGTGCGCGCCGCAGCGTTGGCGTCCAGCACCAGCAGCAGGCGTGAGATCTCGTCGGCCGACAACACCACCGGCAGCCGTCTCTCGCTGCGCGGTCGGCCGATATCGCCCATCCAGGGCAACTGCAGACGCAGCACCTTCTGGTACAGAAACAGCAGCGCCGACAAGGCCTGCTTGTGGGTGGACGGTGAGACCTGTTGATCGGATGCGAGCCAGGTCAGAAAGTCCTCAACCTCGTCTCGCGACATGTCCAGCGGATGGCGCAGGTCGTGGAAGCGAATGAACGCTCGCACCCAGTGCACGTATGCCTGCTCGGTGCGCAGGCTGTAGTGCAGGTAGCGGATCTGCGCACGCAGGTCATCGAGCAGGCGGCGGGGCGGGCCTGGGTCGCTATCGCCCAGGCCTGCATCGTTGCCACCGCCCAGCGGCGCCTCAGGATTCCATGCCATTGACGTTCTCCCGCTGCATGTGTACTGTACAAACGTACAGTAACAAATGTCGACAGCCACCGCAAGCCCTCATGTCGCGCAGACCTTCACCACCACCACCAGCCATAGCGCCGCAGCGCGGGTGCAGGTCATCAGCCGAGGAGGCAGCCGGCGCCAAGCACCAACAAAGTGTGACCACGCGCGAAAGCGATGCGCGGGCCAAGAGCGGTGGCAACGACCCGCCACATGAAGCGCCTGAACCCTGGCCATCGGCGGCGGAACAGTCGGCGTGGGCATCGGCCGCTGCATCTGCACCCGGCCCAGCCGATGAGGCGATGTGGAATGATCCCGAAGCCGGGGACAACAGGCTGATGCACGCCACCCGGGTCACAAAAACTCTGTGGCCACCAGCCGCCGGAACTGCGCAAATCAGTGGCCGATATGCCCAGGATCTGGTCTGCGTACGCTACCGCCAGGATGCCAACGGACTGCGCTGGGGGCCGGCCACAGCGATGCGGGCTGTGTCGCGCAGTGTCGTAAGGTGGGCAATGCGGGCATTCACCGCCGCAATGGCCGCCATTCAGACGGGTCAATCCAACAGACCGATGCTCAGGCTGTTGCAGGTGAAGTTGGCGCAGCTGTCAGTGCGTCGAATGGCCTGCCGTCGGGCCAGCCTTGTCCGGCTTGTCGTGCGCCACAGGATGGCCGTTGGCCTGCTCCGCCGGCATGCGGCGCAGCAGCACGCTCATCGGCCCGCCGCAGCCGCAGCGCCACACCGGCCGGGGCCGTGTGGCCACCGCCGCACCCAGCGGCCGTGATGGGCGCAGGTGCAGCACCTGCAGCAGCCCAATCGCGCCCGCGCTGTTGGGGTGCAGGAAGCCGAAGTTCCTGGCCCGCCGCAAGCCCTTGGGCAGCACGTGCTGCAGCACCAGCCACAGAAAATCAGCGCCCGGCAACGTGCGCAAGGCCTGCTTGCCGGTCTTGGCATCGCGGTAGCCGAAGGTGACCTCCCGAGTTCGACACCAATCGCTGTAAGTGGTTGATTTGTATAGAGGCGACCCTTCAGGCTGCCACTACCACAAGACCATTTGAGCGTCGACGACGGGTTTTTTGAGGTTCAGGGCGGCCAGCACGCTGGCTTGGTGGGGCCTCCCAGGATCCGTTGGGTGCCCGTTCGACCTCCACATCTTGGGCGCCAGCAGAGGGGGAGGTGAGCTGCGCGCGGCGCTGAACAAGCTGGGCGCTTTACACCGGGATTTACACCGGGCAAAGAAAAAGGCCCCGAAGGGCCCTGTAAGTGCTTGATTTTACTGGTGGGCGGTGCAAGTTTCGAACTTGCGACCCCTGCCGTGTGAAGGCAGTGCTCTACCGCTGAGCTAACCGCCCGGAATTCCGGGTTCGCCTGTTCCAGGCGAAGCGCGGATTATGCCATAGGGCCTTCGCCGCTTGGAACCAGGTGAAGTGTCATGCAGTCAGTCCTCGCCACACAGTCTTGCCGTTGCTGGCTTTGTCGATTTCGGTCAGCACCTGTTCATGGGCTTGCAACTCGTCGGCATCAGGTGCGAGCACGATCAACTGCAGGCTAGACAGATCAACACCTGATGTGGCCAGCATCGCGCCGGCGGCGTTGGCGCCGTCTTGATGCAGATGGATACCCAGCGACTCCTGACCTCGGGTCAGCCGGATGTAGACCTCAGACAGCAGCCCGGCGTCCAGCAAAGCGCCGTGCAACGTGCGGTGGGTGTTGTCGACCTCCAGCCGCCGGCACAGCGCGTCCAGCGAGTTTTGCTTGCCGGGGAACATGTTGCGCGCCATCAGCAATGTGTCGGTGACCTTGGCTGCGACGGTGTGGAAGGCCGGTCGGCGCAGGCGCTTGAGTTCGGCGTTGAGAAAGCCGACGTCAAACGCGGCGTTGTGGATGATGACTTCGGCGCCGTGCAGGAACTGCATCAGGTCGTCGGCCACCTCGGCAAACTTGGGCTTGTCGGCCAGGAAGGCGTCCGTCAGGCCATGGACCCTGATCGCCTCTTCATGGCCTTTGCGCTCGGGGTTGAGGTAGAAGTGACGGTTTTCACCGGTCAGGCGCCGCCCCACCATTTCGATGCAACCGACCTCGACGATGCGGTCACCGCTCTCCGGGTTCAGGCCCGTGGTTTCGGTGTCGAGAAATATTTGTCGCATGGGGTGATCCTCAACCGGATCAGCTCAACCGGTCGCCACGGCGTAGAGCCCACAACCACAACGCCAGGCCCGCCGCGATCATTGGCACACACAGCCATTGGCCCATGCTCATGCCCAGCGCCAACAGGCCCAGGTGGGCATCGGGTTCGCGGAAATACTCGGCAATGAAGCGGAACACGCCGTAGCCAACCAGAAACGCGCCCGACACCACGCCCGTGGCGCGAGGCCGCCGCGCGTAAAGCCAGAGCAGTGCAAACAGCAGCAGGCCTTCCAGCGCGAACTGGTAGAGCTGCGACGGGTGGCGGGCGATGTCACTGCCCGACTGCGGGAACACCATCGCCCAGGGCAGCGACGGGTCGGCGGCGCGGCCCCAGAGTTCTCCGTTGATGAAGTTGCCGATGCGCCCTGAGGCCAGGCCCGTCGGGACGCAAGGCGCGATCAGGTCGGTGACCTCCAGCCAGGGTCGGCCTCGGCTGCGGGCAAAGGCAATCATGGCCGCGATCACGCCCAGCATGCCGCCATGAAAGGACATGCCACCCTGCCACACCGCCAGCACCTCCAGCGGGTGCTGGGCGTAATAGCCGGGCTTGTAGAACAGCGCGTAGCCGATGCGCCCGCCCAGCACCACGCCCAGCACGCCCCAGAACAGCAGGTCTTCCACATCGCGCCGGCTCCAGCCGCGCTGCGCATACTGCGGCTGGCGGGCGCGCGCCGCTGCCAGCACAAGAAACAGGCCAAAGGCCACGAGGTAGGTCAGGCCATACCAATGGATCTGCACCGGCCCCAGGGCCAGCGCGATCGGGTCGAATTGGGGATGCACCAGCATCGGGTCACGCTCCTTGCGCTTGTCAACGCACCCGGCGGCTGCCGGGTCGGGCGGATTGTCGCCGCAGCGCCGTCGCCCTGCCCTGCCCGGCCTGGCCCGACAGCAGCACCGTGGCCTTGACCTGTGCCACAAAGCGTTGCACCACCGGGGCGGCCGGTTCGGGCCAGATCAGGCTGGTCTCGCAACGCAGGCCGGCGTCTGGCACTTCGCGGTAGGCCACTCCCGGGCGCTGCAGTTGCGTCAGCGACCCCGGCACCCACGCCACGCCCATGCCGGCCGAAACCAGATTGACGATGGTCTGCAGCTGGTTCGCTTCCTGCGCTATGCGCGGCGTGGCACCCTGGGCACGGTAGGCCGACAACACCGCGTCATAGAGGGAAGGCGCGATCTGGCGTGGAAAGATCACCAGCGGTTGCGTTGCCAGACCGGCGAGCGTCAGCGCTGATTGCGTGGCGGCGGCATGGGCCGCTGGCAAGGCCATCAGCATCGGCTCGTCAAGCACCGTCAACGAGGCAAAACCCGCAGGCACGGCCCCGGGCGCGTGCAGCACGAAGCCGGCGTCGATTTCATCGGCGGCAAAGGCCTGCAGTTGCACATCCAGCGTGGCCTCGCGCAGTTGCAGCGCCACATCGGGCTGGGCCGCACGGAAGGCACCTAGCCAGTCCGGCAAAGGGCCGTAGGCGATGCTGGAGACAAAGGCCAGGCGCAGCTGACCGGCCAGCCCGGCGGCGGCGGCCTGGGCCACTCGGGGCAAGCCTTCGGCTGCGACCAGCAGCCGGCGGGCTGGGGCCAGCAGCGCCGCTCCAGCAGGCGTGAGCTGCACCGAGCGCCGGTTGCGCAGGAACAGCGCCACGCCCAGGCCCCGCTCCAGCGCCTGAATGGCCTGGGTCAGCGGCGGCTGGGTCATGGCCAGGCGCTGAGCGGCGCGGCCGAAATGCAGTTCCTCGGCCAGCGTGACGAACTGGCGCCAGACGCGCAGCTCGATCATCGCCAAGCCTGGTTTGGTGATTCAGCGCGCATATCAAAACCGATCAACAAATAGATTGGACTCAATTTTGACGCCACACCATACTGTTGCCCTTTCCGGCCAGACCAGGACCACCCGCCATGAGCATGAACCGCCGCAGCAAGAACATCACCGAGGGCGTGGCGCGCGCGCCCAACCGCTCCATGTACTACGCCATGGGCTACACCGACGGCGATTTCGGCAAGCCGATGATCGGCGTGGCCAATGGGCACTCCACCATCACACCCTGCAATTCTGGCCTGCAGAAGCTGGCCGATGCGGCGGTGGCCGGGCTCGAAGAGGCCGGCGCCAACGCCCAGGTCTTTGGCACGCCCACCATCAGCGACGGCATGGCCATGGGCACCGAGGGCATGAAGTACAGCCTGGTCTCGCGCGAGGTGATTTCCGACTGCGTGGAGACCTGCGTCGGTGGCCAGTGGCTGGACGGCGTGATCACCATCGGCGGCTGCGACAAGAACATGCCCGGCGCGATGATGGGCATGCTGCGCGCCAATGTGCCGGGGCTGTTTGTCTACGGCGGCACCATCTTGCCGGGCCGCCACAAGGGCCAGGACCTCAACATCGTCAGCGTATTCGAGGCCGTGGGCCAGTTCAGCGCCGGCAGGATGAGCGAAGAAGACCTCAACGCGATCGAGCACAAGGCTATTCCGGGCAGCGGATCCTGTGGCGGCATGTACACCGCCAACACCATGAGTTCGGCCTTTGAGGCTCTGGGCATGAGCCTGCCGGGCTCGTCGACCATGGCCAACGTCGAGGACGAAATTCTGGCGAGCACCAAGCACGCCGCACGGGTGCTGGTTGAAGCGGTCAGGCTAGACCTGAAGCCGCGCGACATCGTCACCCGCAAGTCCATCGAGAACGCGGTGGCGGTGATCATGGCCACTGGTGGCTCCACCAACGCGGTGCTGCATTTCCTGGCCATTGCCCATACCGCCGAGGTGGAATGGACCATCGACGACTTCGAGCGCATGCGCAAGAAGGTGCCGGTGCTGTGTGACCTCAAGCCCAGCGGCCAGTACCTGGCCATCGACCTGCACCGCGTGGGCGGCATTCCGCAGTTGATGAAGCTCATGCTCAATGCCGGCCTGCTGCATGGTGACTGCATGACGATCACCGGCAAGACGGTGGCTGAGAACCTGGCCGATGTGCCTGACCTGCCGCCCGCGGGCCAGACCGTGATCCGCCCGCTGGCCGAGCCGATGTATGCGCAGGGCCACCTGGCCATCTTGCGTGGCAACCTGGCGCCCGAAGGCTGCGTGGCCAAGATCACCGGCCTGAAGAACCCGGTCATCACCGGCCCGGCGCGGGTGTTTGACGACGAGCAGAGCGCATTGGCAGCGATCTTGGCCGGAAAGATCGTAGCCGGCGACGTGATGGTGCTGCGCTACCTTGGCCCCAAAGGCGGCCCCGGCATGCCCGAGATGCTGGCGCCCACCGGCGCACTGATCGGCCAGGGCCTGGGCGAAAGTGTGGGCCTGGTCACCGACGGCCGCTTCTCAGGCGGCACCTGGGGCATGGTGGTCGGACATGTGGCGCCCGAGGCCTATCTGGGCGGCAACATCGCCCTGGTTCAGGAGGGCGACACCATCACCATCGACGCCCACCAGTTGCTGTTGCAGTTGAACGTGGACGAGGCCGAACTGGCTCGACGCAGAACCGGCTTTGTGCAGCCACAGCCACGCTATACCCGAGGTGTGCTGGCCAAGTTTGCGCACAACGCAGCCAGCGCCAGCTATGGCGCGGTGCTGGACAAGTTTGACCGCAGTTAGATCAACCGATCAGCAGCCACAAAGCTAGGGCGGCGAGTTGCCCTTGTCGACGCCTGATCGACCGCGACCGCGAAGACCCATCGCCTGCGCGCGATCTTCGCGGCGTTGGCGGGTACGCTGGTCATGGCGTTCCATCGCTTTGCGCTGCGTCAACCCGCTGGCGTCCGAAAACAACCACCAAGCCACAGCCAGCCCGAAGGGCGCCAATGCCCACCACCATGCAAGACCAGCAAATGGACCCAGTTCAGCCCATTTCAGAACCACCAGAAGCACGCCCAGACCTACGAACCACATGACGTCCTCGCTCCTACGGGTGAAATGCCGCGCTCGAAGTTTGCACCGGCGCAAGGCAAGCCATGCAGTCAGCAGATCGAGTCAACCAGCACAGCTAAACTGCGTTGAGCAACTGTAGCCTACACACGCCAGTTGCGAAGTCTCCACAACACCACCCCTCGTGCCCCTTGAAAGGACACCATGAGCAAGACCCCCCTGATCCTGGCGCTGGCCGCAGTGCTGTCCGGCCCTGCAATGGCGAGCCTGGAGCTGGCACAGAAGAAGAACTGCATGGCCTGCCATGCAGTGGACAAGAAGTTGGTAGGACCATCCTACAAAGATGTTGCTGCCAAGTACGCAGGGCAGAAAGACATGGCCGCCAAATTGGCAGAGAAAATCCAAAATGGCGGTTCAGGCGCATGGGGACCCGTGCCGATGCCCGCCAACCCGCAGGTCAACGCTGACGAGGCCAAGCAACTGGCTGCATGGGTGCTCTTGAGCAAGTGAACTGAACGGCTGGGGATGGCTCTCGATGCTGTTGGCGTCCACCGGAAATTGGACGAACTGGCCGCCCACCGCTGGCGTCTGGCTCAGGTCTTCCCGCGCCGCAACTGGATCGCCGAGCGTTGACGCGACGGCTAATCGCCAGCCTGGGGCGGGCCCGGGCAGCTGGTGCCTGGGTGGCGACGAAGGGACGGGTCGGCGAGACCTGACGGGCCTGTCAGGGTCGGGCCGTACCCTGCGTACCTCAATCCGGTCGCGAGGCACCTGGCCCGACAAGACTTGCTTACTTGCTGGCGGCCTGCTTGCGCGCAGCTTTCTTGCTCGGAGCGGCTTTCTTGGCAGCAACAGGCTTGGCTGCCTTCTTGGCGCTGACCCGCTTGGCAGCGGGCTTGCTAACCGCAATCGCCTTGGCGCTGACCTTCTTGGCAGCGACTTTCCTGGCCGCCACTTTCTTGGCGGCTGGCTTCTTCGGCGCTGCGGCTTTGGCCTGGGCGATGGCGGCTTTCTTCAGTGCCGAGGCTTCGCGCTCGACAGCAGCCTTCACGGCTTTGGCCCTGCGCTCGACGCTGGTTTGCAGCGCGGCCAATTTCTTGCTGCAGGTGCGTTGCGTGGCTTCAAGCTTCTTCTCTGCGGCAGCAATAGCCTTGCGTGCGGACGGAGTGGCTTGCTGCAGTTCTTTCTCTGCCTTCTTCAACTGCGCTTCGGCCTGCTTGACCAAGCCGCCAATGCTGCGCCTGACCATGTTCGTCTTGGCCTGCACGCGCTTCTTGACCTTGCCGATGGCGGCAGAAAGTGCGTCACCAGCAGCGTCAACCTTGTGCGACATGGCGGTACCCACATCCTTCGCTGCATTGGCAAGGTTGGTGCCGGCGGTGGCGAGTTCTGATTGCTTGGGCTTGCTGGATTTGCGCGTGGCCATGTGATTCCTTTGGAAGAATGGATTTCAGCGCGTGATCATCCATGCTCTCAGGCAGAAATGCATCGTCGTGTGGCGTCGATGATCGGCACAAATGCAAGAGTGCAGCGTGTTCACAACACATCGGCGTGTCATTCGGTGTGCGCCCGCGCACTTAGGACTTCCGATGGTGTCGATCTGCCTGAGCGCGGGCCAGTCAGGCGCATCAATTGCTGCGCGCAGGGCCTTGTGGCGGTGGGTTGAAAACAGGGTCTGCCTGGGGCACCAGCAACCACAGCAATCCATAGAAAAGCAGACCAGTTCCGGCGCAGAACATCAGCAGCACGAAGCCCAGCCGCCACAGCCAGGAAGTGATGACTGTGAGTTCGCCCAGGCCGCCGCACACGCCGCCCAGCCAGCGGTCCTGCATGCTGCGCTTCAGTGCATTCAGGGCCGGCACCGGGCCGTTGCCGGGGCCGCTGGTGCTGCCTGCCAGAACGTGCAACTTTGCGCGATGAAATTCGTCGTCAGTCAGCGCGCCGCGCTGATGAAGGTCAGCCAGTTGCTGCAGTTCGTCGCTCAGTGACATCGCTCAATTCCTCAGTGGAGTAGGTTGCTTGCATCAGCCTATCCATGCTGCTGCGCCTGTCCACGGCCATGTGATGCACTGCCCCAGGTGCCGACGAACCGCACCTATCAGCGTCCCGCCGGCGGCTGATTTGATCGGGGCAGGATGCGATAGAGTTGTACGACAAATTCCCACAGCCTGCGCGCACCGCATGTCCATACCGTTGTCATTCGAAGCCATGGCACCCGGCGCGCGGCTGGCAGACAGGGTGGCCGACGCCCTGTTGGCCCAGATTGACGGCGGTGGTTTGCAGCCGGGCCACAAATTGCCCACCGAGGCGGCGTTGGCGCAGCTGTTCAACGTCAGCCGCACGGTGATTCGCGAAGCGGTGGCGCGCTTGAAGTCGCTTGGCCGTGTCAGTTCGCGCCAGGGCAGTGGCATCTATGTGCAGGCGGTAGGCATCCCGCCGCTGAGCTTCGACGCCGGTGTTGCCGTCTCGCGCGAGGCGGTGGTGCAGATGGTCGAGTTGCGTCGTGCGCTGGAGGCCGAGGTGGCCGGCCTGGCCGCGCAACGGCGCAAGCCTGCCGACCTGCGCCGCATTCGCCAGGCCATTGCGGCGTTGGACAAGGCGGTGCGAAGTGGTGGGGACGGCGTGCAGGAAGATGTTGCCTTCCACCGCAGCATTGCCGAAGCGGCACGCAACCCGTTTCTGCTGGATACCTTGCAGTACCTCGGCCGCTTCTTGACCGTTGCCACGCGCATCACCCGCGCCAACGAAGCGCGGCGGGTCGACTTTGCGCAGCAAGTGCGCGAAGAGCATGCACGCATCGTGCAGGCCATCGAGGCCGCCGACACGGCAGCCGCGCGGCTGGCCGCCAGCGGCCACATGGACAACGCCATCCACCGCATTGAATTGGCCGACCCAGCCTTCTGGCAGCAAGAAGGCGAGCTGCTGGCGCGGGCGCTGGTGAGCAGGCTGGAACCCCGCGCCAACTGACCAGGCTGGTGCATCAGCGGGGTTATTACCAGTGGCTGGGCTGGCGCCAAGATTGGTACGATAACCTTATGAATCGCGCAGACCGAGGGTGGCCAGATTGAAGCGGCAGCGGATTGAGCATTTCAATTGCAGCGTGGCGTCAGTCGGGCTGCTGCTTCTGCGGGTCCTGCATGGGCCCATTGCCTTGAAGATCGCGTTGAGCCTGGGCGACGCCATGCGGCCCGCGGCCAAGGCCGTTATGGCCGCAGGGCAGCGCTGACATGGGCTTCGACCTGGGCTATCTGCAACTTCAGCAGTTGGCCAAGCGCTTCGGCGATGTGCAGGTGGTGCAAGAGATGTCGCTCAGCGCCGCAGCGGGTGAGTTCATCGTGCTGGTGGGTGCGTCGGGTTGCGGCAAGTCGACCACCTTGCGCATGATTGCCGGGCTGGAGGCACCCAGCGCGGGCCGCATCATCATCGACGGCCGCGATGTGACGGCGGCCACGCCGGCCGACCGCGACATCGCCATGGTCTTTCAGAACTACGCCCTGTACCCGCACATGGACGTGGCGCAGAACATGAGCTTTGCGCTGGATCTGGCGGGCACACCCAAAACCGAGATTCAACGCCGCGTCAACGCAGCGGCCAAGGTGCTGAACATCGAGCCCTTGCTGCAGCGCAAGCCCAAGGAACTGTCGGGCGGCCAGCGCCAGCGCGTGGCCATGGGCCGGGCCATCGTGCGTGAACCCAAGGTGTTCCTGTTCGACGAGCCCCTGTCCAACCTGGACGCCAAGCTGCGCGGCCACATGCGCATCGAGATCGCGATGCTGCACCGCCGCCTGGGCAAGACCACCGTCTACGTCACCCACGACCAAATCGAGGCCATGACGCTGGCTGACCGCATCGTGGTCATGGACCAGGGCCGCATCCAGCAGCTGGGCAGCCCGGACGAGGTCTTCAACCGGCCGGTGAACCAGTTTGTGGCCGGTTTCATCGGCAGCCCGACGATGAATTTTCTGTCGGCCAGGATCACCACCGGGCCTGCAAGCGACGGACCGCGCCTGCTGGGCAAGCACTTTGAATGCGCCGTGCCGCAGTCCATGCGGGCCGCAGCGGCGCGGCTGCAAGGCCGGCAGGTCAACGTGGGCATCCGCCCGCAATCGTTCCGCCTGGGTGCTGCAGTTGATGGCCCCGACCAGGCACTGAGCGTGAACCTGCTGGTCAATGTGTGCGAGTACCTGGGCACCGAAAGCGTGCTCACCTGCTCGCTGCCCGATGACGCCGCCGCCGAGATCACGCTGACCGCGCCGGGCAAGCACAGCGGCCTGATCGGCGAGCTGGTGCAGGCCCATGCGCCGCTGGACAGTTTGTATGCCTTCGAGCAGGGCGCCCATGGCGCCAGCCTGAGCTTTCCCGCCGCCACCCACAACCCCCAAGGAAACCGATCATGAAACGCCGCCAACTGATCCAGGGTGCAGCCGCCAGCGCCGCGCTCGGGCCCTGGGTGCATACCCAGGCGCAAGACCGCTACGCCAAGTACAAGGGCCAGACCATCGTCATCAACTTTCCGGCCCACCCGCATTACGACCAGGCCGAGAAGCTGTTTGGTGAATTCACCGCCGAGACCGGCATCAAGGTCGAGCGCGACAAGATGCAGTACCTGCGCATGAAGGACAAGCAGGTGCTGGAAATGGGCAAAGCCGGCGGCGGCGACTACGACGTCATCGTCTACGTCGTGATGTGGAAGACCGAGTACGTCAAGAAAGACCTGCTCGAGCCGCTGGACGGCTACTTCAACAACAAGGCGCTGGCCGACCCGGCCTGGGACCAGAAGGACATCATCCCCAAGTACTGGGACACCAACGCGCTGGTGGGCGGGCCCAAGATGTACCTGCCCGGTCCGGGCGCGCGGCCTTACGGCATCCCCTTCGGCGCCGAGACCGGCGTGCTGGCCTACCGCACCGACCTGTTCGAGAAGCACAAGCTCAGCGCGCCCAAGACCTACGACGACCTGCTCAGGGTCTGCCGGCTGATGAAGGACAAGGAAGGCATTGGCGGCCTGACCTCGCGCGGCCAGACCGGCCACCAGGTCTCGGCGGCCTGGTTGCTGCATTTGTCGCCCAACGGTGGCGAGGTCTTCGACGGCAACTGGCGCGCGGCCTTCAACAACGCCCAGGGCGTGAAGGCGGCAGAGATCCTGAAAGAGATCGTCGACACCGGCCCGGCCGGCATCGCCAGCTATGGCTTTGGCGAGATGCAGAATGCCTTCTTGCAGGGCCAGGCGGCGATGTACCTGGACTCGATCGCCATCTTCGGCCCGGCGCAAGACCCGGCCAAGAGCAAGGTGGTGGGCAAGGTGGCCTATGCGCTGCATCCCATGGGCACCAAGCACTCGGCGCAGAGCGGCGGCTTTGCGATGGCGATTCCGAGGAACGCGAAGAACAAGGACGCGGCCTTTTTGTTCATGCAGTGGATGACCAGCAAGCAGTCCGACCTGAAGATTGCGCTGATGGGCGGCAACGTCAACCGGCTGGGCACGCTGGACCAGCCGGACATGGCCAAGAAGTACCCGATCGAGATTTCGGCGCTGCGTGAGTCGCTGAAGATCTGCAACCCCGACTGGCGCCCGCTGATCCCCGAGTGGGACCACATCAGCCAGCAGATCCTGGGTCAGGCGCTGCCGGCGGTGATCGGCGGCTCCAAGTCGGCCAAGGCGGCGCTGGACGCGGTGGTCAAGGACGCGGAAGACGTGGTGCGCAAGGGCGGTTGGCTCAAAACCTGAGCTGCCAAGTTTCGCGCCGAGCCCAAGCGCCACCCTGACCAGCCCTGGCCATGAGCCAAACCCGATGACCGAGCATCCAGCCCTGCCGCGCCGTGCGCGCGCGCCGGCCTGGCTGGCCCGGCTCACGCCCTATGTCTACATCCTGCCGGCGGTGCTGGTGATGCTGGCCGGGCTGGCCTACCCGATCGTGGACGCGGTGCGACTGAGTTTTTACGAGTGGCCAATGGGCACAGACTTCGCCAGCACGGCGCGCTTCGTCGGCTTCGAGGCCTTTGCGCAGATGCTGCAGTCGGCCCAGGTCTGGGTCTCGATGGGCGTGACCTTGGCGTTTGTAGTGATCGCGGTGAGCTGCGAAATGGTGCTGGGCATTGCGCTGGCGCTGTTCCTGGAAAAGCCGGTGCGCGGTATGCGGGTCTTTCGCACCATCTTCGTGCTGCCGATGATGATCGCGCCGATCTGTGTCGGCCTGGTCTGGCGCTATTTGTTCGATGCCAACTTCGGCCCCATCAACCTGTGGCTGGGTGCCTTGGGCATCGCCCCCCATTCGTGGCTGGCCGAGCCCGGCCTGGCGTTCACCGCGATGGTGGTCACCGACATCTGGCAATGGACGCCTTTTGTGCTGATCATGGTGCTGGCCGGCCTGCAGGGGCTGGACAACAGCGTGATCGAGGCCGCGCGCATCGACGGGGCGAACGGGTGGCAGCAGATCGTCCGGGTCAAGCTGCCGATGATCAAACCCATCCTCGTCGTCACGCTGCTGGCGCGCATGATCGACGGCTTCCGCGGCCTGGAGGTGATCTATGTGATGACCTTTGGCGGCCCGGGCCAGAGCACCGAGCTGTTTTCGCTGCACATCTTCAAGGCCGCCTTCATCAGCCAGAAGCTGGGCTACTCGGCCGCGCTGTCCATCCTGCTGCTGGTGATTGTGTCGGTGCTGTCACTGGCGATCCTGATGGTGTCCAACCCCTTGAAGGCTTCGGCCCGTTCATGAGAACAAGATGAGCCACGCCGAAACCGCGCCCAAAGGCTCAGCCCTGCACTACCTGGTGCTGACGCTGCTGTCCGTGGCCTGCCTGATGCCGCTGATCGTGCTGGCGTTGACCTCGTTCAAGACCCAGACCCAGATCTTCGACACCCGCTGGTCGTGGCTGTTCATGCCCACCCTGGACAACTACCGCTCGGTGGTGGTGGACGGCCACATCGACCGTTACATGCTCAACAGCCTGAAGATTTCGGTCGCGGCCACGCTGATCACGCTGATGCTGGGCACCATGTGCGCCTATGCCATGGCGCGCTTTCGCTTCCTCGGCCGTGAGCCCCTGAGCTACTCGACGCTGATTCTGCGCACCTTGCCACCGGCCGTGCTGGCGGTGCCGGTGTTCGTGATCTGGTCGGCCTGGGGCATCGGCGACACGCTCTCAGGCGTGGTGCTGGTCTATGTGGCGCTGAACCTGCCGTTCACGATCTGGCTGCTGTATGGCTTCATCGACCAGTTGCCGATCGAGCTGGAAGAGGCCGCTGCGATCGACGGCTGCGGCCCGTTCCGCGTGTTCTGGAAGATCGTGCTGCCGCTGATCAGGCCGGGCCTGGCCGCAGCGGCGATCTTCACCTTCCGCCTGGCCTGGAACGAGTTCATCCTGAGCTTCATCCTGACCAACCGCGTCACCCGCACGCTGCCGGCAGCGATCTCCAACTACATCACCGACACCGGTGTGGAGTGGGGCAAGATCATGGCCGCCGGGCTGCTGATCGCGCTGCCGCCGCTGATCTTCACCTTCGTCGCGGCCAAGCAGATCATCACCGGCCTGACCGCCGGCGCGGTCAAGGGCTGAGCGGCGTCATCAACAGCATCTCACCATGACTGCCTCTGAGCTCAAAGCCACCTGGGCCGCCAATGTCGCCCCTTCGCAGTCCTGCTCGCCCGAGCAGATGGCGCTGCGCGTGGCCCGCTGGGGCGAGATTCCGGCCAGCCCGCGCGCCTTTGTCGACACCTGGGTCAGGGGCCATGAGCGCACGCTGTACAGCGTGATCGGCTCGGGCGTGAGCGACGACCCGAACTTCAAGCCGCGCATCGCGGCGGCCCGGAACTTCCATGTCGACTTCATCGTCGCGCCCAAAGGCTGCGGCGCGGCCATGCACTGGCATGACAGCGAAGAGGTGTTCATCGTCCAGGCCGGGCGCTGGGAGGTCGACTGGATTGACGGCGGCAACGGCCAGGTGCACACCGTCGTGCTGGGCCCGCGCGACACCATCAGCGTGCCGCCTTTCGTGCACCGCGCTTTCCGCAGCCTGGACGGAGATGACCCTGTCGGCGGTGGCCTGCTGGTGTCGGTGCTGGGCGGCCAGACGCCGGGCCGGGTGATGTGGGACGCAAGCCTGGCCGACCGCGCACTGGCTGTGGGCGTCGGCTTCAAGGCCGATGGCGATGCGGTCAAAATCTGACACCGACAAAGCGGCGCTGCTGCTGTCCGGCCCAGCCGGGTGGACCTGCCCCACTGCCAAACCCTTGACGGAGAAACAATGATGAAACGGTCGGTCGGACTGATAGGCCTGGGCGCGATGGGCTCGGGCATGGCCAGCACCTTGCGCGCCAAGGGCCATGCGCTGCATGTCTGCGATGCCCGGCCCGGTGTGGCCGAGGCCTTTGCCGCGCAGGGCGGCACCGCCTGCGCCAGCCCGGCCGAGGTGGCTGGGGCCAGCGAGGTGCTGGTGTCGGTGGTGGTCAACGCCGCGCAGACCGAGAACGTGCTGTTCGGTGACGGCAGCCAGCATGCCGGCGCCGCCGCTACCATGAAGCCGGGCAGCGTGTTCGTGATGTGCTCCACCGTCGACCCGGGCTGGTCGGTGGCGCTTGAAGCGCGCTTGCTGGCACTGGGCATCCACTACATCGACGCGCCCATTTCCGGCGGTGCGGCCAAGGCCGCCAGTGGCCAGATGACGGTGATGAGCGCGGCCCGGCCCGAGGCCTATGCCGCCGTGGGCACCGTGCTGGACGACATGGCAGCCAAGGTCTACCGCCTGGGCGACCGCGCCGGCATGGGCAGCAAGGTGAAGATCATCAACCAGTTGCTGGCCGGCGTGCACATCGCCGCCGCGGCCGAGGCCATGGCCCTGGGCCTGCGTGAAGGGGTGGACGCCGCCGCGCTGTACGAGGTGATCACCCACAGCGCGGGCAACAGCTGGATGTTCGAGAACCGCATGGCCCATGTGCTGGCCGGTGACTACACGCCGCTGTCGGCGGTGGACATCTTCGTCAAGGACCTGGGCCTGGTGCTGGACACCGCGCGCTGCAGCAAATTTCCGCTGCCCTTGTCATCCACCGCGCACCAGATGTTCATGCAGGCCTCCAGCGCCGGCCATGGCCGTGAAGACGACTCGGCGGTGATCAAGATCTTTCCCGGTATCACGCTGCCGGAAAAGAGCTGACATGGCCGGCCTCTTGCTCGGCTGCATTGCCGACGACTTCACCGGTGCCACCGACCTGGCCAACAACCTGGTGCGCAGCGGCCTGCGCACGGTGCAGACCATCGGTGTGCCCGACGGACCGCTGCAGGCCCACACCGACTCCGCCATCGACGCTGTGGTGGTGGCGCTCAAGTCGCGCACCATCCCGGCGGCCGACGCGGTAGCGCAGTCGCTGGCCGCGCTGCGCTGGCTGCAGGCCCAGGGCGTGCAGCAGATCTACTTCAAGTACTGCTCGACCTTTGATTCCACGCCCGCAGGCAACATCGGCCCGGTGACCGAGGCCTTGCTGGACGCGTTGCACGGCCCCGGCCAGGGCCTGACCATCGCCTGCCCCGCGTTCCCGGAAAACAAGCGCACGGTGTTCAAGGGCCATCTCTTCGCCGGCGACATGCTGCTCAATGAGAGCGGCATGCAGAACCACCCGCTCACGCCGATGACCGACGCCAACCTGGTGCGGGTGCTGCAGGCGCAGTGCCGGCGCAAGGTGGGTCTGGTGGGCTATGACGTAGTGGCCCGGGGTGCGGCGGCGGTGCGCCAGCGGCTGGCCCAGTTGCAGGCCGACGGCGTGGGCATGGCGGTGCTGGACGCGATCAGCAATGCCGACCTGATGGCCATCGGCCCGGCGCTGGCCGGCATGCCGCTGGTCACCGCCGGCTCAGGGCTGGCCATCGGCCTGGCGCAGAACTGGCCCGACCGGGCCACGCGCCGCGACGGCGCGGTGGACGCGCTGCCGCCGGCCAGTGGCCGGCGCGCGGTGGTCTCGGGCAGTTGCTCGCTGGCCACCAACGCCCAGGTCGCGACGGCGCTCGGGGCGGGCGTGCCGGCCTTTGTGGTCGACCCGCTGGCCTTGGCGGCAGGCCAGGATGTGGTGACCCAAGCATTGGCCTGGGCCGGGCCGATGCTGGCGACGTGCGGCGATGCACCGCTGCTGGTCTATGCCACGGCCGAGCCGGCGACGGTCAAGGCTGTGCAGGCCGAACTGGGCGTGGCCCGTGCCGGCGAGATGGTCGAGGCCGCGCTGTCGGCCATCGCCCTGGGGCTGGTGGGCCTGGGCGTGCGCCAGTTGGTGGTGGCCGGTGGCGAGACTTCGGGCGCGGTGGTGCAGGCCCTGGGTGTGGCGCAGATGCAGATCGGCCCGCAGATCGACCCCGGCGTGCCGTGGACGGCGGTGGCCTCGATCGCCTGCCCGGGTCAGCCGCTGCACCTGGCGCTGAAATCGGGCAACTTTGGCGGGCCGGATTTCTTCAGCCGCGCCTTCGACCAGTTGGCCACGGCATGAGCACCGCGTTGCGTGAGGAGATCTGCCGGGTCGGCGCGTCGCTGTTCCAGCGCGGCTATGTGCATGCCACGGCCGGCAACATCAGTGTGCGCACCGACAGCGGCTACCTCATCACCCCCACCGACGCCTGCCTGGGCCGGCTCGACCCGGCGAGCCTGGCCGAGGTGGACGAGGCCGGCCAGCAGACCAGCGGCGACCGCGCGTCCAAGACCCTGGCCCTGCACCGCCGCATCTACGCCGCCGACCCGGCCGCGCGCTGCGTCATCCACAGCCACAGCACCCACCTGGTGGCGCTGGCCCTGGCCGGGGTTCACAGCGCGGACGACATCCTGCCGCCGATCACGCCCTATTTCGTGATGAAGGTCGGCCATGTGCCGCTGATTCCCTACCACCGCCCGGGCGACCCGGCGGCGGCTGAACTGGTGGCCCGGCGCATCGCGGCCATGGCCGCCGCCGGCACGCCCATACGCGCGGTGATGCTGGACCGGCTGGGGCCCAATGTGTGGCACAGCAGCCCGGCGCAGGCCAGCGCCGTGCTGGAGGAACTTGAAGAAACTGCCAGGCTCTGGCTGATGGCCCGGCCCGCGCCGCTGAAGCCCGAGCAGATCGCTGAACTGCGTGCGCAGTTCGGTGCGGCCTGGTAGGCCGATCAACCCCCTGCACAAGGTCAAGCCCATGCCCCGCTTCGCTGCCAACCTGTCCATGCTCTACCCCGAGCATATTTTTCTCGACCGCTTTGCCGCCGCCGCGCAAGACGACTTCAAGGCGGTGGAGTACCTGTTCCCCTACGAGCATGAGGCTGCGGTGTTGCGCCAGCGGCTGGACGATCATGGCCTGCAGCAGGTGCTGTTCAACGCGCCACCCGGCCGCTGGCACGACGGCGAGCGCGGCATGGCCTGCCTGCCCGGACGCGAGGACGAATTCCGCCGGGGTGTGGACCAGGCGCTGGCATACGCCAGCGCGCTGGCCTGCCCGCGTGTGCACCTGATGGCGGGCCTGGCACCCCAGGGCGCCGACCGCAGCCAGCTGCAGGCCACCTACGAGGCCAACCTGGCCTGGGCCGCCAGCCAGGCCGTCAGCGTCGGCGTGGACGTGCTGATCGAGCCGATCAACACGCGTGACATCCCCGGCTTCTTCCTCAACCGGCAAGACCACGCGCACCAGACCGTGCTGGCCGTGGGCGCGCCCAACCTGAAGGTGCAGTTCGACCTCTACCACTGCCAGATCGTGGAAGGTGACGTGGCAATGAAGATCCGCCAGTACCTGCCCACCGGCCGGGTCGGCCACTTCCAGATCGCCGGTGTGCCGTTGCGCCACGAGCCCGACCTGGGCGAGTTGCACCACCCCTATCTGTTCGAGGTCATCGACAAGGTCTCGGCGGCCTGCGGCTGGCAGGGCTGGGTCGGCTGCGAGTACCGGCCGCGTCGTGGCGCTGTGGCCAGGGGCACGTCGGACGGGCTGGGCTGGCGCACAGCCGGCTGAGCTAAATCTCAGCGCCGGGTCAGGGCGCTGGCCGGTGCAGGTCCGATCAAAAGCCCACCACCTCGGCCCTCAGGCCACGGACCAGCAGCATCACGCGGGCCCGTTCGGCGTCGGCACGGTTGGCGAAGGGCCACCAGACCGCACGCCACTGGCCCTCGCTGCCCATCAGGTCGGTCTGATCGGGCGCTGGCGGCGGCAGCCTGGCCCGGGCCGAGGCGATGGTGTTCAGGCTGCTGGCCGCCTGCTCGCGCCTGGCCTGAGGTGAGGTGACCACGGCAAACACCGGTCCGGGCGGGGCCTGCAAGCTGTCGGTGGGCGGATGGGGGTTGGCCCGCATCTGGCGTGATTGCAGCAAGGCTTGCTGCCGCTGCTCGTCCGACAGGCTCGGTCGTACCCGGCCCAGCGCAAGCGCCGGCTGGCTGGCGGCGGCAGCGGCGCCATGGGCTGAATCTGCCGCCGCACCGGGTGCTGAGTCATTGGCAGTCGCTGGTGTGGCGGCATGCGTTGCGCCCACTTCAGCCGGTTCGGCCTTGGCGCTGAGGCCCTGCGGCGCACCATGAGCGTCAGTTTGGGACGAGTCGATCGCCGCCAGTGGATCATGGGCCGTGGCGCTGGCCGGGCCATGGTCGGGCTCATGGGCCTGCGCCGCAGCCGGGTGCAGGTTTGCGCTGGCGGCATCTTCGGCCTGGCTGGCCGCCACGGCCGCTGAGGCTGCCGGCACGGCCGTGGCGGCGCCGTCATCTGCGGCCAGCGCGTCGACCCCATTGGCCGGTGGCCGCCACAGGCCTGCGCCCAACAGCAGCAGCGCCATGGCCACGCTGGCCAGACCAGCCACGCGGCGACGGTCATAGGCCCGTGGACCGATGATGTGGCCTTGCGCGTCCAGCAGCAGCCGGATGCGCCGGTCGCCCACGCCGATGGCCGCGGTCATCACATGCAGCAGCACCGGCTGCTTGAAGCCTTCGTCGTGGCGCTTGCGCAGCAGGCCGGGGTCGGTCTCGACCAGGCGCAGGGGCCAGTCGGCCGGCGCCACCGGCACCGTGCTGCCATGCCGCCGGGCCCAGCGTGCCACCTGGCCGATGGACAGTGGCCAGATGAAATCACGGCTGAACACCGAGCGCAGGGAAGCTGGCGCCGGTGCCGCGCTCGATGCCATGCCCATGGCCGCAGCCACGGCGGCGCCGTGTCTGCCGTGTGGCAGCCGCTGCAGCAGGCGCCGCAACCATCGCTGCCACAGGCCGTGCCCGGTGCCGGTGGCGGTGGCTGTTGCCGGCTGTGCCTGCGACGCTGGCCTGGCCGCTGTTGTGGCTGACGCTTCGGCGGCGTCTGGCGCCGTATCCGTCGTCTCCAGGGCCCGTTGGCGTGCGGCTTGCAGGCGCTCGCCCAAGGGCGTCAGTGCTTCGGCAGCGGGCTCAGCCGGGCCGGTGATGGCGGGGTCGGACGCGGCGCCGCCCGCGCCTGCAGCGTGCCCATTGGTGGCCGGTGCCTCAAATGTGGGTGCCTGCGCCTGAGCGGCCCGACCCGCTGCCGCTGCCACTTGCGCTGCCACGTCCGCTGCCTCGGCCGCGTCTGCTGCATCAAGGTCGGCAAAGACTGAGGCCTCGGGCGGTTGACCGCGGTCGGCCGCGCTGTCCGCTGCGCCGCCTGCAGCATCTTCCGTCCCAGCATCACCCGCGCCGGAATGCGTGACGGCGGCCTGCGCGCTGGCTTGCGCGCTGGCTTGGGCGCTGCTGTCCTGGGCGCTGCTGTCCTGATGTGCTTCCTGAACCGGGGCTGTGCTGTGGACCGAGGTCTGCTCGTCGGTGGCTGAAGGCGCCGATGGGCTGGCTTCGTGGTCGGCGCTGGTGTGGTCATTGCGCTCGGCCGTGGCCTCGGCATCGTCGCCCGACACTGTTGCGGCTTCAGCGTCAGCCTCAGGCACTTCTGAGCTGTCGGCGGATGCCGCGTTGTCCGGTATGTCGATCAGCAACTCGTCGGCGTCGTCGCCATCGTTCGCGTCGTCCTCGTCGCTCTCGTCGGTGAAATCAACGACCAGGATGTCGGGCGCCGCCGCTGCCGTCTCAGGTCCTCCGGCAAGCTCTGCCACGGCTTGCCGGCCGGCCGTGGCATCGGGCTGGGCCGCGGCAGCGCCCAGCGCGGGCACAGCGGCGGCCGACGAAGCCGCAGCCAAGACTTCCGGTTCCGGCGCTGTGCAGGCCGTGAGGGGGTCTGCTGGTGTGTCCAGGCGCAGGGCCGGCTCAGCCGCCGCCGTGGCAGGCAGCGGCGCCGATTCGGCCTCAGGCGTTTGGGCGCTGGCAAACGGCAGCAGCACCGCGCCGATGCTGTGCACCTGCGATGCATGGATGCGTCGGGCAAGTGGATGGCGGTTGTGCCAGGCCACCACCTGCGCTTGCACGTCTTCTGGCCGTGGCGCTTGCATGATGGGCCGGATTGTGGCCACCGCAGCCGCCGCAGAAGCCGCAAGAAGCGCGGCGCCGGCCGTTCAGATCAGGGCATGCCTGCAGCCCTGGCTGGGCCGCTCAAGCGCGGCGCAATGCGCCGTCCGGTCCCATCACATGCCGGCGTAGTTGGGCCCGCCACCGCCCTCGGGCGTGACCCAGACGATGTTCTGTGTCGGGTCCTTGATGTCGCAGGTCTTGCAGTGCACGCAGTTCTGGGCGTTGATCTGCAGACGGTCGCTGCCGTCGTCGGCCTTGATGAACTCGTAGACACCGGCCGGGCAATAGCGCGCCTCGGGCCCGGCGTACCTGGCCAGGTTGATGGCCACTGGCACGCCGGCGTCCTTGAGCGTCAGGTGCGACGGCTGCTGTTCCTCGTGGTTGGTGTTGCTGACGAACACCGAGCTCAGCCGGTCGAAGCTCAGCTTGCCGTCGGGCTTGGGGTAGGCGATGGGCGTGCACTGGTCGGCCGGCAGCAGGGCCAGATGGTCGGGCTGGCTGCGGTGCAGCGTCCAGGGCGGCACCTTGATGCCCAGCTTGGGCAGCAGCCATTGCTCGATGCCGGTCATCAGCGTACCGATCAAGCGGCCCTTCTTGAACCAGAGCTTGAAGTTCTTCACCGCCAGCAGTTCGGCATGCAGCCAGCTGGCCTCGAACGCGGCCGGGTAGGCCGCCAGTTCGTCATGGCTGCGGCCGGCGGCCAGGGCCTCGAACGCGGCCTCTGCGGCCAGCTTGCCGGTCTTGATCGCGGCGTGGCTGCCCTTGATGCGCGCGGCATTGAGCATGCCCGCGTCACAGCCCAGCAGCGCACCGCCGGGGAAGGCCAGCCTGGGCAGGCTGGCCAGGCCGCCGTTGTTGATGGCCCGCGCACCATAGCCCAGGCGCTTGCCGCCTTCGAGGTGGGCGCGGATGGCGGGGTGGGTCTTCCAGCGCTGCATTTCTTCAAACGGGCTGAGGTAGGTGTTCTTGTAGTCCAGCCCGATCACAAAGCCCAGCGTGACCTTGCCGCCTTCGAGGTGGTAGAGAAAGCCGCCACCAAAGGTCTCATCGTCCATCGGCCAGCCGGCGGTGTGCACCACCAGGCCGGGCCGGGCCTTGTCGGCCGGCACTTCCCACAGCTCCTTGATGCCGATCGCAAAGCTCGGCGGCTCGCGGCCGTCGTCGAGCTTGAGCCTGGCAATCAGCTGCTTGCCCAGGTGGCCGCGCGCGCCTTCGGCAAACAGGGTGTACTTGCCCAGCAGTTCCATGCCGAGCTGGAAGCTGTCGGTCGGCTCGCCGTTCTTGCCAACGCCCTGGTTACCGGTGGCTACGCCGCGCACCGCGCCCTGGTCGTCGTACAGCAGCTCGGCGGCGGCAAAGCCCGGAAAGACCTCCACGCCCAGCGCCTCGGCCTGCTCGCCCAACCACTTCACCACCGCGCCCAGGCTGACCACATAGTTGCCGTCGTTGTGAAAGCACTGCGGCATCAGCCAATGCGGGGTGGCCGTGCTGCCGCCGCCCTCTTTGAGCATCAGCAATTCGTCGCCGGTGACGGTCTGGTTCAGCGGCGCGCCGCGCTCTTTCCAGTCAGGGATCAGCTCGTTCAACGCCACCGGGTCCATCACCGCGCCGGACAGGATGTGGGCGCCGGGCTCGCTGCCTTTTTCCAGCACCACCACCGACAACTCGCTGCTCTTCTCGGCCGCCAGCTGCTTCAGGCGGATGGCTGCGGCCAGGCCGGCGGGGCCACCACCGACGATGACCACGTCGTATTCCATGGCCTCGCGTGGGCCGAACTTTTCGAGGATGTCTTGCGGCGTCATCGTGGCTTGTCCTGTCATTGATTGGGTTGCAGTCGTGAGGCTGCAGCGTGGCTCGGGTGCATCGCGCCGGGGTTCAGGTTGGCGCGAATTCTATGCGGCAGCATGAAAAAACGAACGATCGTTCGTTTTTGTCGCAGCGCCCTCGCTCAGGGCAGGGCACCGACCGCAGCCCGGCCATCGACATCAGGCCAGTTCGGCGCTTGGGCCGCCGGGGCTGCGTGCTATCGTGAAACGAAGGGCGGGCTGGTGCCAGCGAGGCCGGCTGCCCACAGGTCTACCCAGAAAGCGAGCAAGCCCATGAGCTACAACATCGATCTGTCCGGCCGCGTGGCCTTCATCACCGGCGCTTCGGGCGGCCTGGGCGCGCAGTTTGCGCGCACGCTGAGCCAGGCCGGTGCCGGCGTGGTGCTGGCCGCGCGCCGGGTCGAGCGGCTGAAGACGCTGCGCGCAGAACTCGAATCGACCGGCGGCGACGCCCATGTGGTGGAACTGGACGTGACCGACCACGACAGCATCAAGTCGGCCGTCGCTCACGCCGAGACCGAGATGGGCACCATCGACATCCTGATCAACAACTCGGGCGTGTCGGCCACGCAGCGCCTGGTCGACGTGATGCCCGACGACTTCGACCATATTTTCGACACCAACACCAAGGGCGCGTTCTTCGTCGCCCAAGAGGTGGCCAAGCGCATGATCGCGCGTTCACGCGGCGCGGCGCCCGGCACCTTCACTGGCGGGCGCATCGTCAACGTGGCGTCGATGGCCGGGCTGCGCGTGCTGGGCCAGATCGGCGTCTACTGCATGAGCAAGGCGGCGGTGGTGCACATGACCCGCGCCATGGCGCTGGAGTGGGGCAAGTTCGGCATCAATGTGAATGCGCTGTGCCCGGGCTACATCGACACCGAGATCAACCACCACCACTGGAAGACCGAGGCCGGCCAGAAGCTGGTGGCCATGCTGCCGCGCAAGCGCGTGGGCCAACCGGCCGACCTGGACGCGGCGCTGATGATGCTGTGCGCCAACGAGAGCCATTTCATCAACGGCGCGGTGCTGTCGGCCGACGACGGCTTCGGCGCCTGAGGCGGGTACCGCCAAGATGGCCCGCGCACTGACGCCACTGGAAGCCCGGGTGCTGGGCGTGCTGGTGGAAAAGCACGCCACCGTGCCCGACACCTACCCGCTGTCGATGAACTCGCTGCTGGCCGGCTGCAACCAGAAGACCACGCGCGACCCGGTGATGGCCGCGACCGAGGCCGAGCTGCTGACAGCGGTGGACGGCCTGAAGAGCATGAGCCTGCTGTTCGAGAGCAGCGGTGGCCGTGTTACCCGCTACGAGCACAACGCCGCGCGCGGGCTGAACGTGCCGGCGCCCTGCGTGGCACTGCTGGCCGTGCTGATGCTGCGCGGGCCGCAGACCTCGGCTGAGTTACGGGCCAACGTCGAGCGCCTGCACCGCTTCGAGCACATCGCGGCGGTGGAGCAGGTGCTGGAAGAACTGGCCGACCGGTTCCCGCCGCGCACGCTCAAGCTCGAACGCGCCCCGGGCGAGCGCGAGGCGCGCTGGGCCCATCTGCTGTGCGGTGAGGTGCAGATGACCGCGCCCCGGCCCCAGGCCTACCAGGCATCTGGCGCGTCCGACGATGCGGTGGGTGCCGGCGAACTGGCGGCACTGAAGGCCGAACTGCGGCGCCAGGGCGATGAACTGGCCACGCTGGGCGCGCTGGTGCAGCGCATGGCCACCGAACTGGGCATGGCCACCGACGACAGCACCAGTGCGCCGTCACAGCAAGGCCGCTGACACCATGCGCCTGGACCTGCCCGCCGACATCCGGCTGAGTTTTCAGATGGTGATTCCCATGCGCTGGGGCGACATGGATGCGATGGGCCATTTGAACAATGCGATGTACTTTCGCTACCTGGAAACCCTGCGCATCGACTGGTTCCGCAGCATCGGCTGCATGCCGGATGCTTCAGGCATCGGCCCGCTGATCGTCAACGCCTTCTGCAACTTCAACCGCCAGCTGGAATACCCCTGCGACGTGCTGGCCAAGCACTACCTGGGCGCCATGGGCCGCAGCAGCATCGACACCTACGCCACGCTCGAACGCGCCGACCGGCCGGGTGAACTGCATGCCACTGGCGGCGCCACCGTGGTCTGGACCGATTTCAAGGCGCAGAAGTCGGTGCCGGTGCCGGAGCGCATTCGGGCGTTGCTCGGCGAGGGCGGGTAACGGCTGGCGGCGGTGGGACGCTGATCATGGCCAGCCAGGAGGCTGCTCCTGGGCACCAACATTTGACCATGACGGGTCCTGCGAGCAGTGCAGTGTCCGCAGGCCACGCGGCTGGATTTCGCACGCAGCGTATCGGATTTAGGGGGGCGTCCGTCACTTTCCACAAATGGTGTGATGTCTGGCGGCCCGCTGCGTTTCTACACTTGGTTTTGCGGCACGAAACCCGTGCTGCTCACTGTTGTGGAGCACCCGCATGCCGATCACTCTCACCGCGCCGCTGGCCTGGAAGCAGGCCGATGCCGACCAACTGAAGATGCTGCAAGCACTGCAGGGCAACATCCTCAAGGGCCACGGCCGCCATCACACGGCCAACATCTTCATCAAGTTCGACGCCACGAAGACCCTCGAGTCTCGCCGCGTGCTGCGTGAGCTGGCCAACCACCACGTCACCAGCGCCCACCAGCAACTGCTGGGTACCGAGCGCTTCCAGGCCGGCGAAGCCAGCGCAGGCGCGTTTGTGCACGTGGCGCTGTCGAACAAAGGCTATGCGGCGATCGGTGCCTCGGCTGCAGCCCCAACCGACCCCGACTTCGTCAAGGGCATGAAGCACCCTGACAGCCAGACTGCGCTGGCCGATCCGCCGGTGCTGAACTGGGAAGCCCCGTTCCGAGAGGACCTGCATGCCGTGGTGCTTGCCGCGCACGACACGCCGGCACTCACGGCCTCGTTGACAGCCAGCTTGCTGGAAATAGTCCGCAAAGCTGGCGCCACCGTGGTGCTTGTGCAGCGCGGAGGGGCCGTTTTCAACAGCGCAAACGACGGCATCGAGCACTTCGGCTATGTCGACGGCCGCAGCCAGCCATTGCTGCTGGTGGAAGATATTGCCAAGGAAAACGCTGACGCTGGCTCTTCGCGCTGGGATCCGAAGGCAGGGCTGGATGCGGCCTTGCTGCCCGACCCCGGTGCCAAGCCGGGCGATGCGCCGGTCAGCTTCGGGAGCTACTTCGTTTTCCGCAAGCTGGAGCAGGACGTGCGCGGCTTCAAAGCGCGCGAACAAGTGCTGGCCGATGCACTGGGCCTTGTAGGCGCCGACAACCGTGAGCTGGCCGGCGCGCTCGTCGTCGGTCGCTTTGAAGACGGCACCCCGGTGACCTTGTCCGACAAGGCGCGCGGCAACGCGCCACCCAACGACTTCGACTACGGCGCAGACCCTGGCAAGCGTTGCCCGTTCCACGCCCACATCCGCAAGAGCAACCCGAGGGGCAGTGGCGGCGCAGAACCCGAGTCCGCCGAGCGTGCGCACCTGATGCCGCGTCGCGGCATTCCGTACGAGGACGTCAAGCGCCAGATGCACCCCGAGGAGATACCCGAAGCCGACACGCTGGCCGAGTTCAACGCCAAGGTGGCGCCCTTGCTGCCCACCGGCCCAGGCCAGGGCTTGCTGTTCATGGCCTACAACCGCGTCATTGGCCAGCAGTTCAAGTTCACGCAGCAGACTTGGGTGAATCTACCCGGCTTCCCGCAGCCGGGCGTTCACGGCATCGACCCCGTGATCGGCCAAGGCGCGCTGGTGCCGGGGCAGCATCGCATGTTCAAGCAATGGGACAACGCGACTTCGCAGCCGGTGGCCTTTGACTTCGCAGGCTTCGTGAAGATGAAGGGCGGCGAATACTTCTTCTCGCCCAGCCTCAACTTCCTGCGTGAACTTTGAGCCTGCAGCAGCCCGCATCGGGCTGCTGCGGCCCGTTGCCGGTGGGTCGCCGGCAATGCGGGCCTTCGCCAGGTTCGCCCCTCCTCGTTGGCTGCAGGGCAGAGCGAGCCAGTCGGTCGTACGCAGCGCGAGACGCTGAACCTTGTCGCAGGGCCGGTCGTCGAGCCAGTGGCTCCAACCGCACTTCTACAGAGTGAACGGCGCCGATGTTGTCAATCACCCGCGCCTGCCGCCCTAACAGCCTTTGAACACGGCCTGACGTCGCGCCGCCAGCGCCGCCTGGCCTTCTGCCAGGTCCAGGCTGCTGGCACACAGTGCCTCACGCTCGTGCAGCCGGGTCAGGTCGAAATCGCCGCAAGCGATTTCATTCAGCGAGGCCTTCATGCCGCGCAGTGCCAACGGCGCGGCCATGTCCAGGGCGCTGGCGAACTGTTCGACCGCCGCATCCAGCGCGTCGCCTGCCACCAGCCGGTCCAGATAGCGCAAGGCCAGCAGTTGCTCGGCCTCCAGGTCTTCGGCCAGCAAAAACAGCCGCTTGGCGGTGGCCAGTCCGAGCCGGCTGACGAAGCGGCGCAGGCCGCTGGGGTAGTAGTGCAGGCCCAGGCGCACCGCCGGCATGCGCAACAGCATGCCGTGCACGCCTATGCGCCAGTCGCAGGCCAGGGCCAGGTCGGTGGCGCCGCCGTACACACTGCCCTGCATGCGGCACACGGTGGCCATAGGCAGGGCTTCGAGCATGTCCACCGTCTTCTCGAACAGCCTGGGCCCGGCGTTGCTGGGCTGGCCAGTGCCAGCGGCCAGCGCGCCCAGGTCAAAGCCTGAGCAAAAGCTCTTGCCGCGCGCGGCCAGCACCAGCAGCTGCAACTCGGTGTCGGCCTGCAGTGCGGCAAAGTGCCGTTGCAGCGCCAGCAGATCGTCCACCTGCAGCCGGTTGTGCTGCTCTGGACGGTTCAGCATCAGCGTGGCGCGCTGGCCCTGGCGGGTCAAGGTGGGCGGACCGGGGACGCTGGGGATGGGTTCGGTGGCCATGGCGGGCAGTATCGGCCTTGCCTGAACCGCGCTGCTTCGGCCCAGCCAGGCTGCGCACTTGCAGCGCGGCGGGCGACCTCGGCACGCCACAATCCGGCGATGACCGCCGACCCCAACGACCCCAACACAGCCACCCAGCCGCAGGTGGACTCACCCCAGGCCTGGCGCCGGCTGGCGGCTACCTTGGCGCTGATGACCATCGGCTCGGCCGGCATGTACGTGGTGTCGGTGATGCTGCCGGCGGTGCAGGCCGAGTTCGGCGTCAGTCGCGCCCAGGCCTCTTTGCCCTACACCATGCTGATGCTGGGCTTCGGCGTTGGCTGTGTGCTGATGGGCCGTCTGGCCGACCGCTGGGGCATCGTGCCGGTGGTGATGACCGGCGCGGTGAGTCTGGGCCTGGGCTTCGTCGCCTGCGCCATGGCCGGCAGCATCACGATGTTTGCGCTGGTTCAGGGGCTGATGATCGGCCTGCTGGGCAGCAGCACCAGCTTTGTGCCGCTGATTGCCGACACCTCGCTGTGGTTCGTCAAGCGACGGGGCATCGCGGTGGCGGTATGTGCCAGTGGCAACTATGTGGCCGGCGCGATCTGGCCGCCGGTGGTGCAGCACTTCATCGGCACGGTGGGCTGGCGGCCGACCTACATCGGCCTGGGCCTGTTCACCTTTGTCAGCATGGCCTTGCTGGCGCTGACGCTGCGGGGCAGGTCACCCGCGCCGGTGCTGGCTGCGGCCAAGGCCGGCGCGCCGGTGCCGTCCACCCGGCCCTTTGGCCTGAGCCTGAACCAGGCCCAGGGCCTGCTGTGCGTGGCCGGCACCGCCTGCTGCGTGGCCATGGCCATGCCGCAGGTGCACATCGTGGCCTATTGCGGCGACCTGGGCTTTGGTGCGGCGCGCGGCGCCGAAATGCTCAGCCTGATGCTGGGCTGCGGCATCGTCAGCCGGCTGGTTTCGGGCGCCATCTGCGACCGCATCGGCGGCCTGCGCACGCTGGTGCTGGGCTCGGTGCTGCAGGGCATGGCCTTGCTGCTGTTCATTCCCTTCGACAGCCTGGTCTCGCTCTATGTGGTGTCGGCGCTGTTCGGCCTGTTCCAGGGCGGCATCGTGCCCAGCTACGCGATCATCGTGCGTGAACATTTTCCGCCGACCGAGGCCGGTGCCCGCGTGGGCACGGTGATCATGTGCACGCTGTTCGGCATGGCGCTGGGTGGCTGGATGTCGGGCAAGGTCTTCGACCTGACCGGCAGCTACCACGCGGCATTCCTCAACGGCTTGGCCTGGAATGCGCTGAACCTCGCGGTGGCGCTGTTTCTGCTGTGGCGGCTGCGCACCCAGCGGCCAGGGTCTGCGGGCATGGGCGCGCAGGCGGCAGCCTGATCAGCGGTGGCCAGACCCTCCGAAGAGTCCTGTTGCCCGTGGCCGCCGAGGACTCAGGCCCGAGCGGCCGCAAGCTTGCTGCGCTGATCAGCCGGCCGGTTTGACCTTGCCCAGCGCGACGCGGAATTCCTCCAGCCTGGCTTCATAGTTCTGGGCGTCACCGTAGTCCAGGAAGCGGTTGTAGCGCTTGTGCGTACCCAAGACCTTGTGGGCATAGAAGTTCTTCTTCAGCTTGCGGTGCGCGTCTCTCACCGTGCGCTCGAACTCCACCCGCCTGCCCTTGATCTGGAACAACATGCGGCTTTCCTGGTCGTGCACGGCGCTGCGCAGTTCGGCTTCCAGCGCGGCCATCTGGGCCAGCAGTTCGGTGATGCGTGGATTCATGAATTTCCTGGATGGGGCGGGGCGCGTCAGGGCATGGTGCCTTGGCACTGCTTGCGGCGATTGTGACCACCCCGTCCCCGCGCCGCTTCAGC
>JANOWE010000142.1:0-28502 GCA_031417735.1 Betaproteobacteria bacterium
CATCATGCCGCGCGGCGCTTCCAGCGCCCGAGGGCTGGCGGTGTAGCCGTTCTGGGCCAACAGCGCGGCCATCAGCCCGGCGCGGGCCGCAGCGCCGGGATGGAAGGGCTTGGTCATGGTGCCGAACTGCTCGCGCATGCCGATGGGCTGCGAGGCGGCGATGCCCAGCGCCATTGCCGTGCGCTGGCGGTCGAGCTTGAGCAGCCGGGCGCAGCCGGCGGCCGCGCCCACCGTGCCGGTGCTGCCGGTGATGTGCCAGCCGCGGTCGTAGTGCTCGGGGTACATCGCATTGCCGATGCGGCAGCTGACGTCGATGCCCAGCACCAGCGCGTCGATCAGTTCACGGCCGCTGTTGCCCTGGTGCTCGGCCAGGGCCAGCAGCGCGCTGGCCACCGGGCCGGCGGGGTGGATGATGGTCTTGAGGTGGGTGTCGTCGAAGTCGAAGGTGTGCGAGCTGATGCCGTTGATCAGCGCAGCACTGGCCATGTCCACCCGCTCGCGCCGGCCCAGCAGCGTGGCCTGGGGCGCGGGCTGCAGCATCTGCACCGCCGCCAGCGCGGCCTGCGCCGTCTCATGGCGGGCCGCGCCCACGGCGCAGCCGACCCAGTTGAAGAAAGTGCGGTGGGCTTCGCGGTCCACCGCGTCGGACCAGCCGCGCGACGGATGCTCGGCCACAAACTGCGCCAGCAGCTCGGTCACAGGGGGGGCGTGGTGGTCGGCGGCGACCTGGGTATTTCGGGCCATGCGTGTGGTCTCTGGGGTGGGGAATGAATCAGTTGTCGAGCTGAATGCTGCGGGCCTTGGCCAACTGCGTCCAGCGTGCGATATCGGCGCGCATGAAGGCGCCAAATTGTTCAGAGCTCATGGCCTGGGGCTGCACCGCCTCGATCGCCAGCTTGTCGCGCAGGTCGGGCGCAGCCAGCACCAGGCCCAGGCTGTCGTTGAGCAGCTTGACCAAGGCCGCCGGCATGCCGGCCGGGCCGACCACGCCGTACCACTGCTGGGCATCGAAGCCCTTGAAGCCGGCTTCGTCCAGCGTGGGCAAATCCTTGAACAGCGGGTGGCGCACCAGACCGGTCACCGCCAGCGGCCGCACGCGGCCCGAACGGATATGCGGCACCGCTGCGGCCAGGCCGGGAAACATGGCCTGGGTCTGGCCACCGATCAGGTCGGTGAAGGCCGGCGCGATGCCCCGGTAGGGGATGTGCACGATGAAGGAATTGACCTGCTGCTTGAACAGCTCCATCGTCAGATGCGTCAGCGACCCCGACCCGGCCGAGCCGTAGCTCAGCCGGCCCGGGTTGCGCTTCATGTAGTCGACAAACTCTGTGAGGTTGTTCACCGGCAGCGCCGCATTGACCACCAGCACATTGGGCGTGCCGCCGATCATGCCCACCGGCGTGAAGTCCTTGATGGCGTCGTAGGGCAGCTTGCGCGTGGCCGGGCTGGTGCCATGGGTGGCCACATAACCCTGCATCAGCGTGTAGCCGTCGGGCGCGGCACGGGCCGTGGCCTGGGCCGCGATGGTGCCGCCACCGCCGCTCTGGTTGTCGACCACGATGGTCTGCTTGAGCACCTGGCCCCAGCGCTCGGTGACGGTGCGGCCGATGAAGTCGCTGCCGCCGCCGGCGGCCACCGGCACGATGTAGCGGATCGGCCTGGACGGAAAGGCGGCCGGCTGGGCGAAGGCCGGCCAGGCCAGCAGCCAGGGCGATGCCTGGAGCAAATGGCGTCTTTTCATGCGGGTCGTGGCTTGAGCAAGGTGGGTCTGCGCGCCGGGTCGGCCGCCACAGTGGCCGGCAGTTCCAGCGTCGACAACAAGCGCTGCCGTCCCTGCAGCACATGGGCCTGGGCCAGCTTGTTGGCGCGATCGGGCGACCCCGCGGCGATGGCGTCGAAGATGCGCCGGTGCTCCTGGTTGGACCGGCGCATGTTGACCGTCGCGTCGAAGTAGCGCCGCCGGTACAGGTGCAATGCCTTCACATGATCATCGTAGGCCTGCTGCGCGCGCTGGTTGCGGCACTGGGCCATCAACAAGGCGTGGAACTGAAGGTTCAGCGCGTAGAAGCGCTGGCCGTCTGCGCTGGCGCAGGCGCTGTCCATGCCGTCGAGCAATTGCACAAAGGTCTGGCGGTCGGCGTCGCTCAGGTGTTCGGCCGCCTGAGCGGCGGCAAAGCCGAACAGCAGCGCGCGCAACTCGTAGATCTCGGCCATCTCGCGCACCGAGATCTGGCGCACGAACACGCCCCGGTTGCGCACCGCCAGCACCAGACCCAGGCCGGTCAGCATGCGGATGGCCTCGCGGATCGGGCCCCGGCTGGTGCCCATGCGCTGGGCCAGCGCGGCTTCGTTCAGCCGCTCGCCGGGGGCGATGTCGCCGCTGTAGATCAGCCGCTGCAGTTGCTCGAACACGCCCTTGGCCAGGCCTTCGGCCACTGCGCTGGCCGGCACCGGCGCGGCAGCGTCAGGCGCTGCAGGTCGGGACCGGGCGGGGCTGTTCGGCATGGCGAGATCTTAGTCCAGCCGCCTCCATTTCAGCGCCTAAGTGTTTTCGATAATTGTTAAAGTGTTGACACTTATGGGCGTTCAACCCACACTCGACGCACCAACTCAGCGGCCGCGCAGCCCGTGCCCTTGCCATGCCCCACCAAGCCGCGTCCAGCGCCCTGGCCCGCTTTCGCGTCATCGACCTGACCCAGGTTCGCGCCGGCCCCACCGCCTGCCGGCAACTGGCCGACTGGGGTGCCGACGTGGTGCAGGTGCAGATGCCCGAGCACATGCGCGGCGACGACACCCTGGGCGGCCAGGACGGCAGCGACTACCAGTACACGCACCGCAACAAGCGCAGCGTCACGCTGGACCTGAAGGCGCCCGAGGGCATCGCCACGCTGAAGCGGCTGATTGCCAGCGCCGACGTGCTGGTGGAGAACTTTCGCCCCGACGTGAAGCACCGCCTGGGCATCGATTACGACAGCCTGGCGGCCGACCACCCGCGGCTGGTCTACGCCAGCATCTCGGGCTTCGGCCAGACCGGCCCACTGGCCGGGCGGCCCGGCTTCGACCAGATCGCCCAGGGCCTGGGCGGGCTGATGTCGGTCACCGGCCTGGCCGAGCAAGGCCCCGTGCGCGTGGGCATACCCATCGCCGACCTGTGCGCGGGCATCTTTGCGGCGCAGGGCATCCTGGTGGCCTTGCTCGAACGCGAGCAATCCGGCCAAGGCCAGTGGCTGCACACCTCGCTGTTGCAGGCCATGGTCAGCATGATGGACTTCCAGACCGCGCGCTGGCTGACCGACGGCGAAGTGGCCGGCCAGGCCGGCAACTTCCACCCCACCAGCATCCCGACCGGGGTCTACATGGCACGCGACGGCTACCTCAACATCGCCGTGTTCGGAGCCAAGATCTGGGAGCGCTTCTGCACCACGCTGGGCGCGCCGGAGTGGATCGACGACCCGCGCTTTGTCAGCAAGGCCGGCCGCAGCGTGAACCGCGAGGCGCTCAATGCCGCCATCAATGAACGCCTGGCCGCACAAGATCGTGCGCACTGGATTGAACGCTTCAACCACGACGGCGTGGCCTGCGGCCACATCAACGACATGCAAGCGGTGTTCGACGAACCCCAGGTGCAGCACCTGGGCCTGGTGCAGACCGTGCACAGCGCGCGCCTGGGCCCCCAGCGCCTGGTCGGCCAGCCGGTGACGCTGACGCGCACGCCCAGCACCCTGGCCCGCGCCGCGCCGCTGCGCGGCGAGCACACCGAAGAGGTGCTGACCGAGTTGGGCATGGCGCCGGATGAGATTGCACAACTGAAGGCAAGGGGGGTGTTCTGATGGTCGACAACCACTACCAAAGCCCGACCGAGCGCGTACAGGTGCGCCTGCAGGGCCCGGCCCTGCACATCGTGTTCAACAACCCGGCCCGCCACAACGCGCTGAGTGTGGACATGTGGGGCGCCCTGCCCGCGCTGCTGGCCCAGGCCGCGCAGGACCAACGGGTGCGCCTGGTGGTGTTCTCGGGCGCCGGCGACAAGGCCTTTGTCTCCGGCGCCGACATCTCGCAGTTCGAAGACCATCGCGCGGCGCTGGAGGCAGTGGCGCAGTACGAGGCGCTGGCCGAAGACGCGCTGATGGCCATCGAGCATTGCCCCAAACCGACGCTGGCCTGCATCAAGGGCTGGTGCATCGGCGGCGGCGTGAACGTGGCCATCGCCTGCGACATCCGCCTGGCCGCCAGCAATGCCCAGCTGTCCATCCCCGCGGCACGGCTGGGCCTGGGCTACCGCACTTCGGCGCTGAAAAACCTGGTCGACCTGATCGGCGTGGGCGCGGCCAAAGACCTGTTCTACACCGCGCGGCGCATCGACGGCAGCCAGGCGCAGCAGCTGGGTCTGATCTCGTGCTGCTGCGCGCCCGAAGACCTGCCGGCGCTGCTGGACGACTACATCACCCAGATCGGCGACAACGCGCCGCTGACCATCAGGGCCGCCAAGCTCACCATCGCCGAGATCCTGAAGCCCTCGCCCGAGCTCGACGCCGAGCGCTGCCGCGCGCTGATCCTGGCCTGCTTCAACAGCGAGGACTATGCCGAAGGCCGACGCGCCTTCATGGCCAAGCGCCGGCCCGAGTTCAAGGGCCGCTGAATTCTTCGGCCCCGGCCCCGGCCCCTGTCCTTTTGCTTGATCGAGAACGGTCCATGAAAGCCTATGCCCTGCAGGTCGATGGTGACGATGTCCGGCTGCTGCCCGACCCGCGCCCGGTGCCCGAAGCCGGCCCCGGCCAGTTGCTGCTGAAAATGCACGCCGCCGCCTTGAACCGGGGCGAATTCATCCCCGGCGGACTGGTCAAGGGCGGTGCAGCCAAGCCCGCCGGCATGGAGGGCGCGGGCGAGGTGGTGGCTGTGGGCGCGGGCGTGACGAACTGGGCCCTGGGCCAGCGGGTGATGGGCCGCTGCGCAGGCGCCTTCGCCGAGTTCGCGCTGATGGATGTGCGTGAGGCCATCGCCGTGCCCGCCAGGCTGGCGATGGCCCAGGCCGCGTCGGTGCCGCTGGTGTTTCTGGTCGTGCACGACATGCTGCTGCAGGGCGGGCTGCAGGCCGGCCAGTGGCTGCTGGTCACCGGCGTGTCCTCAGGCGTGGGCGTGGCCGCACTGCAGGCGGCCAAGTCGCTGGGCGCGCGGGTCATCGGCACATCGGGCTCTGCGACCAAACTGGCGCGGCTGCAGGCCCTGGGTCTGGACGTGGCGATCAACAGCCGAGCGCCCGACTTTGCCGATGCGGTGCTGTTGGCCACCGGCGGCCACGGCGTGAATCTGGTCGTCAACACCGTGGGCGGCAGCGTGTTCGCTGAATGCCTGCGCTGCATGGCCTTCGAGGGCCGGCTGGCCACGGTGGGCTATGTCGACCGGCAACTGCAGGCCCCTGTTGACCTGCAGGCCCTGCACGCCAAACGGCTGACGCTGTTCGGCGTGTCGAACAAGCTGCGCAACGCCGAGCAGCGCGCGGCCGGCGTGCCGGCATTTGTCGCCGACCTGCTGCCGGCCATGGCCGACGGCCGCATCCAGCCGCTGGTGGACAGCGTCTTCGCCTTCGACGAACTGCCCGCCGCGCAGGCCCGCATGCAGGCCAACCAGCACCTGGGCAAGATCGTGCTGCGCATCGCTGACTGAGTCCTTGTGAGCCCGGCGATTCAAGGTCGCCGTCCCTCTGCCCCGCTTTGACACCCACGCCGCCATGCCCACCCCTGCACCAAAGCTGCCGCTTGCCCACCTGCGGCCGGCCCGTCTGGCGGGCCTGTGCCTGGCGGGCCTGCTGGCCGTAGCCTGCAACGCCCAGGCGCAGACCGCCTGGCCGAACAAGCCGATTCGCCTGGTCATCGGCTTTGCACCCGGCGGCGCGGCCGACTTCGTGGCCCGCAGCATCGCCGACCCGCTGGGCCGCGCGCTGGGCCAGACCGTGGTGGTCGACAACCGCGCCGGCGCCGGCAGCAGCCTCGCCGCCGACTTCGTGGCCAAGGCGCCTGCGGACGGCTACACCCTGCTCATCGCCAGCCCCAGCAGCATCTCGGTCAACCCGGCGCTCAACCCCAGGCTCAGCTACAGCGCCAAAGACCTGCTGCCGGTGACACGGCTGACCACCTCGCCGCTGGTGCTGGCGGTCAACCCAGCCGCCGGCATCGCCAGCCTGCAAGAGCTGATCAGCATCGCCAAGGCCAAGCCGGGCTTCCTGAACTACACCACTTCGGGCAATGGTTCGGCGCCGCACCTGGGCGCGGCGCACTTCAGCAAGGTGGCCGGCGTGGACATGGTGCACATCCCCTACAAGGGCGGCGCACCGGCCATCCAGGCGGTGATCGCGGGCGACGCCCAGCTCACTTTCGGCACACCGCCGTCAGTGCTGCCCATGGTCCAGGCCGGGCGGCTGAAGGCGCTGGCGGTGACCAGCACCCAGCGATCACCATTGGTGCCCGACGTGCCCGGCACGGCCGAGGCCGGCTTGGCCGGCTTCAGCCTGTCGTTCTGGTACGGCTTTTTTGTGCCGGTGGGCACACCGCCCGAGGTGGTGAAAAAGATCTTCGATGCCGCCCAGCAGGTCATGCAGCGCAGCGAGGTCAAGGCCGCGCTGGCGCGTGAAGGCACCGAGGTGGCGCTGTCGAAGTCACCCGAAGACTTCGCTGCCTTCCTGAACCTGGACAACCCGTTCTGGGCCAAATTGGTCAAGGACGCCGGGCTGAAGGCCGACTGATCGACAACCGAGAACTCGACAAGCATGACCCCCCCCACAGCTTTGCCTGCGACCAAGCCCGCCCTCACCGCGCCGCCGGCGCTGGCCGTCGTGCGCCGCCGGTCTGTCTGCGCCGCTGGCGTTTGTCTGTTAGGCGGTTGCGCCGCCGCTGCGGGTGATGCCTTGAGCCGCCATGCCAGCGCTGCCGCGGCCGCGGCCGAACTGGGCCGCAGCGGCACCATGCGCGCCGCGATCAACTTCGGCAACCCCATCCTGGCCAGCCGCGACGCCGCCGGCCAGGCCCGCGGCCTGTCGGTCGACTTGGCGCGCGAGGCCGCGCGCCGCCTGGGCCTGGCGTTAGAGCTGGTGCTGTTCAACTCGGCTGGCAGCGTGGTCGAGGCGGTCAAGGCCGGTGGCATCGACCTGGCCTTCGTCGCCATCGACCCGGTGCGCGCGGCCGACATGGCCTACACCGCGCCTTATGTGGTGATCGAAGGTGCCTACCTGGTGCGCCAGGCCTCGGCGCTGCAGCACAACGACGAGGTCGACCGTGCCGGCCACCGCGTGGTGGTGGGCAAGGGCAGCGCCTACGACCTGTTCCTGACCCGCACGGTGAAGGCTGCCACGCTGGTCCGTGCGCCCACCTCGCCCGCCGTCACCGACATGATGCTGGCCCAGGGCCTGGACGTGGCGTCCGGTGTGAAGCAGCAACTGCAGGCCGACGCGGCTCGGGTCGGTGGCGTGCGCCTGCTGCCCGGACGCTTCATGGTCATCGAGCAGGCCATGGCCGTGCCCACGGGCCGGCCGGCAGCGCAGGCCTGGCTCAGCGCCTTCATCGAGCAGATGAAGGCCAGCGGCATGGTCGCCGACGCGCTGCGGCGGCACGGCATCGAAGGCGCAGAGGTGGCGCCACCGGCGGTTTGACGCTGGGCCTGCCGGACCCGACACTGGCCCGTGGAGGCTGCACATGAACCCGCTTCACCGTCGTCAATGCTTGACCCGGAGCGCCCGCGCTTTGTCCGGCCTGGTTGGCATGGCAGCCTGGCCCTTGTCGTCAGGGGCACAAACCGCCAGCCCCCGGATGCAGGCCTGGCCGCTGGCCACGCCGCGCCCCACCGGCATCCATGATCTGGCGCCCGCGCCCGATGGCGGCGTCTGGTTCAGCGCCCAGCGCAGCGGCCACCTGGGCTGGTTTGAGCCACGCAGTGGCCAGACCGAAGTGATCGCCCCTGGGGCCGGGCTCGTCGCCCCACGGCGTGATTCAAGGCCCTGACGGCGCGGCCTGGCTGACCGACGGTGGCCAGAACGCGATCGTGCGGGTGGCCTGGCCGTCACGTGAAGTGCGGGTATTCCCGCTGCCCGAGGGCACGCCCTACGCCAACCTCAACACCGCCACCTTCGACGGCGACGGCGTGCTGTGGTTCACCGGCCAGCGCGGCGTGATCGGCCGGCTTCGGGTCAGCACAGGCGAGGTCACGGTCTGGCCCTCACCCCAGGGCCGCGGACCCTATGGCATCTGCGCCACGCCGGCGGGTGAGGTCTGGTGGTGTTCATTGGCCGGCTCGTTCATCGCCCGCATCGACCGCCGCACGGGTGCGTCCACCCTCGTGCAACCGCCCACAGCCAACCAGGGCGCACGCCGGGTCTGGAGCGACAGCCGGGGCCGCATCTGGGTCAGCGAATGGCTCAGCGGCAATCTGTCGATGCACGACCCGGCCAACGGCCAATGGCGCACTTTTCGGCTTCCGGGCGACCGGCCCAAGGCCTATGCGGTGTATGTGGACGAGCGCGACATGGCCTGGGTCAGCGATTGGGGCGGCAACGCGATGTGGCGCTTCGACCCTGGTGTGGAAACCTTCTTGCGGCTGCCCATGCCGCGAGACAACGCCATGGTGCGTCAGATCCTGGGCCGGCCGGGCGAGGTCTGGCTGCCCGAGAGCGGCACCGAGCAGATCACGGTGGTGCGCACGGCCGCCTGAGCGCCGGGCCGGCAACAATGCAGGCTTGCGTGGGCCACCGCGCGAGCTTCTCGCCACCGCCTCCGGAACCGACCATGCCGACCCCTTTCATCATCACCTTGTCCTGCCCGGACCGCGTGGGCATCGTGCATGCCGTCAGCGCCTGCCTGGTGGCGCAATCGGCCAACATCACCGAGGCAGCGCAGTTCAACGACGCCAGCACCGGGCTGTTCTTCATGCGCGTGCGTTTTGATGTGGCGGGATCGGACGAGGGCCTGCTGCGCGGGCTGTTCACGCCCATCGCCACCGCGTTCGAGATGAGCTGGGGCCTGTACAACGCCAACGACCGTTTGCCCACGGTGCTGATGGTGTCCCGGCTGGGCCATTGCCTGAACCATTTGCTGTTCCACCACAGCACGCACCCGCTGCCGCTGGACATCCGCGCCATCGTCTCCAACCACCGTGACTACTACCAGCTCGCGGCCAGCCACAACATCCCCTTCCACCATGTTCCGGTCACCCCGGCCACCAAGGCCCAGGCCGAGTCGCGCCTGCTCGACATCGTGGCGCAGGAAAAGGCCGAACTGGTGGTGCTGGCGCGCTACATGCAGGTGCTGTCTGACCCGCTGTGCCGCGAGCTGGCGGGCAAGGCCATCAACATCCACCACTCCTTTCTGCCCAGCTTCAAGGGCGCCAAGCCCTACCAGCAGGCCTTTGACCGGGGCGTGAAGACCATTGGTGCCACCGCCCACTATGTGACCGCCGAACTGGACGAGGGCCCGATCATCGAGCAAGGCACGGCCCGGGCCGACCACAGCATGAGCGTGGCCCAGCTCACCGCCATCGGCCGTGACATTGAAAGCGCCGTACTGACCCGCGCCGTGACCTGGCATGCCGAGCGCCGCGTGCTGGTCAATGGCCACAAGACCGTGGTCTTCCAGTAGGTCCGGCGCCGCCACAGCGGCCGGCGCAAACTCTGCCAGCATCTTGGCGCCTGGGTCCAGACCCGGACGTTCTCCACCCACGCTGCCAACCCGTGCGGCACCTGAGGAAAGCACATGAGCGCACAGCGGACCCAAGTCCTGATCATCGGCGCCGGCCCCTCTGGCTTGCTGCTGGGCCAGTTGCTGCACCGTGCCGGCATTGACAACGTGGTGCTAGAACGCCAGACCGGCGACTATGTGCTGAACCGCATCCGCGCCGGCGTGCTGGAGCAGACCACCTGCGACCTGCTCGACCGGGCCGGCGTGGGCACGCGCATGCATGCCGAGGGCCTGCCGCACGACGGCTTTGAGCTGTGCTTCGGCGGTGGCCGCCACCGCATCGACATGGCCGGCCTGACCGGCGGCAAGCGGGTCATGGTCTATGGCCAGACCGAAGTCACACGTGACCTGATGCACGCGCGTGAGGCCGCCGGCCTGACCACCGTCTACCAGGCTGCGGATGTCGCGATCCACGACCTCGACGGCGACCGGCCCCGCGTGACCTACACCAAAGCCGGCCAGGCGCATGAGATCCGCTGCGATTTCATCGCCGGCTGCGACGGCTACCACGGCGTCAGCCGGGCCAGCGTGCCGCCGGCCGCGCTGTCGGTCTATGAAAAGGTCTACCAGTTCGGCTGGCTGGGCGTGCTGGCCGACACGCCGCCGGTGGGGCACGAGTTGATCTACTCCAACCATGAACGCGGCTTTGCGCTGTGCTCGATGCGCTCAGCCACCCGCACCCGCTACTACGTGCAATGCTCGCTGAAGGACAAGGTCGAGCAGTGGAGCGACGCCGCCTTCTGGGATGAGCTCAGGCTGCGCCTGGACCCGCAGACCGCTGCCAGCCTGGTCACCGGGCCCTCGATCGAGAAAAGCATTGCGCCGCTGCGCAGCTTCGTCGCCGAGCCGATGCGCTTTGGCCGGCTGTTCCTGGCCGGTGACTCGGCCCACATCGTGCCGCCCACCGGCGCCAAGGGCTTGAACCTGGCCGCATCCGACGTGCGCTTTCTGTCGAATGCCTTGATCGAGCATTACCAGGACGCCAGTGATGCCGGCATCGACCATTACTCCCAACGCTGCCTGGCCCGGGTCTGGAAGGCCGAGCGCTTCTCGTGGTGGTTCACCGGCCTGATGCACAAGTTTCCGGAAACCGGCGGCATCGGGCAGAAGTTGCAGCGCGCTGAGCTGGACTATCTGGTCAACTCACGCGCCGCCTCGACGACCATGGCCGAAAACTACGTCGGTCTGCCTTTCACCGACGATTGAGCCCGGTGCGCTGCATGGCCTCGTTGACGCTGCGCTGACCTAGCGTCAAGCCGCCAAGACCTCGGGCAGCCCGACCAGGGTCCAGCCGGCCGCCTGCAACATGCTGTGCAGGCGCCGCGCATTGGCCACCGCACCCGGCGTGTCGCCATGCACGCAGATGCTGTGCATGGCGGTGGGCAAGACCTTGCCACCGAGCGAGACCAGACCACCGGCGTCCAGCAGGCGCGTGACATGGGCCACCACGGCGTCATCGCCATGCAGCACGGCACCGGGCTGGCCACGTGGCACCAGGGTGCCGGTGTCGGTGTAGGCGCGGTCGGCAAACACTTCAGCCGCCACCGGCAGGCCGGCGCGCTGGCCGGCTGCCAGCAGTTCAGACAAGGCCGGCGCCAACAAGATCAGCTCGCGGTCATAGGCCCGCACCGCACGGGCCACGGTGTCGGCCAGCACGGCGTCTTCACAGGCCTGGTTGTTCAGCGCGCCATGGGGTTTGACATGACGCAGGCGCCCGCCTTCGGCCGCAGCCATGCCGGCCAGCGCGCCAATCTGGTAGATCAGCGCGGCCTCCAGTTCGGCCGGTGCCAGGCTCATCGGCCGGCGACCAAAGCCCTGCAGGTCGGGGTAGGCCGGGTGGGCGCCCAGGCCCACGCCAGCCGCCAGCGCGCTGCGCACGGTGCGGCGCATGACCAGCGGGTCACCGGCATGGAAGCCGCAGGCGATGTTGGCCGAACCGACCACGCCCAGCAGGGCCTCGTCTTCGCCCAGGGTCCAGGCGCCGAAGGATTCGCCGAGGTCGGCGTTGAGGTTGATCAGCATGGGCAGTTCTCGGCTCGGCTTGGGCGGTCACCGCTGATGGTCATTGCTCATGCCGGTGTTCTGCGCCCAGCGCATGCAGCATGCCACTGACCAGGTTGCTGCTGTACAGCGCGGCCTCGTCAATGCCGCCCGGCAGCAGGGGCCGAATTGACGACAACAGGGTCCGGGTCCGGGCCTGGGCCTCACGCGCCAGACGTTCGCCATCGCCAGGCTTGACCCAGGCAAAGCGCAGCGTCTGCCCCGGACTGAAGGCGGCCAGGCGGCCCAGGTCAGGACCTATCACGGTGCCGATCTTGGGGTAGCCGCCCGCCGTCTGCGCGTCGGCCAGCAGCACGATGGGCTGTCCATTGCCGGGCACCTGGATCGAGCCCGACACCGTCGCGTCGCTGACAATCTCACGCGCGCCGCAGTGGGCCAGCGCAAGGCCTTCGAGCCGAATGCCCATGCGGTCGGCGTCGGTGCTGACGCGGTAGTCACCGCTGACCAGGTCGGCCAGCGCCTGCTCGCTGAAGTAGTCGGCCTGCGGACCGGCGATGACCCGAATCGGGCCGATGGAGGCGGTGGCTGGTGCGGCCAGCATCTGTTCGGGTCGGCTGTCCGCTGACGTGGCGGCGGCTGTCGGCAGTCGGTCACCTGCGGCCAGCGCGCGGCCCGCCAGGCCACCCAATGCGGCGCGGGCATAAGTTGATGCGCTGCCCAGCACCAGCGGCACAAGCAGCCCGGCTACGGCGACCATGGCAATGCGGCCATGCGCCAGGCGACGCAGGCGCAGCGTGTGGCCGTCGGCCAGCGTGAACGAGCGCCAGGCCTTCAACACCTGGCGTTCACCGCCCCGGTCGAGTTCAATCACCGCGTCGCCGGCCACGGCCAGGCACAGCGGCCCGCCACGCGCGGCAAAGGCCTGGCCACCGTCGAAGCACTCGATCACCGCCAGGTCTTCGCGGTTGCCGGCCAGCGCGTTGGCCAGGCGCATCAAGCGGGCATCGAGCACACCGGCCCAGGGCACACCCATGCGCCGGTAGCCACGCCGGCCCAGGTCTTGCAACGACGCAAAGGCGCCGGGTGAGAGCACTTCGAGTTGCGGCGTGCTGCTCATGGTCTGCGCCGCGCCGCGTCGCCAAGCCAGTGCCCGCGATCGATCTCGCCACCGGCCGACGCGGCCAGCACGCGTTGGTACTCTGCCAGCGGCACCGGCACAAAGCGCACCTGGTCGCCCGCCGCCAGCAGGGCCGGTGACGGCTGGCCGGCGTCGAACAGCGGCACCGGGCAACGCCCCAGCAAATGCCAGCCGCCCGGGCTTTGCCAAGGATAGATGCCGGTCAAGCCCAGCGCGATGGCCACGCTGCCGGTGGGCACCCGCAGCCGTGGTTCGGTGCGGCGGGGCAGGTGCAGCGGCGGCGGCAGGTCGCCCATGAAACCGAAGCCGGGCAGGAAGCCCAGCATGTAGACGGTGTAGTCGGTGCCGCTGTGCAAGGCCACCACCTCGTCGGGCGTGACACCCAGTCGAGCCGCCGTCTCGGCCAGGTCGGGACCGGCGTCGCCGCCGTAGCACACCGGCAGGTTCCAGCGCCGGCCCTGGGCCGCCACGCCCGGGTCCGCCATGGCCAGCAGCGGCTGCAAGGCCTCGATCAGCGCTGCGCGGCCGGTGACCAGCGGGTCGAAGAACACCGTCAACGAGCGAAAGGTAGGCATGGTCTCGACCAGGCCCGGCACACCGCCCTGGGCCTGGATCTGGGCAATGGCGGCGTCCAGCGCGCGCACGCGGGCCAGCAACGCGGGGTCGACCGCATCGCCGAACTCGATGGTGAACGCGGCGTCGCCGGCGTCCAGCAGTCGCGGCGGCGGCACAGCGGTGGGTGGCGCTTTGGGCACAGCGGCCATTGTGGCGTGCCGGCAGCAGCGCCGGCTTGGCAGCCAACACAGCAATCCAAGTTCCGGTCCATCGGGATCAGGCCCACGCTGCCTTGAGCATGAGGCGCAGGAACTGTCCTACATGCTGGAGGCCGTTTCGCCGGTCGCGGCCGGACGGCTCGGCAATTACTGTGATGCCCTGCTTCGGACCTGTTCGTCCGAACCGCCACTCAAACCCGAGGAAACGGACATGGGCATGCTCAGCGCAGGAACCATGAATGGCGCGTCGATCAAGAACCCCCTGGGCGATGGCCTGGGCGACATCAGGGATCTGATGATCGAGTTGAAGAGCGGCCGCGTCGCGTACACAGTGGCGGAGAGCGTTGGCTTGTTCGGCTTCGGATCCAAGCTGTTTGCGGTGCCTTTGAACGATTTGCGTCAAAACGCGCAGGACAAATGCTTCGTCCTCAACGCCACCAAGGAAACGCTGGACAATGCGTCTGGCTTCGACAAGGACCATTGGCCTGACTTCGCTGACCGCAGCTGGCAGAAAGCCGTGCACAAACATTGCGACACCCAGCCGTACGGGATGTAAGCACTTCCGCCGTACCCATACCCATACCCACCCCCATACCCACCCCCATACCCACCGCAGGAGAAGGCGATGAAATCGATCGGAATTGTGGTGCTCGTGCTGGGCATCCTGGCCATGGCTTATGGCGGCTTCAGCTACACGTCGGACTCCACGGCCATGAAGGTCGGCCCCGTCGAGCTGACCGTGAAAGAGAACAAGCGTGTCAACGTGCCGCTATGGGCCGGCATCGCCGCGACCGTGGCGGGCGGGCTGATGCTGGTGCTGGGTACGCGCAAGCCATGAGCGCCACGGTGTATGAACTGCTCGGTGAAAGCCATGACCGGCAGCGAGAACTGTGCGCCCGCTTGACGCGTACCCGGGCGTCCAACGCGCAGGGCAGGGTCGAGACCATGACCGCGCTGCGCATCGAATTGGCTGCGCATGCCGCTGCAGAGGAACGCTACCTGTACGTACCGATGCTGATGGCCGACATGGGCCTGCAAAGCGCCCGTCACGCGCTGTCCGAACACCACGACATCGACGAACTGGTCGAAGAGCTGCAGTCGCTGGACCCGACGGGTCAAGCGTGGGGCGAGCAGGCCAAGGCACTGGCGCACAAGGTGCGCCACCACCTGAAGGAAGAAGAAGGCAAGTTCTTCCAGATCTCCGGCAAGATCATGACCGAGGCCCAGAAACTCAGCCTGGGTGGCAAGTACCAGCGTGACTACCGGCGCATGCGCGAAGTCGTGTCCTGAGCGCTGGCCGGCCCCGCAGAAAAGCCGGCATTCAGGCTTGGGCGCGAGCCAACAGTCCCGGCAGGGCTGCTATTCCGTGGTCCGATTCAGCCAGCAGCGCCGGGCTGCTGCACAGGCAAGGACGGGTTGGCGCCGCGTTCATGCCGCATTCATGCCGTGTGCACTCGCAGCCTGCCGCGCTGATCGGCCAGCGTCTTGCCCAGCAATGCGGTGGCCGCGTAAATGGCGTCGATGGTCGGCGTGGGCGTGTCGGTGATGCGCGCCAGCTCCACCACCGCGCCCACCAGCGCCTGCAATTCCAGGCCCCGGCCATGCTCCACGTCCTGCAGCATCGAGGTCTTGTGCGCACCCACGCCTTCAGCGCCGGCAATGCGCTGGTCCAGCGAGACCTTGAACTCGACGCCCAGCTTCTCAGCCACCCGCTTGGCCTCGGCCATCATGCGTGCGGCCAGGTCGCGGCTGGCCGGAAAGCGACAGATGTCCTCTAACGTGGCATGGGTCAGCGCGCTGATCGGGTTGAAGCTCAGGTTGCCCCACAGCTTGACCCAGAGCTCGCTGCGGATGTCGCGCGACACCGGCGCCTTGAAGCCTGCGGCCATCAGCGCCTTGCTCAGTGCCTCGACGCGCGGGCTGCGCTGGTTGTCCAGTTCGCCCAAGGAGAATCGGTTGCCCTCGACCAGCCGCACCACACCGGGCGCCACCAGTTCGGCCGCCGGGTAGACGATGCTGCCGATGAGGCGCTCGCTCTCGATGCCCGCGGTCAGCGCACCATCAGGATCCACGCTGCTCAAGGTGCGGCCATCAAAGGCCCCGCCCAGGCGCTGGAAGTACCACCAGGGCAGGCCGTTGACCATGGTCACGACCATGGTCTGCGGCCCGAACAGCGTGCGCAGACCGGGCAGCAGGTCACGCACCTGGTGGGCCTTGGTGGTCAGCAGCACCACGTCCTGCGGGCCGGCGTCGGCCGGGTCTTGCACGGCCCGCACATCGCTGCTGTGCTGCTCTGTGCCGTCGGGCAGCACAAGCCTGAAGCCATGCGCGTTGATGGCAGCCAGGTTCTGGTTGCGGGCGATGAAGGTGACCTGCTCTCCGGCCAGGGCCAGCCTGGTGCCCAGGTAGCCGCCGATGGCGCCGGCGCCGGCGATGGCGAATTTCATGACCTAGAACTCGCCAGAAACGTAGGAGCCAAAACCCAGCCCGATGCGCTGGGCCAGACAGATGCGCTGCAGCTTGCCGGTCGCACCCTTGGGCAGTTCGTCGACGAACAGGATCTTCTTCGGCACCTTGTAGCCGGCCACCCGCGCGGCGACGAACTGCTGCAGTTCGCGCTCCTCGCATTCATGGCCTTCGTGCAGTACCACCATCGCCGCCACCTCTTCGCCGAGGCGTTTATGCGGCGCGCCAAACACCAGCACCTGCGCCACCGAGACATGGTCGAGCAAGATCTCGTCGATCTCGCGCGGGCTGACCTTCTCGCCGCCCCGGTTGATGATCTCCTTCAAGCGGCCGGTGATGCTGAGGTAGCCCTCGGCGTCCATCGTGCCCTGGTCGCCGGTGCGGAACCAGCCGTCCGCGAAGGCGTCTTCATTGGCCCTGGGGTTGTTCTCGTAGCCTGCAGTGACGCTGGGCCCGCAGATCACGATCTCACCGACCTCTCCTGCGGCCAGCATCTCACCGTCATCGCTCCGGATGCCGATCTCGGGCCCGGCCGCGCACCCGACCGACCCCGGCTTGCGCTGCAGGGGAGGCAGTGGGTTGGACGCCATCTGGTGCGCCGATTCGGTCATGCCGTAAGACTCGATCAGCGGCGCCTTGAACATGGCCTCGATCTGCCCGATCAGCTGCGGCGGCATCGCCGACGACGACGAGCGCACGAAGCGCAGCGCGTGGCACGCCAGCACGTGCGCGTTGTGCTTGCCCCGGCTGGCAATGGCCAGGTGCATGGTCGGCACCGCCGTGTACCAGCTCGGGCTGGCCTCGTCCATCCATTTGAAGAAGCGAAGCGCGTTGAAGCCAGGCGTGCAGAACACCTGCGAGCCTGCGGCCAGTGGCGCCAGCAACCCGGCCATCAGGCCATGGATGTGGAACAGCGGCATGATGTTCAGGCCGATGTCCTGCGCTGTGAACTGCAGCGTGGCCGCGATGTTGTGCGCCGACGCACACAGGTTGGCGCCCGTCAGTGGCACCCGTTTTGGCCGCGAGGTGGTGCCCGAGGTGTGCAGCACCATGGCCACATCGTCGGCCTGCGCCGGGCCGCCGCTGGTGCAGGCTGCAGCGGGCAAATCACCCAGGCTGAACTGCCCGGCCGGCGCACCTTCGGCCACCCGCAACTCGATCACCTGCACGCCCAGTTTGCGCGCCGCCGCCACGGCGGGCGATGTGCTGCCCTGTTCGACGATCAGCGCGCTGGCCTGCAGGTCGTCGAGGTAGAACTCGAACTCGTCGCCCCGGTAGGCCGGGTTCAGCGGCGCGCTGGACGCCGAACTGGCCACCGCCAGAAAGCAGGCCGCCATCTCGGGCCCGTTGGGCAGGACGATGGCCACGCGCTGGTTGCGGCCTATGCCTGCGGCGTTGAGCGACGCGGTGGTGCCGGCCACCAGGGCGCGCAACCCGAAATAGTCCAGCGCTGGGCGGCCCGGCGCGGTGAGGGCCGCGGCCTCGTCGGCACCGGCTTGCAGAAGGTCTTGGAGGGTCATGTTGAGACTTCAGGCTGTTGCCGCAGTGCCCGAGCGCGGCTGGTTGAAGGGTCCATGCGCGCAGGATCAATGCCGCCGACGGTTTTGATTCTTGCCGATATGGCAGGGGCCGCATTGACCCCCAAGGCATCTAATATATAAGCAATTGCAAATGTTGCGATCTATCGCCAGCCACCACAGCAACGCGCGGAGCATGGCCGGGGTGCGGCCGCTCAAGCGGAACAAGCGGGAGACTGTGTTGTTCAGTCTGGGCCTTTTCGGCCCGTTGGCTCGGCTGTGGCCCCGGTCGAGCCCATGCGCGAAGCGGCCTGCACACCGCCGTGGCGCTTGATCATGGCGCGCTGGTCCTGTTTGGCCAGGGCGTCGATGGCCTCGGGGTCGCAGATACGGCCAAGCTCGGCTCGCATGTGCTGCAGCACAGCGGCATGGGCGGGGTCAGCAGCGACAGGCCCGGACGCTCGCCCATGTGCGGCGCGACATCCAGCCCGGCGGCCTGCAGGATGGTGGGTTAGAGGTCCAGCAGATCGACCGGGGTCTGGCACACCCCCTTGGGCACGCCCGGTCCGGCCAGCAGCATCGGCACCGACACCGACTCCTGGTACAGCGTGGACTTGCCGCACAGTCCCCGCGCACCCAGGTTGTCGCCATGGTCGGAGGTATAGACCACCGTGGTGCTGTCCTCCAGCCCGGCCTCGCGCAGCGCGGCCAGGATGCGGCACACCTTGTGGTCGGTCCCGCTGCACAGGCCGCACTAGGCGGAAAACACAGCCAGACGCTCGTCGGCGCTGTGGAACGAGGCCTCGTTCTGTGAGAAATCGGCACAGGCCTGGACCCAGGGGTGACGCACATAGCCGGTGTCCGGGTGCAGCTTGGGTTGGGGCAGGCTGTGCGGCGGGTACAGATCAGAAAACGCCCGCGGCGCCAGCAGCGGAAAGTGCGGCGCCACCCGGCCCACGGAGAGCACGAAGGGCTGCCCTGGCTGCCGGCCGGCCTGCTGCAGCCAGGCCATGCTGCGCTGCGTCACGGCAGCGTCGTATCGGGTGTAGCACGGCTCGCCCGCACCGAGGTTCTGGCCCAGCATGCGCCTGCCTCCCGGCTGGCTGATGCAGGGGTCTCGAATCGACGCCCAGACCACGCCGTAGCCACCCACCCCATGCATCGACAGGTGCTCGGCGTCGAAGCCCGCCGGGTCTTCTTCGGCGCGGTAGTGCAGCTTGGCCACGCTTTCAACGCGGATGCCCTGGCTTTGCAGCACATGGCCCCAGCCCAGCGGCTGGCCGCTGTAGGGCGAGGCGTTGTCCCAGTGCCGGGTGCGGTGCACCCGGTGGCCGGTGGCAAAGGCCGCGCGCGCGGGCACGCAGTTCGGGCCGGGCCTGTAGGCCTGCGCAAAACGCGTGCCGCGCGCGGCCAGCGCGTCCAGGTGCGGGGTCTTCACCAAAGGGCTGCCCGAGCAGCCCGTGTGGCGCGGGTCGCGCTCGTCGGACATCAGGATCAGGACATGGCGGCGTGGCATGGCAACCCGCTTCCACAGCGCAGCAGCACAAGGGCTGAACAGCCGCCAGAACCGACGGTGGGCGCCCAGGCGCCTGCGGGTGCGCTCGAAGACACCCCAGTCCTCAGCCTTGTAGCCCGAAGCCTTGACCACCGGGCCCCAGCGCGCCACATCGCTTTTCATCAAGGCCAGGTAGTGCGCGCGGCCCTTGACCACAGAGTCGAACTCCAGCTTCTCCAGCGCAGCCACCACCCTTGGTTTGGATGCTGCGGCCATCAAGGCCTGCTCCAGTTCGGCCTGCACCGCTTCGGGCACCTTGGCCGAGGCAAAGAAGCCGAAGCGCTTGGAGATCACCAGGTCAGGAAAGCCCGATTCCCTGAAGGTGGGCACATCGGGCAGCGACTTGAGACGCTGCTCCGAACTGACCGCCAGGGTGCGCAGCTTGCCATCCTTGGTCGGCCCGATCAGGTTTGGCACGGTGGTGGCCAGCGCCGGCACCATGCCTCCCATCACATCGGTCATGGCCGCTGCGCCGCCACGGAACGAAATGGGGGTGAACTCGAAGCCTGCGTTCTTGGCCAGCATCACGCCCATGAAGTGCATTGCCGTGCCTGGCCCTGGCGTGCCGTAGGCGGCGTGACCCGGCTTGGCCTTGGCACCGTCGATGAACTCCTTCAGTGTCCTGGCCATTGAACCTGAGCCCACCGCCAGCCCGAAGTCGAATGAGCACACGGTGGCCAACGGCACCATGTCGCTGAGCGCGTACTTCAGCTCGGGGTAGACATGCTGGAAGATCGACACATTGCCGTTGGGCATCAGCAGCACCGTGCCGCCATCGGCCGGGGATTGCAGCAACTGCTCTGTGGCCAGGAACCCGAGGCGCCGGTCTTGTTCTCGATGATGGCGTTGTAGCCCAGTTGGCGCAGTTCCTCGCCCACCTGCCGCGCCTCCGGGCGGGAAGCCGACCAGGAACTTCGGGCTCGCCTCGAACAATCAACGGCCTGCGGCAGGCAGACCAGGCTGCCTGCGGGCCTGGCCTGCTTGGGTCGTTATATTGACGTCTTCGGCTGCGACGGCGCTGCCTCCCTAGCCACGGAGACCTTGATGCTCGACGCACCCGCACACCAGCAACTGGCGCAGGAACTGCACAGCAGCGAACGCAGCCGCCAGCAGGTGGAGCAGTTCTCCAAACGCTACCCCGCGATGGAGATCGCCGACAGCTATGCCATCCAGCGCGAATGGATGAAGATCAAGCGGGCCGAAGGTCGACGGGTCGTCGGCCACAAGATCGGCTTGACATCGCGTGCGATGCAGATCGCGTCGCAGATCACCGAGCCCGACTACGGCACCCTGCTCGACGACATGCTGCTGCGCGACGGCAGCGACGTGGAAGCCGCACGCTTCATCGTGCCGCGCTTCGAGGTCGAACTGGCCTTCATCCTGGCCCGGCCGCTGAAGGGCCCGGGTGTCACGCTGTTCGAGGTGCTCAACGCCACCGACTATGTGGTGCCGGCGCTGGAACTGATCGACGCCCGCATCGAGCAGTTCGACCGCGTGACCAAGGCGCCACGCAAGGTGCTGGACACCATTGCCGACAACGCCGCCAACGCGGCCATCGTGCTGGGCGGTCGGCCAATGAAGCCCGACGCGGTGGACTGGCGCTGGGCCGGCGCCCTGCTGTTCAAGAACGGCGTGATCGAAGAGTCGGGCCTGGGCGCGGCGGTGATGAACCACCCCGGCAATGGCGTGGCCTGGCTGGCCAACAAGCTGGCGCCCCATGGTGAATCGCTGCAGGCCGGGGAAATCGTGCTGGGCGGCTCATTCACCCGCCCGGTGGCCTGCGCTGCGGGCGATGTGTTCCATGCCGACTACGGCCCGCTGGGTTCGATCAGTGTTCGATTTGTCTGAATCGCCGATCCGGCCTCAGCGCCAGGTCAGTTCTGAAGAGGTGCTTTCATGAGCAAGCTGCTCGACGTCGCAGGCGTCGCGGTATCCCCTGACCATTACATCAACGGCCTGCGCGTGGCCTCGGTGGAGGCCTTTGAGTTGTTCTGCCCGATCGACCAGCACCTGCTGGGCCACATCAGCGAAGGCCTGGACGAGCATGTGGACGCCGCCATCGTCGCCGGGCAGCAGGCCTTTCCGGCCTGGAGTGCGCTGACCGCAGCGCAGCGCAAGCCCACCCTCGACCGATTCGCTGAAGAGATCGGAAAACGCGCCGAGGCCCTGTGTGTGCTGGAGAGCAACGACGCCGGTGTGCTGCTGTCGCGCATGCGCCATGGTGTGGTGCCGCGCGCCATGCTCAACATCCGCTGGTTTGCCGAACATGCACTGGGCCTGCAAGACCAGCCCATCGACACCGAGCAGGCCCGGCACATCGTGCGCCACGACCCGGCCGGGGTAGTGGCCATCATCACGCCATGGAACGCGCCGCTGATGCTGTCAACCTGGAAGCTGGGCCCGGCGCTGGCCGCAGGCAACTGCTGCATCCTGAAGCCACCGGAATGGGCACCGCTGACCTGTTCGTTGCTGGCCGACGCGGCCCATGCGGCCGGCCTGCCGCCCGGCGTGTTCAACCTGGTGCAGGGCAGCGGCGCGAACACCGGCGCCAGGCTGGTCAGCGACCCCAGGCTGGCGCGCATTTCCTTCACCGGCAGCGTGCCGACCGCCAAGTGGATTGCGCAGGCCGCAGGTGCCAACCTGGTGCCCTGCAGCCTGGAACTGGGCGGCAAAAGCCCCTTCATCGTGCTGGCCGATGCCGACATTGACAACGCCGCCGCCACGGGTGCACTGATGTACCGCAATGCCGGCCAGGTCTGTCTGGCCGGAACGCGCTTTCTGGTTCACAAGCAGGTGGCTGACAAGTTTGTGGCCGCCATGCGTGGCCATGTCGAGAAGCTGAAGGTCGGTGACCCGCGCGACGAGGCGACCGAAGTCGGCCCGGTGATCCACCCGCGCCAGGTGCAGCGGGTGATGGGCTTCATCGAGCGCGCGGTGGCCAATGGCGCCGAACTGCTGTGGGGTGGCCACCCGCACCCGTTTGGCGCGCAGTACATCCAACCAACCATGCTGACGAACCTGAAGCAAAGCGACGAGATCGTGCAGAACGAGGTCTTCGGCCCGGTGCTGACGCTGCAGACCTTTGCCAGCGACGACGAAGCCATCGGGCTGGCCAACGGCACCGACTATGGCCTGGGCGGCGTTTGCTACGGCGAGACCGACCATGCCACCGCTGTGGCCCAAGGCGTGCGCACCGGCTTCATCTGGGTCAACAGCTTCGGCATCCGCGATCTGGCCGCGCCCTTTGGCGGCATCAAGCGCAGCGGCATCGGCCGCGAGGGTGGCCACTGGAGCTTCGAGTTCTTCAGCGACATCAAAGACGTGGTCGTGCCGAAGCAGCCCTTCCGCGCCAGCTTCAGCCAGCGCTGAGGCAGAACCACTGAGTCAAGGAGAAATGCAGATGGGACAAATCGTCGGCGCGGCCCTGGTGTCGCACCACCCCGGACTGATGCAGTGCGAGGAATTTCGCGTGCTGCAAGGCGCAGGGGCTGACTCGGACCTGATCCCCGGCTATGCCCGGCTGCGCGAGCGCATCGACCAAGCCCGGCCCGATGTGGTGATGCTCTTTGACTCGCACTGGTTCACCACCGGCTACCACCTGATCGATGGCGGTGACCGCTACCGGGGCAGCTACACCTCCGACGAGATGCCCTGGTACCTGCATGGCGTGCCCTACGACTACCGCGGCCACCCCGAACTGGCACTGGCCATCGAGGCTGTCTCGCGTGAGCAAGGCGGCTTCAACCGCACCGTCCGCCACCCCGATCTGGGCCGCCACTACGCCACCATCAACCTGGTCAAGCAGCTGCGGCTGGAGGTCAGCGACACCCCGGTGGTCAGCGTCAGCTCATGCCAGAACTGCGACTGGCCGCACTTCATCACATCGGGCGAGACCATCGGCGAGGCGATCCGGCGCAGTGAGCTGCGCGTGGTTCTGCTCGCCTCGGGCGCGTTGAGCCACAAGTTCAACAACATCGACTGGAAACCAAACCATCCGCGCATCTTCCATGAAAGCAATGTCTCGCGGCCAGAGAACATCGCCAGCGACAAGGCTGCGATTGCCCTGATGCAGGAGGGCCGGCATGACACCGTTCTGGAACACTGGGACGATGAATACCGCCGCCTGCCCTGGGAGGCCTTCGGCGCGCATTACCTGCAGATGCTGGGCGCGATGGGTGGTGCGGCCTGCCGCGCCAAGGGCGAGCCGCTATCGGCGTATGAGAACGCGCGCGGCACCGGCAACATCCATATCTGGTTTGAGGTCTGAGCAGCTGAAAGTGACACGCATGAACTTCGAATTTCCGTTCAATGAACTGCCCGCCGTGATGCGCGGCCCACGCATCGAGCGCCGCCACGTGCTGGTCGGCGGCTCGGCCTTCTGGGGCACGATGGTCGAAGACGGCGCCCGCGCCGGCAAGTTGCGACTGGACGACGGCCGGCTGCTGGACGCCGACAGCGCCAGCTACCTGCCGCCAGTCTCGCCCAGCAAGATCATCGCCGTGCACATCTCGTACCGCTCGCGCAGCATGGAAACGCGCAACAAGCCCAAGCCCACCGAGACGCCAACCTATTTCACCAAGCCGCCCACAGCGCTGAACGGCCACCGCGGCCAGATCCTCAAGCCCGCCGACTGCCGGTACCTGAACTACGAAGGCGAGTACGCGGTGGTCATCGGTCGCAGCTGCCGCAACGTCACGCCCGACGAGGCCTGGGACCACATCGAAGGCTTCTGCCCGGCGCTGGACATGGGACTGCAGGATTTTCGCGACACCGATCAGGGCTCGATGCTGCGCGTCAAGGGCGCCGACACGCTGTTGCCCATCGGCCCGGGCATCGTGCGTGGCGTCAATCTGTTCGAGCAGACGCTGCGCACCTATGTCGACGGCCACCTCGTGCAAGAGGCGCAGATCGGCGACGAAACGATCTGGGGCCCGCACTATGTGATCGCCGACATCGCCCGCCACATCACGCTGCTGCCCGGTGACGTGATCCTGATGGGCACGCCCTGCCATTCGCGCAGCGTCGACCCCGGCCAGGTGGTCGAGTGCGAGATCACGCAGATCGGCCGCATCAGCGGTACCGTGGTGGCCGTCGAAGCACCACGCGCGGCGGCCCTCGGCGTGGGCCACGCGCCCACCGACACGCCCGAGGTACGGCGCGTGGCGCTGGGCTTTGACGAACGAGTGCCCGAGCGCTTCAAGGCCGGTTTGCTCAAGGCCAGAGGAGAACGGGCATGAAGGTCTGCATCGTTGGCGCGGGCGCCATCGGCGGCTGGATCGGCAGCCGCTTGTCCGCCGCCGGGGTCGAGGTCAGCGCCATCGCCCGTGGCGCCACGCTGGCCGCGTTGTGTGAGAACGGTTGGCGCATGCACACCGCCGAAGGCCTGGTCACCGGGCCGCTGGCGGCGGCCAGCGACAAGGCGGCCGACCTGGGTGTGCAGGACCTGGTCGTGATCGCCGTCAAAGGCCAGGCCCTGTCATCGGCCGCTGCCGGTTTGCGGCCCTTGTTCGGGCCAGCCACGGTGGTCTTGCCGGCGATGAATGGCGTGCCCTGGTGGTTCTGCCAAGGCTTGCCGGGTTTTGATGTGCCGCTGGAAAGCGTCGACCCCGGCGGCATCGTCGAGCGCACCATTCCGTTCGAGCGGGTCATGGGCTGCGTGGTCCATGCCTCCACCGCCACCAGCGAACCTGGCCTGGTGCATCACCAGGGCGGCAATGGCCTGATCGTCGGTGACGCCATCGGCGGTGAATCCGAGCGTGCACGGCGGGTGGTCGAACTTTTGCAGCGCGGCGGCTTTGACGTCAAGCATTCGGCCAATGTGCGGCAGGACATCTGGTACAAGCTGTGGGGCAACCTGACCATGAACCCGATCAGCGCGCTGACCGGTGCCACGATCGACCGGGTGCTTGCCGATCCGCTGGTGCGCGGGTTCTGCTCGCAGGCCATGCTCGAGGCGCAGGCCATTGGCGCTGGCGTGGGCTGCGCGATTGATGAGGCCCCTGAAGCGCGCCACGCCATCACCGCCAGGCTGGGCGCCTTCAAGACATCCATGCTGCAGGACGTGGAAGCCGGTCGGGCGATCGAGCTCGATGCCATCGTCGGCGCCGTCAGTGAAATCGGCAGCCGGCTGGGCCTGGCCATGCCGCACATCCATGCGCTGCTGGGGCTGACACGACTGATGGCCCGTGTGCGGGGCCTGTACCCTGAAGCATCGGATCGGGCCACAGCGACGGCCAAGACAGGCTGATCGACTCGCCACCAGCCGCTGCACACCAGGGCCGCCCTTGCGGGGCCGCGCAGTGACATTCTGACGCTGTGGCGCGGTGAAAACCGGTCCGGCGGGTTGCGCGCAGGCCAGGACTCGACGCTCCATCACGCGCAACACACCTGCGTCTGCAAATGTCGCGCCCGGAAGCGCGAACACCCCGCAAGCGGGGTGTTTTTCGGCCGAATCGGGTACCGCCGGTCATGGCCGGCCTGTGCCGAGCCCGACCCGTGACGACCGCCGTGACGCCGGCTTACCTGGTCTTGCCGACCGCCTTCGTCGACTTGACGGCCATCTCGGTCGCGGTGGCGAAATGCTTGCCCGCAGTCTCCATGGCCTGCTTGGCTTGCGCCTGGGCAGATTCCATCGACGCCTGGCCAGCGGCCATCGCGTCCTTGAAGGCCGAGACGGCGCCTTCACTGCCGGCCGGCGCGCTTTTCATCGCCGCTTCGATGCTGGCAAGCGCCTGGGCTTGGATGTCGGCGAACCGGGCCTCGGTGGCCTTGGTCAGTGCCGTGCCGGTTTCGGTCACGATGTCAGCCACAGCGCGGCCATAGGCCGCAGCCTTGTCGGCCATGGGCTGGGCCAGGCCGTTCACTGCGGTCAGGTCCTGCGGCGACTTGATGGCAAAACCGGCCTTCATTTGCTCCGCAGCGTCGGCCATGGCGGCCTGCGCGGTGGCCATGTTGAGTTCCATCAGCTTGCCGAAACCTGCCATGCTCGTCGCGGTCATGTTGTTCAGGTCGGTCATCGTGGTCTTGGCAGAGTTCATGATTTGCGCATTGGATTGGGTCATACGGTGCTCCAGTGGGTGGGTCTGCAAACCGTTGAACAAGAAATGTTGCGGTGCAGCATAAACCGATGGTACGCCCGATTCCTGGCAATGCAAGCTATTTTTGCTGCAGTGCAGCAATTGTTGACATGATCGCTGGCTGCTACCGTGCGAGGCCGCGCGGCCGGTCAAGGCCATCCGGTCCAGGCGCGGCTGAGCGCGACAGCTCTCGACCCGCAGCGTGTACCTCTGACCCAATCTGCCCTTGACCCCCGAAGACACCGACAAGGCCCCCGATACCGGGCAGCGCTGCTGCACCGGCAGCGAACACATTGCCCGAGCCCTGGACCAGGGTCGGAACACGCGAGTGCGCAAATTGATGCTGCGCATGCACCCGGCCAAGGTGGTCGGCCTGCTGTAGGCCCTGCCCCCGCGTGAGCGCAGCGCCGCGTGGCGCATGGTGGACGTGGCGCGCAGCGGCAAGCTGCTGAGCCTTCTGCGCGACGAGATCTGCGCGGCGCAGGCTGCCGAGCTGGCGCCCGACGACCTGCTGGCGGCCGTGCGGCCGCTGGAACCCGACGACCTGTTCGACCTGATCCAGGCCCTGCCACCTGCGCTGGCAGCAGCGCTGCCGACGGCCAGCACGGGCCGCGCCGCCACCAGCAGCAGCTGAAATGGATGCTGAGCTGCCCGGAAGACGTGGCCGCTGGTCTGATGAACACCGACGTGATCGAGGTTCGGGCCGAGGTCAAGGTCGGTGCCGTGCTGCGCTCGCTGCGCCAACGGCACACCCTGCCGCCGCAGACCGACATGCTGATGGTCGTCGACCGCCAGGGCGCTTACCGAGGCGCGCTGGTCACCTCAGGCCTGGACGTCCGGGTGTCCGAGCTGATGCGCACCGACCTGGCCGGCATCCCGGTCGACACCCCGGGCGGCGTGCTCGGTGTGGCCATCCTGATCAAGCTGCCGTGCGCTGCGGTGGCCAGGCTGGCGATCCCGATCATTCATGACCGCCGGGGCATCGATCCGGCGCTGGCTGGCAGCGTGATCCTGACCGCGCTCACCGATGTCATCGGCTTTTTCACATTCCCGGGACCGGCGAGTTGGCGGCTGCTCTGACGCCCCGGAAAAGAGAGTCCAATCGCGGATGATCCGAATTGAACTGAACATCGAGCTGAGCTACCTGGTCGACCCTCAGGGCGCCGACTTCGTCTTCAACATCCACGCCGCCCATACACCGCACCAGACGGTGTCCTCGGAGCGGCTGTTGATCAGCCAGCCCGTCGCCGCCCAGGTGCACACCGACCCCACCAGCGGCAACCGCTACATGCGCATGCGGGCTTTCGGCGGCCCCCTGCAACTGAGTTACGCCGCCACGGTGGACATCAGCCACCACCTGGCCGACCCCGCCGGCATCGCCGAGGTACCGGTGCATTTGCTGCCGGCCGAGACCATGGGCTATATCTACCCCAGCCGCTATTGCCAGTCGGACCGCCTGTTGCGGCTGGCGTCCAATGAGTTCGGTCGGATGCAGCAGGGCTATGCGCGCGTGCAGGCCATCCGCGACTGGGTCATCCGCCATGTGGCCTTCACCTCGAACACCACCGACGCCAACACCTCGGCGGTGGACACGCTGATCGAGCAAGTGGGCGTGTGCCGCGACTTTGCCCATTTGATGATCGCGCTGTGCCGGGCCTGCAACATCCCGGCCCGCTTCGCCACGGGCACCGACTACGGCTCTGACCCGGTGCTGGGCCCGCCCGACTTTCATGCCTACGTGGAGGTCTACCTGGGCGACCGTTGGTACATCTTCGATGCCTCGGGCACAGCGATGCCGATGGCCTTCGTACGATTCGGCACCGGCCGGGACGCCGCCGACGTGGCCTTTGCCACCATCTTCGGCAGTGTGCAGACCCAGGCGCCGGTGATCAGGGCCTGGGCGGTCGAGGACACCTCGCGCGGCATCGGCTTGCCGCAGCATTCGCCACAAGCCCTGTCCACCGACGGCGGCACGGCCAGCCGGCACTGAACCGGGCTGCTTGTCTGCGCGCCCGCTGGCATGTTGACGAGGGCCTGCACGGTGACGGTGAAGTGGGAGGGGAAATGGCTGATCGCGGGTTTGTCGCTTACCAGCCAGGACTGGGACTGCGGCGCCAGCGCGACCCAGGCATGGCCGGCTAGGAGCGTGGGCGGCAGAAATCCGCACCCGCGTTGGGCCCGGTTTGGGGCCCAGGCTAGGCGCAGCGTGCAGCCCGGGCTTGACGCCCGGGCAAGCGATGCAACGACGCATGGGCCT
>JANOWE010000143.1:0-7824 GCA_031417735.1 Betaproteobacteria bacterium
GCTGCAGCGCATGGCAGACGGTCGGCCCGCGCTGCTGGCCTTCGACAAGTTCAGCCAGCCTTCCGCTTCCGAACTGCAGCCGCTGTCGCCACAGATGCAGGCCAAGCTGCCGCAGATGATCGAGCGCACCAAGGGCTTCTCCGACCTGCAGTCCAACATCGACAGCCCGCAGGCCAGCGCCGTCAAGCGCCTGCTCTCGGGCCTGGCGCCAAAGGACTACAAGGCAGTGATTGAAGAGATCAACCTGACCGGCAACTACGAGCATGGCACGCATGTGGCGGGCATTGCGCTGGCCGGCAACCCCTTCGCGCGGCTGGTGGTCGGGCGCATCGAGTTTGGCCACACCCTGGTGCCCGACCCCTGTCCGTCACTGGCGCTGGCACGGCTGGACGCGGCCAATGCCCAGGCCATGGTCGACATGTTCAAGGCCCAGTCGGTGCGGGTGGTCAACATGAGCTGGGGCGGCAGCGTCAAGGCCGTCGAGTCCGACCTGCAGCAGTGCGGCCTTGGCGCCGACGCCGCGCAGCGCAAGGCGTTGGCACGCGAGTTGTTCGACATCGGCAAGAACGCGCTGACCCGTGCGTTCGCCAGCGCGCCCGGCATCCTGTTCATCACGGCCGCGGGCAACAGCAACAGCGATGCCAGCTTTGACGAGGACATGCCGGCCGACATCGTGCTGCCCAACCTGGTCACGGTGGGCGCGGTGGACCGAGCCGGCGATGAGGCACCGTTCACCAGCTTCGGCCCCACCGTCAAACTGCATGCCAACGGCTACCAGGTCGAAAGCGTCCTGCCCGGTGGCGCGAGGGTGGCCTTGTCCGGCACCTCGATGGCCGCGCCCCAGGTCGCCAACCTGGCGGCCAAGCTGCTGGCGATCAAGCCCACGTTGACGCCCGAGCAGGTGATCGAGCTGATGGTGAGCAGCGCCGACCGCAGCGCAGACGGCCGGCGGGTGCTGCTCAACCCCAAGCGTGCGGTGGCGCGGCTGGGCGGATAGCCAACAGCCTGGCGCGCCACACTCTGCGCGGGGGTGACATCCGTCACTGCCGGGTGGCCGCGTGATGGCCTGGTGCGTGTGCTTGTGCCAGAAGCTGTGCAGGCAAATGGCCGAGCATTGGCAGCTTGCCAACCACCGGAGAAGATCCTCATGCCGCTTTCGCTGCGCTTCAACCAGAACCCGAAACTCAAGTACGTGGCCATGCCTGCCCGGCTGGCGATGGCTGCCGCGGTGACCGCGCTGCTGGCATCAAGCGCCAGCGCCGCACCCATCAAGACCCTGTTCCTGGGCTACGACTGGGGCGTCGATGCGACGATGGCCGACATCCTGGGCAGTGACACCCGGTTCGACCTGTCCGGTTCGACGGCCAATTCGGCCTGTGACGGTTCGGCAGCCCCGTCACTGGCCACGCTGCAGCAGTACAGCTCGGTGCTGGTCTGGGCCAACTGCGGCCCGGCCAGCGGCCTGGGCAATGTGCTGGCCGACTATGCCGACCAGGGCGGCCGGGTGGTGCTGTCCACCTTCCTCGGCTACTACGACAGCTTTGGCGGTTTTGGCGGGCGCATCACCAGCCATGGCTACAACCCCTTCACGGGTGGCACGACGGACGCCTACCACTCGGTGACCTTGGGCAGCCATGACAGCGGCAACGCGCTGTTCAACGGCGTGAACGCGGTCTCCAGCAGCTATTACAACGGAGACTGGCTGGCGCTGGACAGTGGGGCGACGCTGCTGGCCTCGTGGAGCGACGGCCGGCCCTTTGTCGGTGTCAACGCCGCCGGCAATGTGCTCAACGTGTCGCTGTTTCCCAATGTGGCCATCCACGGCCATGCCTCGGGCGACTATGCGCAGCTGTTCCGCAACGCGCTGGCCTACGGCGGGCCGCAGCAGAACACCAACGCGCAGGCCTTGCCCGAGCCTTCGTCGATGATGCTGGTGGCGCTGGCCGGCCTGGCGCTGGTGGCCGGCCGCCGTCGGTCAAAGCACCTCGGACGCGAAGTCGGCCAGCCTTGAGCGCTCGCCTCGGGCCAGCATGATGTGGCCCGAATGCGGCCAGCCCTTGAAGCGGTCGACCGCATAGGTCAGGCCCGACGAGCCTTCGGTCAGGTAGGGCGTGTCGATCTGGGCCAGGTTGCCCAGGCAGACGATCTTGGTGCCCGGCCCGGCGCGGGTGATCAGGGTCTTCATCTGCTTGGGCGTCAGGTTCTGCGCCTCGTCGATGATGACGAACTTGTTCAAAAAGGTGCGCCCGCGCATGAAGTTCAGGCTCTTGATCTTGATCTTGCTGCGCACCAGATCCTGTGTTGCCGCGCGGCCCCATTCACCGGCCGAGCCGTCACCCCTTGCCAGCACCTCCAGGTTGTCGTCCAGCGCACCCATCCAGGGGCCCATCTTTTCTTCCTCGGTGCCGGGCAGGAAGCCGATGTCCTCGCCCACCGGCACGGTGACGCGGGTGACGATGATCTCGCTGTAGCGCCGCTCGTCCAGCACCTGCGACAGCGCGGCGGCCAGGGTCATCAGCGTCTTGCCGGTGCCGGCGGTGCCGGTCAGGGAGACAAAGTCGCAGTCGGCGTCGAGCAGCAGGTTGAGCGCAAAGTTCTGCTCGCGGTTGCGCGCGGTCACGCCCCAGACCGCGTTCTTGGCATGGCTGTAGTCCTTCAGCGTGCGCAGCACGGCAGTCTTGCCGGTGATCTCGGCCACCCGGGCATGCAGCGCTGCCGCGCCGGGCTGCTCAAGGTAGACGAACTGATTGACCATCAGCACGGGCACCAGCGGGCCCGAGATGCGGTAGAAGGTCACGCCGCTTTGCTGCCAGCTTTCCATGGTCTTGCCATGGTGGTCCCAGAAGTCGGCCGGCAGTGCCAGCGCGCCGGTGTAGAGCAGGTCGCCGTCTTCGAGCACCTTGTCGTTGAAATAGTCCTCGGCGGCCAGGCCCAGCGCACGGGCCTTGATGCGCATGTTGATGTCCTTGGACACCAGCACCACCGCGCGCTGCGGCTGCTGCTCGCGCAGCGACTGCACCACGCCCAGGATCTGGTTGTCGGCCTTGCCCTGGGGCAGGCCCACCGGCAGCTTGATGTCCAGGAACGTGGTCTGGAAAAACAGCTTGCCGCCGGCATCGCGGTGGCCGGTCTTGGCCAGGGCAATGCCCTCCTGCGCATCCAGCTGGGGCTTGTCGGGCGCCAGGCTGGCCAGTGCGTCCAGCGCGCGGCTGACCTGGCGCGCGTTGCGCGCCACTTCGCTCATGCCCTTCTTGTGGCCGTCCAGTTCCTCCAGCGTGATCATCGGCAGGAAGACGTCGTGCTCCTCAAAGCGGAACAGGCTCATCGGGTCGTGCATCAGCACATTGGTGTCCAGCACAAACAGCTTGGCCGGGCCGCTGTGGTGTGACTTGCGTGGCCTGGACCTGGCCGGCGGCAGGGCTGCGGCGTCAGGCGCACTGGCCATTGCCGTGGTCGATGCGAAAGCCGAGGAGCCAGCCGCAGGTGCCGCAACAGGCATGGGTGCAGGTGCCGGTGCAGGTGCCCTGGCCAGGCTCGGCTGCTTGACGGGCAGCCCGGCGCTGCCTCGAGCCTGCGCTGCGCTGACGCTGACGGAGCGGGCGGGCGCCTGGGCATGGGTGCCGTCGAACAGGTCAAGCGAGGCGGGCAACACAGGCTCGGCGCGCGATTTGCCGCCGCGCTTGTCTGCGCGGGGGGCGGCCCGGGTGTCGAGGTCGGCGCTGGAGAGCAGGGCGGCTTTGGCAGTGGGGGGCTTGGGCAGTGGCATGGTGGTCTTGGTCGGTGTGGGCGGCCACAGTTCAGGCACGCCAAACAAAAAAGCCGCACAGGAAACTGTGCGGCTTGGTTGGGTCAGGGCAGACGCGTCGGCTGACTCAGGGGCATGAATTGATTATGCACAAATGCCCTGGGGTCGGTGACTGCCGGGCCGGCAACCGAGATCAGGTCGATTTCTTCAATTCTTTCACGGCCTTGAGCACTTCGTCCACATGACCGGCAACCTTGATGCCGCGCCATTCGGCGCACAGCATGCCGCTGGGGTCGATGAGGAAGGTGCTGCGCTCGATGCCCTTGACCTTCTTGCCGTACATGATCTTGTTCTTGACCACGCCGAACATGTGGCAGAGCTTTTCTTCGGTGTCGGCGATCAGCTCGAAGGGCAGTTCCAGGTTCTGCTGGAACTTCTCATGCGAGCTCATGTTGTCGCGCGAGACGCCAAACACCACCGCACCGGCCTTCAAAAAGTCCTTGTGCTTGTCGCGGAATTGCATCGCTTCAGTGGTGCACCCGGGTGTATGGTCCTTCGGATAGAAGTACAGCACCACCGCTTGCCCGGTGTATGCCTGCGGAGTGAACTTCACGCCATTGGTGGCAAGTGCGTCAAAGTCGGGCAGGTTTTTGTTCAGTGCTGGCGTCATGGGCGGGCGTTGTGTGCTTGTGCTGGAATGGCAGGCCGATGGGGTCTGGCGGCAGCCGGGCTGCGGGGCTGGGCTGCGTTCGAGGTGGATCTTGAGGGTCTGGCGGGGCTGCTCCGGCGCAAGCTGGTGTATGGGCAATCGCCGATTATAAAGTTACGGCGCCTGTCTGCCGTTGCGCGATGCCTGTGCGGCCTTGCAATGAGCTTGATTTGACCGTCTGTTCAGGTCTGCGGTGGCAGCAGCAAGGCCGCCACAGCGCACCGCCCTTCGGCCACCAGCACGTTGAAAGTGCGGCAGGCAGCGCCGGTGTCCATGGTCTCCACGCCAATGCTCCGGGCGATCAGAGAGCGCATCAGGCCGGGCGGTACAAACTTCAGCTTCGGCCCGCTGCCGAATATCACCAGTTCGGGTTTGAGCGCCAGCAAGGCCTCGAAATGGGCCTCGGTCAGGTCGTCGGTTGATTGCGCGGCCCAGGGCAGCACATCACCCCGCCAGGGCACCAGCAGGCTGCGCTGGTGGCGCTGGTTGCCAACCCAAAGCAGGCCGGGTTCGTGGCGGCTGATGACATTGGTACCGGCCATCTGGTCGGGCTGAAACTTCATGGCAGGGCCTTCCTCGGGTGATGGGCCACCAAGCCAGCCACCGGCCAGCGGACCCAGGGCTAAAATTATAGGTTTTGCAGTGCAGCATCGGCCCGGGGGCAGCCCGGCCCAGCCTGCGCTGCGCCCAGCCCGCCTGCCAGGAGCCCGTCCCTTGAAGCCCATCCTCAAGTCAGCCAAGCTGGCCAACGTCTGCTACGACATCCGGGGGCCGGTACTGGACAAGGCCAGGCAGATGCAGGAAGAAGCGCACAAGATCATCCAGCTCAACATCGGCAACCTGGCCGTGTTCGGGCTGGAGCCGCCCGACGAGATCGTGCAGGACATGATCCGCAACATGCCGCACAGCGCCGGCTACACCGACAGCAAGGGCTTGTTCGCGCCGCGCAAGTCGGTGGTGCACTATTCGCAGGAAAAGCAGATCGCCGGCGTGACGGTGGACGATGTCTACCTGGGCAACGGTGCCTCCGAGCTCATCACCATGAGCATGAACGCGCTGCTCAACACGGGCGATCAGATCCTGGTGCCCGCGCCCGACTACCCGCTGTGGACGGCGTCGGTGTCGCTGTCCGGTGGCACGCCGGTGCACTATTTGTGCGACGAAGGCTCGGGCTGGTTGCCCGACCTGGACGACATCCGCCGCAAGATCACGCCCAGCACCCGGGGCATCGTGGTCATCAACCCGAACAACCCGACCGGTGCGCTGTACCCGCCAGAGGTGCTGCAAGGCATCGTCGAGATTGCTCGCCAGCACCAGCTGATCATCTACGCCGACGAGATCTACGACAAGACGCTGTACGACGAGGCCCAGCACACCAGCATCGCCTCCTTGGCCGACGATGTGCTGTTCGTCACCTTCAACGGCCTGAGCAAGAACTACCGCAGCTGCGGCTACCGCGCGGGCTGGATGATCGTCTCGGGCGACAAGCGGCATGCCGGCGACTACATCGTGGGCCTGAACATGCTGGCCTCGATGCGGCTGTGCTCGAACACGCCGGGACAGCTGGCGATACAAACCGCGCTCGGCGGCTACCAGAGCATCAAGGACCTGGTCGCGCCCACCGGCCGGCTGTGCAAGCAGCGCGACCTGGCCTACGATCTGCTGACGCAGATTCCGGGCGTGTCCGTGGTCAAGCCCAAGGCCGCGCTGTACATGTTCCCCCGGCTCGACCCCAAGCTGTATCCGATTGCCGACGACCAGCAGTTTGCCTACGAGCTGCTGGCCGAAGAGAAGGTGCTGATCGTGCAGGGCACCGGCTTCAATTGGCACCAGCCCGACCATTTCCGGCTCGTGTTCCTGCCCAATATGGACGACCTGGCCGAGGCCATCGGCCGCATCGAGCGCTTTCTGGCGCATTACCGCAAACGCCATTCGGCCTGAACCTAGAACAACAAGGAATCCTAGCCATGAAACCCATCCAGGTCGGCCTGCTCGGCATCGGCACCGTGGGCGCCGGCACCTTCAAGGTGCTGCAACGCAACCAGGCGGAAATCCGCCGCCGCGCCGGGCGCGGCATCGAGATCAGCATGGTGGCCGACCTGGACACCGCGCGTGCCCGCAGCGTGGTCGGTGAGGGCGTGGCGGTGGTGGCCGACGCGCGGGCAGTGATTGCCAACCCGGCGATCGACATCGTGGTCGAGCTGATCGGTGGCTACGGCATCGCCAAGGCCCTGGTGCTGGAGGCCATTGCCGCCGGCAAACATGTGGTCACCGCCAACAAGGCCTTGCTGGCCGTGCATGGCAATGAGATTTTTGCCGCCGCCCAGGCCAAGGGCGTGGTGGTGGCCTTCGAGGCGGCCGTGGCCGGCGGCATCCCGATCATCAAGGCGCTGCGCGAGGGCCTGACTGCCAACCGCATCGAGTGGGTGGCCGGCATCATCAACGGCACCACCAACTTCATCCTGAGCGAGATGCGCGACAAGGGCCTGGACTTCGGCGTGGTGCTCAAAGAAGCCCAGCGCCTGGGCTATGCCGAGGCCGACCCGACCTTCGACATCGAGGGTGTGGACGCCGCGCACAAGGCCACGTTGATGGCGGCCATCGCCTTTGGCGTGCCGGTGCAGTTCGACCGCGCGCACATCGAAGGCATCACCGGCCTGCAGGCCGCCGACATCCGCCATGCCGAGCAACTGGGCTACCGCATCAAGCTGCTGGGCATCACCAAGCGGCGCGACGATGTGGGCGGCATCGAGCTGCGCGTGCACCCCACGCTGGTGCCGGTCAAGCGGCTGATCGCCAATGTCGAAGGCGCGATGAACGCGGTGGTGGTGCAGGCCGACGCCGTGGGCACCACGCTGTACTACGGCAAGGGAGCGGGCGCCGAGCCCACCGCCAGCGCCGTGGTGGCCGACTTGGTCGACATCACCCGGCTGCACACCGCCGACCCCGACCACCGCGTGCCGCACCTGGCCTTCCAGCCCGGTGAGCTGGCCGATACCCGCATCCTGGCCATCGATGAAGTGGTCACCGCCTTCTACCTGCGCCTGCAGGTGGCCGACGAGGCCGGCGTGCTCAGCCGCATCACCACCATCCTGGCCGAGCACGACATCTCCATCGACGCGGTGATCCAGCGCGAGAGCGCCGAGGGCGAGAAGCAGACCGACCTGATCATCCTGACCCACGACACGGTGGAAGGCCGCATGCGCCAGGCCCTGGCCCGGATGCAGGACCTGGCCAGCGTGCTGGCACCCATCGTGTCCATCCGCAAGGAAGAGCTGAGCTGACCGCCGCAGACCCGGACCATGAACTACACCAGCACCCGTGGCGACGCCACCGAACGTGGCTTTTCTGAAATCCTGCTGGAAGGCCT
>JANOWE010000144.1:0-7254 GCA_031417735.1 Betaproteobacteria bacterium
GGCCGCGCGTCGTTGAGCAAGCGCAGCAAGAGCGTGCGGCGGGCGGATTCGTCCAGCGCGCTGTAGTCGGTCTCGAGCCGGGCCTTGGCCAGCAACTCGGCCAGCACCGCTTCATGCTTGTCCGAGCTTTGGCGCAGGTCCAGCGTGGCCAGGTGGAAGCCGAACACCTGCACCGCGCGGATCAGCGGCGCCAGCCGAGGTGCCACCAGCGCCTGCGCATGGTGGGCGTGCAGCGAGGCCTCGATCACGCGCAGGTCGCCCAGCAGCTCTTGCGGCTGTCCGTAGGCGTTTTGCGGCGGCACGGCATGGCGCAGCGCCTGGGTGCCGGTCAGGGCCTGCAGCGTGGCGGCCAGCCGGGCATAAATGCCGATCAGCGCGCGACGGTAGGGCTCGTCCTCGCGGTGCGGGTTCTTGTCGGGTGAGGCGTCGGCCAGCGCGCGCATCGCGGGCGTGACGCCGGCCAGCATCTCGCTGATCGACAGCTCGGCGCCCAGCGCATGCACCTCGACCAGGTAGAAGCGCAGCGCCACCTCGGCCTGGCGCGACATCGCCAGCCTGAGAGTCGCCGCACTGACATTGGGGTTGCCGTCGCGGTCGCCGCCAATCCACTGACCCATGCGCAGAAAGCTGGGCACGGTGTGGCCGGGCAGGCGCTGCTCGATTTCGCGGTACAGGCGCGGAATCTGGCGCAAGAAGGTGCTCTGGTAATACGACAGCGCGTTGTCGATTTCGTCGGACACCGTGAGCTTGGTGTAGCGCAGCATGCGCGTCTGCCAGAGCTGGGTGATGCGGGCGCGCAGCATCACCTCGTTCTCACGCAGGTCGGCATCGGTGTGCAGCTCGTCGCGCTGGCCCACCAGTTCGGCCACCGCGCGCTCGGCATCCAGAATGCTTTTGCGCTGCACCTCGGTCGGGTGGGCGGTGAGCACCGGCGACACAAAAGCCTGGGCCAGCACGGCGGCCACATCGGCCGCGCGCAGGTCGGCCTTGTGCAGGCGCTCGAAGGTCATGGCCAACGAGCCTTCCTGCAGATGGCCCTGCGCACTGTGGTGCTGGCGGCGGCGCACATGGTGGCGGTCTTCGGCGATGTTGGCCAGGTGCGAGAAGTAGCTGAAGGCACGGATCACGCTGACGGTCTGGTCGCCCGACAGGTTCTTCAGCAGCCGGTCGAGCACACGGCCGGCCGATGCGTCGTTCTTCAGCCGGTAGCCCACCGACAGCTGGCGCACGCGTTCGATCAGCTCAAAGGCCTCGGCGCCTTCCTGCTCGCGGATCACGTCACCCAGGATGCGGCCAAGTAACCGGATATCTTCGACCAAGGGTTTGTTCTTCGCCGCAGCGTCGTTCACCGCCATAGTTGAAGCTGCTTTTACGCGCAGGATCTTGAGCTTGTCGGGCTGATCGGGATTGGGCATGGTTCTGTTCTTTATCTGTAACTTAGTTACCGATAGACGGCTCTGCTGGCATGCTACCAGCGGCTGCAAGTGGGGCCTGGCGATAATCCGGCCACGATGAAACAGAAGCTGAAGATCGCCACACGCCAGAGCCGCCTGGCCCTGTGGCAGGCCGAACATGTGCAGGCCTTGCTGCAGCAGCAAGGTCTGGGCGTTGAACTGCTGGGCATGACCACCCGGGGCGACCAGATCCTGGACCGCAGCCTGAGCAAGATCGGCGGCAAGGGCCTGTTCGTCAAGGAGCTGGAGCAGGCGCTGGCCGACGGCCGCGCCGACCTGGCCGTGCATTCGCTCAAGGATGTGCCGATGAACCTGCCCGAGGGCTTTGTGCTGGCCGCCGTGCTGGAACGCGAAGACCCGCGCGACGCCTTTGTCAGCAAGCACTTTGACAGCCTGCAGGCCCTGCCCCTGGGCGCAGTGGTGGGCACGTCCAGCTTGCGCCGCGTGGTGCAGTTGCTGGCGCAGCGGCCCGACCTGCGCATCGAGCCGCTGCGCGGCAACCTCGACACCCGGCTGGGCAAGCTGGATGCGGGCGGCTTCGACGCCATCGTGCTCGCCGCGGCGGGCCTGAAGCGTCTGGGCCTGGCCGCGCGCATTCGCTGCTGCTTCGAGCCCGAGACCATGTTGCCGGCCGCTGGACAGGGCGCGCTGGGCATCGAATTGCGCAGCGACGATCGGGACCTGGCCACGCTGCTGGCCGGCCTGCTGCACCGGCCGACCTGGCTGGCCTGCCATGCCGAGCGCGCGGTCTCGCGCGCCCTGGGCGGCAGTTGCAGCGTGCCCCTGGCCGCGCATGCACGGTGGCAGGGTGGCACGCTGGTGCTGCGTGCAGCGGTAGGGGATGCCGGTCGGCCGCTCCGGCCCTTGCTGCAGGTCCAGGTTCAGGCCGACATCAGGCAAGATCTTTTCAGCGCGGATGACGCCACCACCGCCGCCAGCGCCCTGGGTGAGCAAGCGGCCCGGCAGCTGTTGGACCAGGGCGCACAGGCCTACCTGGCCAGCACCGCGCCATGACCGGCGGCGGGCCACTGGTGCTGGTCACCCGGCCCCAGCCGCAGGCTGACGACTGGGTGGCCGCGCTGCGCCGCCTGGGCCAGCAGGCCCAGGCCCTGCCGCTGCTGCGCATCGCGGCCGCGCCCGACCCGCAGGCCGTGCAGCTGGCCTGGGCGGCACTGACGCAGCAGGCGCTGGTGGTATTTGTCAGCCCGTCGGCCGTGCAAGGTTTTTTTGATCTGGCGCCGGCCGGCCTGGTCTGGCCTGGCCAGGTTTTGGCCGGCAGCCCGGGTGCGGGCACGGCCGCTGCGCTGAGCGCGCACGGCGTGCCGGCGTCATGCCTGGTCACGCCCGACGCCAGCACCGATTCTTTTGACAGCGAAGCGCTGTGGGCGCGCCTGCAGGCTCGCCGCGCCTGGGCCGGCGCGCGCTGCCTGATCGTGCGCGCAGAGCTGGGCCGCAACTGGCTGGGTGAACAGCTGCGCGCGGCCGGCGCCCAGGTTCAGGCGCTGCAGGCCTATGCGCGTCAGGCGCCTGCTTGGGACCCCTCTGCGCAAGCGCTGGCCGGCGATGCCCTGGCCAGGCCGCAGGCGTATTGCTGGTTGTTCAGCAGCAGCGAGGCTGTGCGCCACCTCTCCGGCCTGGCGCCGCCTGTGCGCTGGCAGGCCGCCCGGGCGCTGGCCACGCATGCGCGCATTGCCCAGGCGGCCCGGGACCTGGGCTTTGAGCGCGTGGCGCTGGTGCAGCCGTCGCCGGAAGCCGTGGCCCAGGCCTTGGCGCCCGCTGGGCGCTGAGCGGTCGGGCTGCGGTCCTGACCGGCCCAGATTCGCCCGCCCAGGGTGCGCCGATACAATGCCGGCCAACCGTGAATCACAACGCCAACCCCGCCGATCCGGCCGCCGCCAGCGACGCCGCAGCGGCCTCAGCAGCGGCGGCCGCGCCTCCACCCGCAGCGGTGGCAGCGCCGGCTGCAGCGCCCGCCACCACCACCACCACCACCACCACCACCCTGTCGGGCCCAGCCCTGATCGTCGTGGCGGCGGTGATTGGCGCGCTCAGCGTGGCCAGTCTCACGCTCACGCTGCTGGGCCAGCAGCGGGTCAAGGCGCTGGAGCAGGAACTGGTGCGCCGTCAGCAGGACATGCAGACGCAGTCCATCGAGGCCCGCTCGCTGGCCAAGCAGGCCCAGGACGCCGCGCAGTCCACCGAAACCCGGATGAGTCTGCTCGACGCGCGGGTGTCCGAAACCGCGATGCAGCGCTCGCAGCTCGAAGAGCTGATCCAGCAGTTGTCCCGCTCACGCGACGAAAACGCCCTGGCCGACATCGATGCGGCCTTGCGCGTGGCCATGCAGCAAGGCGCCATCACCGGCAGTGCCGAGCCTCTGGTGCAGGCGCTGCGTCAGGCCGAAGAGCGCGTGGGCCGCATGGTCCAGCCCCGGCTGGAGCGGGTGCGCCGGGCCCTGGTGCGCGACCTGGACCGGGCCAGGGCGGTGGCTGTGGCCGACGTCGGCAGCCTGGCCATCAAGCTGGACGAAACCATTCGCGCGGTCGACGACCTGCCGCTGCTCAGCCAGTACCAGGGCCGGCCGTCAACGGCGGCCAATACACGGACTGCTTCGACCAGCGCGGTTGCGGCCGCACGCGCGGCTTCGGCGGCGGCCGTGGCTGCCGCCGCCGCCGACAAGGGACATGGCCTGGCCGGCTGGTGGCCATGGCTGGGTGCGACCTGGGTTCAGGTCTCCGATGGTGTGCTGCAAGAGCTGCGCGCTCTGGTGCGGGTGACCCAGATCGACCATCCCGAGGCCATGTTGCTGGCCCCCGACCATGCCTATTTCCTGCGCGAGAACCTGAAGCTGCGCCTGCTCAACGCCCGTCTGGCACTGTTGTCGCGCCAGTTCGACACCGTGCAAAGCGACCTGCGAGACGCGCAATCGGCACTTGACCGCTATTTCGACGCCAGCCACAAGCGGGTCATCGGCACGACCGATCTGATGCGCCAGGTTGCAGGCCAGTCGCGTCTGCTCAACCTGCCCAAGCCCGACGAGTCACTGGCCGCATTGACAGCGGCCCAGTCCGGGCGATGAGCCCCCAGCCGCTGGACTCCAGTCTCTGAACCCGATGCGCAACGTCATCTGGCTGGTGCTGTTGTTTGCGGTGGCGGTGGTCGCCGCACTGACTTTTGGCGACAACGACGGCCTGGTCACCTTCTATTGGTCAGGCTGGCGACTCGACCTGTCGCTGAACTTCTTTGTGCTGGCCGCGCTGGCGGTGGGCTTCGTCGTGATCTCGGCCGTGCATGCGGTGAATGCCCTGCTCGGCCTGCCCACCCGGGCCCGCCAATGGCGCGCGTTGCGGGTTGAGCGCGCTGCCCAGGCCGCTCTGCGCGACGCCGTGGGCGAGTACTTTGCGGGTCGCTACAGCCGTTCGCACAAGGCAGCGCAGCGCGCCATCGACATCCACGACGATGTCGACGCGCTGCGTGCTGACCGCGAATTCCGCATGCTGGCGCGGCTGATGGGCGCGGCCAGCCTGCACCGCCTGCAAGACCGCGTGCGGCGCGACATCCTGGTTCAACAGGCGCTGAAACTGAGCGGGCGTGGCCATGCCGCAGCGGTTGACGACGGCGCCAGGCTGCTCGCCGCAGAATGGGCGCTGGACGACCGCGACGGCCCGCGTGCCATGGCGCTGCTGGCAGAGTTGCAACCCGGCGCAGCGCGCCGCACCCAGGCCTTGCGGCTGAAAATGCAGGCAGCCCGACTTGAGCGCCGGCCCATGGACGCGCTGCACACCGCGCGCCTGCTGGCCAACCACCAGGCGTTTTCCAGGGTGGCTGCGGCCGGTCTGCTGCATTCGCTGGCGTTCGAGACACTGGACGACGCGCATGACATGGACCAGCTGCGCCGCGCCTGGCAGCAGTTTGATGCCGCCGACCAGCGTGACCCCTTTGTTGCCGCGCGCGCGGCACAGCGCGCCGTGGCCCTGGGTGCCCACGACGAGGCCCGGCTCTGGCTGCGGCCCTTGTGGGACAACCTGGCCTCGCTGGATGCAGATGGCCGCCACCAGGCGGCGCTGGCCTTGGTTGACGCCGTGGCCGGCATCGGTGCCGACTGGTTGCCCAGGGTCGAGCAGGCCCAGCGCCTTTGCGCGAATGACGCCGCCGTCCAGGGTGCAGTGGGCGCGGTCTACCTGGAGCGCCAGCTATGGGGCACCGCCCGCCGTCCGCTGGAGCAGGCCGCCAACGACAGCCGCCTGCAGCCGCGCGCTCGCCGTCAGGCCTGGCTGGCATTGGCGCGCCTGGCCACCGAGCAGGGCGACGAGGCACGTGTTCAGGCCTGCTGGCAGGCCGCCGCGACCATCGAATGATGGGCAGCCCGTCTTTGGCGACCTCACAATTCGGTATATACTCTGCGGCTGCGCGGCTGTAGCTCAGCTGGATAGAGTACTTGGCTACGAACCAAGGGGTCGTGGGTTCGATTCCTGCCAGCCGCACCAGAACATTGCGTTCTAGAACAACGGGTTAGACGCTTCGGCGTCTAGCCCGTTTTTCTTTGTGCGCGACTTTCTGCGCGACTTTTCCTGACCTCATCCGTTGACCACCCGCAGCAGCGTGGTTCGGTCGCGCGTCTCGCGCACCTTGTTGGCCGCCTCTACCAGACGCGCGATCGTGGCAGTGGCGTAGTGCTGCGGCATGCCGGTCAGGGCATGCCCCAGCAACAAGGCGCGATCTTCTTCCGTCACGCCGGCTTCCCGCAGCCTTTGGCCGAAGGTGTGGCGCAGGTCGTGCACGCGGGCCCGTTCGAGCTTGGCGGCCCGCCTGGCGTTCTGGAACGCGGTGTTGTTCATCGTCTGGACCGGCCGGTACGGCATCACCGGTTCGTCCTCGATGTTCTTCACGCGCTCCCGACGCCAGACGAACACGAACTCGTCATGGTCCCCGCGGCACTCTTCGACGATCCTGGTCGCCACGTCGTTCAGGATCAGCACGTGGGGTCGCTGGCCCTTGAACTCCGCAGCGGGGATCACGAAGACGCTGCGCTCCAACTCCGGCACCTTGCGCTCCCAGGCCCACTGCAGCCGGCACACGTTGTCGTCGCGTGCGCCGCAGTTGAGCGCGAAGAGCACCATGCGCTGCAGGTGCGCCGGCAGGTGCTTCATCAACTCCGCCTGCTCCGACCAGGTGATCGGGTAGGGCGGTCGCCTCTGCTGCCGCTCGTCGAGCATCTCGATCAACGGCGATGACAAGAGCCATGGCTTACCGTGGGTGCGCCAGACGCGGGTCGCACGGTTGAGCACCGTGCGCACGACCTCAAGGCTGCGATTGATCGTCGCGTTCTTGGCGCCTTCGGCCGCGCGCTCATCCTTGAAGCCCTCCAGGGCGTCGTTCCAGACGTCCCGCAGAGGCAGGCTGCCGATATACGGCAGCAGGATGGTCACGTGGTACGAGATGACGTCCAAGGTGCGGACCCCTCGCTGCTTGCACTCGATCAGGTACTTTTGTGCAGCAGCTGCGAACAGCTGCTCAGCGCCTTCTCGAAGTTCGTGTTCGCGCCTGGCATCGACCTCGGCCTGCCGCGCCCTGAGCCAGACTTCGGCGCAGTCTTGGCTGACCTTGCCGAGCCTGGCGAAGACGCGTTCGCCCTTGTATTGCTTGTTGACCGTCCGTTCGCCGGACCGATCGCAGAGGATGCCTGGTGTCCGAGTTCGCATGGAACTGCTCCTTTCGTCGACTTGCGACTCGGGCGCCCTCGCTCACGAATATACGCGTCGGCCCAGGCGTCGAGCTCCTGGCGATCGAAGGCGATGCA
>JANOWE010000145.1:0-5362 GCA_031417735.1 Betaproteobacteria bacterium
CATGGATGCCCGGATGCTGCTGTCCCTCCACTCTCCCACGCGCCCATCCTTCCTACCGGCATCCCGCCCCCCCGCCCTCCACTGCGCCGCGCTAGCCGATTCTTCCCCACCCGGCCGCATCGATCGACAAGTGGTGCGGCCAGGAAGGCCTGCGCTTGAGCTTGCGCCCAGTGTTGCCGCCGGACGAGAGCTTGCTGGGCGAATTGTTGGGTGGCCGTCTCGGCTGGCGTTCTCGCGGTGCAGCCCAAATTGCCGATTGCTGCGCGGTCGTCGTGGCCGTGGTTTGCGGGTGCCTGGCGGAGAACGCCGGCATCGCCATGCGACTTCACTGACCCGATGGCCGCAGGTCAAGCTGTTGATCCCCACTGGCGTGCTGCTGGCCTTTGGCACCTTGGGCGGCAGGCTGGCCGCCCACCATCACCGGCTTCATGGCACTGCTTTCCGAGCAAGACCTGGACGGCGCCCGCCCGTTGGTGGAAATCGCGCTGTGCCTGATCCTGTACGAGCTGGGCTCCAGCCTGCACCCCTGGCAGGTGCTGAGCAAGCGAACGCTGGGCATCGCCAGCCTGGTCGAGAGCAATCGGTGTGGGGGCGCGAGTTCCTGGGCTATTGCTTGCGGGTGTCCAAGTCGGGTCCCAAGTTGGCGGTTGCGAGCCAGGCACTGGACAAGTTGCGCGACCGCATCCGGCAGCTCACGCGCCGCAGCGGGGGCCGCAGTCTGGAACAGATCGCCGCAGACCTGCGGGCCTACGTGCCGGGCTGGAAGGCGTACTTCCGGCTGGCACAGACGCCCACAGTGATGCAGGAGCTGGATCAGTGGCTGCGGCACCGGCTGCGCGCCGTGCAACTCAAGCACTGGAAACGCGGGCCGACGGCCTACCGTGAGTTGCGCAAGCTGGGTGCCCGCGTGGACGAAGCGCGGTGCATTGCTGGCAACCTCAGACTTTGGTGGCACACCAGCGCCCTGGGGGTGAACCGACTTCTGCCCATTGCCCACTTCGACCGCCTGGGTGTGCCCAAGTTCTACTGACCTCAACCTCTCGAACCGCCCGGTGCGGACCCGCATGCCGGGCGGTGTGGGAGGGGCCCAGCCTGCAACGGCTGGCCCCTATCCCGATCGGCGCTGCGCGGGTGAGCCCTGGAAAGCCGCGTGCAGCCACATGTTCAGCCGACGGCTGCACTGCGCGGTGTGGGTGGTAGGCACGGTGCTGGGGCTGAACGAGCCGGGCATCGATATCAACCATATCGCGCCGCTGGGCAGCGCGCTGGCGGTGGGCCTGGGCTTCGGGTTGCAGAACATCTTCAGCGACTTTGTCCCGGGCGTGATCATCCTGATGGAGCACAACCTGCAAGTGGGCGACTTCGTCGAGTTGGAGAGCGGCGTCAACGGCCATGTGCGCGAGATCGCCATGCGCTACATCCGCATCACCCGCAACGACGCGCTGGACGTGCTGGTGCCCAACAGCAGTTCATCAACGGCCGGGTCGTGAACTGGACCCCGGACGACGCCAACCGCCGCGTGCACATCCCCTTCGGCGTGGCCTGCGGCACGCTCAAGGAACTGTTGCGCGAGGCCGGCATCGACGCCACCGCCCGCGCCGAGGATGTGATCGACGGCGGCAAGATGCGCAGCGCCGTGTGGCTGATCGCCTATGGCGACAGCTCGGTGAACCAGGAGCTCATCGCCTGGGCGGTCCGCGAGCTGACCAGCCACCCCGCGCGCACACATGCCCGGCTGATGTGAGCGCTGGACGACGAGCTGGCCTTGCGCAAGATCGAGATCCCGTTCGCGCAGCGTGACCTGAACATCCGAAGTGGCCTGCGGATGGCGGTATCGTGTGGTCCTTTTCAGCCCCTGCAGCGCCAACTGCGTTTGCGCCCCATGGCCACCCGTCAAGTTTCCACCGCAGCCAAGCCAGCCCGGGCCCGCAAGCCTGCGGCGCTGCCGATGCCGGTGTCCGACCAGGCATCGACCCGAGTGCTGCGCCAGTTCAGGCTGGTTTTCAACGCGGTGAAAACCCATTTCCAGCAGGTCGAGAAGCAGGCCGGCGTGGGCGGGGCCCAGGTCTGGGCGCTCAGCGTGGTGCGCGACCGGCCCGGGGTCGGCGTGAACGACTTGGCGCAGGCGATGGACATCCGCCAGCCGACGGCCAGCAATCTGGTCAAGTCATTGGTGGCGCAGGACCTGATTCAGGTGCGCAAGGACGCGCCCGACCGGCGTGCGGTGCAACTGCATTTGCTGCCCGCTGGGGCCAAGGTGCTGCAGCGCGTGCCGGGCCCGTTTGCCGGCGTGCTGCCGCAGGCCCTGGACAGCCTGGACGAGGCCACGCTGACCCGCTTGGAGCAAGACTTGACGGGGCTGCTGGCGGTGCTGGGCGCCGACGAGAACGCCGCCGGTATTCCGCTGAGGCAGCGCTGAGCAGCGCTGCCGCTCAGTCTGCGTCGGTGACCGGCGCCGCGTCCTTGCTGTGGCTGGCCCGCGCACGGCGCGTCGGCGGCTTGCACACCAGCACCGGCACCGTGGCCAGCGGAATCAGGCGTGTGACCACGCTGCCGAAGATCAGACGCTGCATCGCGTTGCGGCCATGAGAGCCGATCACCACCAGGTCGCAGTCGCGCTGCCCGGCAGCCACGGCAATGCAGTTCGCGGCATCGGCGTCGGTGCCGACCACGCCCTGCGACGCCACGCCGGCCTTGCGTGCCTCTGTGGCAGCGCTGGCCAGGATGCGCCGAGCCAGGCGGTCGACTTCTTTCTGGTGCTGCTCGGGTGACAGGTAGACCAGTGCCGGCGCATCGGCCACCGGCATCACATAGTTCGGCAGCACATGGAAGAACAGCACTTCGGCCGACTCTCCGCGCGCCAGGGCCAAGCCCTCGGTCAGCGCCGACCTGGCCACCGCGCCTTCATCAACCACGATCATGATGCGCTTGTACATGGGGCATGCCTTTGGCCAGACCGGGGCCATGAAGGGACTGGTTCGACCGCTGTCCGATCTGCCGCGGCAGGGCCGACCCTTGGGCATTCATCATAGTCACCGGGTCCGGCAGGCATGCCATCAACAGCGCTCGTCACAAGAAAAAGCCCCTTGCGGGCCGAAGCCTGCAAGGGGCGAAGTTCTGGTGGCGCTTCAGGGATTCGAACCCCGGACCTGCGGATTATGATTCCGTCGCTCTAACCGGCTGAGCTAAAGCGCCAAAGCCTGCAATTATAGCCACCAAATCACGGCGCCCGGCAAGGCCGGGCCAGCGAAAAAGACATCCATGTTCAGCTTCTTCAAGAAAAAGACAGCGGCCGGTGCCGAACCAGCGGACACCGAGTTGGCCAGAGTGGCGCCCGATGCCGAGCCCCTTGCGACCGACCTTGCCCAGGCCGCACCGACGCCTGCGGTGATGCCGGACGAGTTGTCGCCGACGCCAGGGCCAGCAGTGCCGAGCGGCGCTGCGGCTGCCCAGGCTGTGCCCGCCGCGCCAGCGGCTGCATCCTGGTGGAAGCAGGCGGTGGGCCGGCTTGCAGGCGCACCGACGCCGGTTGATCCGTCGATCAACCAGCCTGCGGCGCTCCCCCCGACAGTGCCAGTGCCAGTGCCAGTGCCAGTGCCGCGTCAGGGCTGGATGGACAAGCTGCGCCATGGCCTGCGCAAGACCGGTTCCAGCATCAGTCAGGTCTTCACCGGCACGCGCATCGACGATGCGCTCTACGAGGAACTGGAGGCCGCGCTGCTGATGGCCGACGCCGGCGTGCGGGCCACCGAGTACTTGCTGCAAGACCTGAAGCGCCGGGTCAAGGACAGCAAGACCACCGATCCGGCACTGGTGCGTGACTTGCTGGCCGATGCGCTGACTGCGCTGCTTCGGCCGCTGCAGCAGGGCCTGGAGGTCGGCCGCCACGAGCCCACGGTGATGATGGTCGTAGGCGTGAACGGTGCCGGCAAGACCACCAGCATCGGCAAGCTCACGCGCCATCTGGCCGAGCATGGCCAGACCGTGCTGCTGGCCGCAGCCGACACCTTCCGCGCCGCCGCGCGTGAGCAGCTGGGCGTGTGGGCCGACCGAAACCGGGTCGAGATCGTCAGCCAGGAGGGCGCCGATCCGGCGGCCGTGTGCTTCGACGCCGTTACCGCCGGCAAGGCCCGCAAGCGTGACGTGGTGATTGCCGACACCGCCGGCCGCCTGCCCACGCAACTGCATTTGATGGAAGAGTTGAAGAAGATCCGTCGGGTGATCGCCAAGGCCGAGGCCAGCGCGCCGCACGAGGTGCTGCTGGTGGTGGATGGCAACACCGGCCAGAACGCGCTGTCCCAGGTCAAGGCCTTCGACGAGGCGCTGGGCCTGACCGGCCTGATCGTGACCAAGCTCGACGGCACGGCCAAGGGCGGTGTGCTGGCGGCGATTGCGCTGTGGTCGCGTGACCGGGCGCGGCTGGACCCCGCCAAACCGCCCGTGCCGGTGTACTTCATCGGCGTGGGTGAAAAGCTGGAAGACCTGCAGACCTTTGATGCGCGTGAGTTTGCGCGGGCCTTGCTGGACTGATTTCTGGTCGCAAGCTGCGCCTGCCGGCGCTTCAACGGCCCGGGACTGTTCTGGCCTCGGTGTCCATCTCGCAGACGAAGACGGTGATGTAGCCGCGGACTTCGGCCACACCGACATGGCCGGTGCGGGGCTCCAGCAGGTTGACGCGGTGGCTGGCTGAGTTCAGCCAGGCGCTGATGTAGCGCTCGGGGCGGGTGGGGTTGCCCGCGCCCAGATTGTCGACACACAGCGCCGCCCCTGCCTGCTCAAAGCGCCGCTGGCAGCCCTGATGGCTGAGTTGCCGGCCTTCGGCCATCCACTGGCTGTGCGCACTGGCAAAGGCATCCAGCGCGGCAGGGCGATGCAGGGTCCGCAGCCCTTTGCCGCAGTCGCAATGGGTTGAGCAGGCCTGTCAGTCGATCGGACAGTGGCAGCACAGGTTCGGCCATGGCCGCCACGCTTGCTGGCCGGGCCGGCAGCGGCAACGGCCCGCACGGTGCCAACATCCGCAGGGCGACGGCCTGGGCGCCTGGTGGCCGACAACCCGAGCGGTCCGTGGTCATGCCTTCGACCGGCAGGCCCAGGTTTGCCATTGAGTCCTCACCGGCGCAGCCTCTGCCTGACCCCGCCTCTGCGTTGTCCAGCCCGTCTCATTGCCCGCAGTGTCAGCATCGGCTGCGGCGTGTGCGCAGCAGGTCGCCGACCGCAACGACCACCCCGGACTGCGCCGTTTCCGCTGCGGTGCGACGGCCTGTGGCTGAGAGCGACTGTTCAGCCGGCACCAGATTCGCAGCGTGGGCGGCGAGCGTGAGTTCAACCCGCGGTCCTTCGTCATGAATTCGGCCAGACGATC
>JANOWE010000146.1:0-6724 GCA_031417735.1 Betaproteobacteria bacterium
TCCCCGATGTCCCGTCCCTTGCAGCGCCGCGCCACTGCGGTTGCCGCAGCGCTGACCCTGTTGCCCAGCCTGGTGCTGGCTCAAGCCCAGCCTGACGCGGCTGTGGCCGGCGACGGCCTGAAGTTCGAAACCATCGTCGTCACCGGCACGTCCACCGCCCGCACGAAGATGAAGCAGAGCGTGTCGGTCAGCACGCTGGACGCCGACCAGCTGGGCAACCTCGTCGCTGCCAGCGCCACCGAGGTGCTGCGCACCGTGCCGGGCCTGCGCGCCGAGGCCAGCGGTGGTGAGGGCAACGCCAACCTGGGCGTGCGTGGTCTGCCCATGTCCGACGGCGGCGGCCGCTTTGTGCAGTTGCAAGAAGACGGCCTGCCACTGGTGCTGTTCGGCGACATGTCTTTCGCCACCGCCGACCAGTTCATGCGCGCGGACTTCATGACCGACGGCGTGGATGTGGTGCGCGGCGGCTCGTCGTCGACCCTGGCCACCAACGCGTCTGGCGCGATCGTCAACTTCAAGAGCAAGACCGGCAAGACCAGCGGCGGCGCCTTCGGCGCCAGCATCGGCCTGGACCATGCCCAGCAGCGCATCGACTTTGCCTACGGCGGCAAGCTGGGCAGCGACCTGAGTTTCCAGTTCGGCGGCTTCTACCGCGCCGGCGAGGGCCCGCGCAACACCGACATCACGGCCGAGAAGGGTGGCCAGTTCCGCGCCTCGCTGACCAAGGACCTGGGCAACGACAGCTACCTGCGCGTCACGCTGAAGAGCCTGAACGACCGCACGCCCACCTACCTGCCGGTGCCGGTGGTGGCCAACGGCAGCAAGATCGAAACCATTCCCGGCATCGACCCGCGCAACGCGTTCTTCATCAACTCGAAGTTCAGCGTCGACAACGTGGTCGACAAGAACGGCAACCGCGTGGCCACCAACCCGGCCGACGGCCTGCAGGTGGCGGTCAACTCGATCGGCCTGGAAGGCCAGTTCAACCTGGGCAACGGCTGGCAGCTGAGCGACCGCTTCCGGGCCAGCAGCATCACGGGCCGTTTCATTGGCGTGTTCCCGGCCGGCAGCCAACCGGCCACCAGCGGCTACGCGGTGGCCGGTGACAGCTACGCCGGCGGTGCCAAGGTGTTCTCGGCGCACATCTTCAACACCTCGCTCGACGACATGGGCAATGTGTTCAATGACCTGCGGCTGCAGAAAGAGCTGGCCATGGCCGGCAACGCCAGGCTCACCGTCACCGGTGGCCTGTTCAGCGGTGTGCAGCATGTGGGCCAGACCTGGTACTGGAACCGCTACAACGTGGGCCTGACCGGCGACGGCGCGGCCTTGTACAACGCCTCGGGCGCGGTCACCACCAGCCCGGTGGGCAACGCCACCACCACCTGGGGTGGTTGCTGCTTCCGCAACATCGACGTGCGCGTGGTGGCCACCGCGCCCTACGCCGCCCTGACCTGGGAGCAGGGCCCGCTGATCGTGGACGGCAGCATCCGCTACGACAAGCAGCGTGGCACCGGCTCGCAGAAGTTCGGCGACGCGGCCAGCGGCAACAACTGGAACGCGGCCCGCGTGAACAACATCGGCTACACCACCGATGGCAGCTCGTACTCGCTGGGCGCGAACTACGAGCTCAGTCGCAGCATGGCCGTGTTTGCACGCGCCAGCCATGGCGAAAGCTGGAAGTCACCTGACCGCGTGGTCTGGGACGGCGACGTGGACAGCGGCAAGTCGCCCTACCCGAAGAACGAGGTCGACCAGCTCGAGGCCGGTGTCAAGTACCGCAGCAAGGGCCTGAGCGCGTTTGTCACCGCCTTCTTCGCCAAGACCAAGGAAGGCGCGGGCTACGAGCTGACGACGCAGACGGTGAAGAACAACTCCTACGACGCCAAGGGCATCGAGGCCGAACTGGCGCTGAGCTTTGGCGACCTGCGCATCACCGGCGGCGCCACGCTGACCGACGCGTCCGTCACCTCGGGTGCGAACAGCGGCAAGACCCCGCGCCGCCAGGCCAAGCTGGTCTACCAGCTCTCGCCCACCTACTACATCGGCAGCCTGGAAGTCGGCGCATCGGTGGTGGGCACGACCAAGTCGTACGCGCAGGACGACAACGTGGTCGAGCTGCCGGGCTTTGCCACCGTCAACGCCTTTGCCAACTACAGCTTCGCCAAGAACGCGGTGGTCTCGCTGGGCGTGAACAATTTGTTCAACACCCTGGGCTACACCGAAGCCGAGGGCCAGAACAACCTGGGCAACAACCCGCTGTACGTGGCCCGTGCGGTGAACGGGCGCAGCGCCAAGGCGTCGCTGAAGTACAGCTTCTGATCGCAGCGCCACCGGCGGCCCGCCCGGGCCGCCGGACCGGATGCTTCAGTCGACGGAATTGCGCCGCATCAGCAAGTCCACCGCCGCCTGGGCCAGCGCGGTGATGTGGGCCATGCGCTCGGCATCGAGCTGGTGTGGGCGGAAGTCATAGGCGCACAGCGTGCCCACGGTGTGACCGTGAACCTGCAGCCGTGCCGCAGCATAAAAGCGCACATGCGGCTCGCCTGCCACCAGCGGGTGCTGCGCAAACGCAGGGTCGGCGGCGGTGTCGGGCACCACCATCAGCGGCCGTTGGTGCTGGAAGAAGGCTTCGCAGAACGAGGTGGTGATGGCGGATTCGGTGTAGGGCAGTCCGCGCACCGATTTGAACCAGTCGCGCTCGGCGTCGAGCAGGTTGACCAGCGCGATCGGCACCTCGAGGCTGGCCGCGAGCAAGCGGGTGATGTCGTCATAGGTGATCTCGGGCGCGCTGTCGAGCACCATCAGCCGTCGCAACTGGGTCAGGCGCGCGGGGTCGCGGCGCGGCGCGGGCAGCAGGGTCATCGGTTCATGCTCCAAGGTTCAAACCGGGGCTCGGCCGGGCTGCGAGCTCTGCCGCACGACCAGCTCGGTCGGCAGCAACTGGTTGCCAGCACGCTGTCCCTGCAGCTGTGACAGCAGCGCGGCCACCAGCATCTGGCCGGCCTGCTCGATGGGCTGGCGCACGGTGCTCAGCGGGGGGTGGAAATGCGCCGCCAGTGCAATGTCGTCGTAGCCCACCACCAGGCAGTCGTCGGGCACCCGGCGGCCCAGTTCGCGCAGGGTGCTGATCACCGTCATGGCCATCAAATCGCTGGCCGTGAACACGGCGTCAAAGCGCAGCTTGCGCTGTACCAGCTCGCGCAGGTGCTGCTGGATGCTGGCCACAACGAAGGGCACGGCCTGGCACAGCGCCTTGTCGGCCGCCACGCCGGCCCGGGCCAGCGCGTTCAGGTAGCCCTGCTGACGCTGGCCGATCTCGGGCAGCTCGGGGTCGCCCATGAACAGCACCCGCTTTGCGCCCTGCGCCAGCAGATGGCGGGTGGCCAGTTCACCGCCCAGCAGGTTGTTGCCACCGACGGTGGCATAAAGCTGCTGTGGCAGCTGCGCGCCCCAGACCACGAAGGGCACGCCCTGCACCGCCAGCGCATTGAGCTGGTCATGGTGGTGCCACTGGCCGACCAGCACGATGCCGCTGGCGCGCCCGGTGCGGTAGGGCAGCGCGGCCTGGTCCAGCGCACCGGCGTCCACCCGCATCAGCAACATGTCGTGGCCGCGCTCGGTCAGCGCGTCGGCCAGGCTGCCGATCAGGCTGAGAAAAAACGGGTCGGACAGGTGCTGCCGGGTCTGCGGGTCATAGGGCACGACCACGGCGACAGTGCGGTTCTGCTTCAGCCGCAGGTTCTGCGCGCCGACGTTGATGCTGTAGTTCATCGACCGCGCCAGCTCGGCGATGCGCTCGCGCGTTTCGGCGTTGATCAGCGGGCTGAGGCTGAGCGCGCGCGACACGGTGGACACCGATACGCCGGCCAGCCGGGCGATGTCGGTCATCTGCACCCGTGACGGGCGTGTCGTGCCTGCGGGCTTCGCCGCAGAGACGGCCTTGGCCGGCCTCGGTGCTTTGGGCGCGGCCACGGTCAGATGGCGGGCAGGTAGCGCACCGCCAGCACGCCGTCGATGGCGGCCATGCCGGCGAGCACCTCGGGCAGCACCGGGCTGTCCACGTCCACCAGCGTGTAGGCCATGCCGCCACGAGACTTGTTGACCATGTTGTGGATATTCAGCCCGGCCTGGGCCATGGCGGTGGAGATCTGGCCCAGCATGTTGGGCACGTTGGCATTGGCAATGGCCACGCGGTAGGCCGATTCGCGCGCCATGGCCACCGCAGGAAAGTTGACAGCGTTGACCACGTTGCCATGCTCCAGGTAGTCGCGCAGTTGGTCGACGACCATCACCGCGCAGTTCTCTTCCGCCTCGCGCGTTGACGCGCCCAGGTGCGGCAGCGCCACCACGCCGCGCTGACCGAGCAACGCGGCGCTGGGAAAGTCGCACACATACTGGCCCAGATGCGGGCCCGAACGCGGTGCGGCCAGGGCGTCGACCACCGCGCTGTCGGCCACCACGCCCTCGCGGCTGAAGTTCAGCAGCACCGCGCCGGGGCGCATCAGGCCGATGTTGGCGTGGTTGACCAGGCCGCGCGTGGCGTCGACCAGGGGCACATGCAGGCTGACGAACTGGGCGCCGCGCAGCACCTCGTTCACGCTGGCCGCGCGCTTGACCTGCGAGGGCAGGCTCCAGGCCGCGTCGACCGTGATCTCGGGGTCGAAGCCCAGCACCTGCAGCCCGAGCTTGATCGCGGCGTCGGCGACCAGGCAGCCGATCTTGCCCAGGCCGATGATGCCCAGCGTCTGCCCGGCCAGCTCGTAGCCGGCAAAGGCCTTCTTGCCTTCTTCGACGCGGTGTTCCAGGTCGGCCGCCGAGCCGTCGAGCTGGCCCACGAAGTGCAGCGCCGGGGCCACGTTGCGTGCGGCCAGCAGCATGCCCAGGAGCACCAGCTCTTTCACCGCATTGGCGTTGGCGCCGGGGGCATTGAACACCGGCACGCCGCGCTCGCTCATCGCTGCAACCGGGATGTTGTTGGTGCCCGCGCCGGCACGGCCGATGGCCCGCACGCTGCCGGCAATGGTGGCGCCATGCAGGTCGGCCGAGCGCAGCAGCAGCGCGTCGGGCTCGGCGATGTCCTTGCCCACGCGGTAGCGCTCGGCCGGCAACCGCGACAGGCCGCTGGCCGAAATCTGGTTGAGCACCAGCACGCCCAGGCGCTCAGCCATGCTGGGCCTCGAATTCCTTCAGGTAGTCGACCAGGGCGACCACGCCTTCGACCGGCATCGCGTTGTAGATCGACGCGCGCATGCCGCCCACCGAGCGGTGGCCCTTGAGTTGCACCATGCCGCGCGCGACCGCGCCTTTGAGGAAGGCGTCGTCCAGCGCCGGGTCTTTCAGCTTGAAGGGCACATTCATCAGCGAGCGGTCGGCCTTGGCCACCGGGTTGCTGAAGAAGCGGCTCTGGTCGAGGTGGTCGTACAGCAGCGCGGCCTTGGCGCGGTTGTGCGCTTCCATCGCCACCAGGCCACCCCGGGCCTTGATCCAGTTGAAGACCAGGCCGGCGATGTAGATGCCGTAGGTCGGCGGGGTGTTGAGCATGGAATCGTTGTCGGCCTGCTGCTTGTAGTCGAAGGCCGACGGACACAGCGGGTGGGCCTGGCCGATCAGGTCGTCGCGCACGATGACGATGGTCAGGCCGGCCGGGCCGATGTTCTTCTGCGCGCCGCCGTAGATCAGGCCGTATTTCGCCACGTCGACCGGCCGCGACAGGATGTTGCTGGACATGTCGGCGACCAGCGGCACGTCGCCCACATCAGGGGTTTGGTGGTATTCCACGCCGCCAATGGTTTCGTTGGCGCAGATGTGGACATAGGCCGCGTCCGGGTCGAGCCGCCAACTGCTGCGCCCGGGCACGCGGTCGAAACCGGTGGCCTCGGAACTGGCGGCGATGTTGACCTTGGCGTACTTCCTGGCCTCGCCGATCGACTTCTTCGACCACTCACCGGTGTGGAGGTAGTCAGCGTTGGCGCGGCCACGCAGCAGGTTCAAGGGCACGATGGCGTTCTCGCCGATGGCACCGCCCTGCATGAACAAGACCTTGTAGTTGGCCGGGATGGCCAGCAGTTCGCGCAGCAGACTTTCGGCCTCGGCGTGGATGCCGATGAACTCCTTGCCTCGGTGGCTCATCTCCATCACCGACATGCCGCTGCCATGCCAATCGAGCATTTCGTCGGCAGCCCGTTGCAGCACGGATTCGGGGAGTGCGGCGGGGCCGGCACTGAAGTTGAAGACGCGGGTCATGGCACAGGGCTTTCGGGCTTGGGGTGGGTGGTTCGCAAGGGATGGCGGCAGGCGCGCGCGGCCAACATCAAAGCATACCCGCAGCGCGTGCCGCGCTGGCGGTGGCTTGAACAGGGGGTTTCGGCGGGCGCTGTTCCGGCGCTGCCAGTGGGGCCGCCGGCGCTAGGCTTGAGGTCCACTCTGGAACATTGGCGGTTGCACGTGCTCATCACCTGGACCTGGCTGATTGCCGCGCTGGCCCTGTGCGTGCTGGCGGGGCTTTTGCTCATCTGCTTGCGGCGCAGGTCAGCGCGCGAAGTGGTGCCACTGCGTTTGGACGCGCTGGCCCCGGACCTGGCCAGATCCAAGCCTGAAGCCAGGCCTGAACCCAGCGCAGCGGCGCTGCGGGCAAACGCCGCGGCCCAACAGCTTCAGCGGACACGCCAGCAGGCGCGTGAACGCGCCGAACAGGCGCGGCAGGCCCGCGCGGCCAGCGAGG
>JANOWE010000147.1:0-12508 GCA_031417735.1 Betaproteobacteria bacterium
GCTGGGTGCCGCCGGGCTGAACGGCCCGCAGGTGCGGGTGGTGCTGGAAAAACCCCTGGGCCACGATCTGGCCAGCGCCCAGGAGATCAACCGCGTGGTCCGTTCGGTGTTCACCGAGACACAGGCCTTCCGCATCGACCACTATCTGGGCAAGCCGGCGGTGCAGAACCTGATGGCGCTGCGCTTCGGCAACGCGCTGTTCGAGCCCCTGTGGCGGCGCGAGAGCATTGCCAACATCCAGATCACGCTGGCCGAGGGCCTGGGCGTGGGCACGCGGGGCGACTTCTACAGCCGCACTGGCGCGCTGCGCGACATGGTGCAAAACCATGCGCTGCAGCTGCTGACCATGATCGCGATGGAGCCGCCGCCAACCAACGACGCCGACGCCATCCGCGACGAGAAGCTGAAGGTGCTGAAGTCGCTGCGGCCCTTCACCCCCGACACGGTGGGCCGTGACGTGGTGCGCGGCCAGTACAAGGCCGGCAGCATCGACGGCCAGCCGGTGCCGGGTTTTCTGGACGAAGCCAAGGTGCCTGCCGGCAGCCAGACCGAAACCTTCGTCGCGCTGCGCACCGAGGTGCAGAACTGGCGCTGGGCCGGCGTGCCCTTCTACCTGCGCACCGGCAAGCGGCTGGCGCAGCGGCAGTCGCAGATCGTGGTGAACTTCCGCGCCGTGCCGCATCCGATCTTTCCGGGCTCGGCGCGGGCCAACAAGCTGGTCATCAAGCTGCAGCCCGAAGACGGGCTGGAACTGCATTTGCTGGCGGCCAAGGGCAGTGGCCTGGGTGAACTGCTGGCCCCGGTGTCACTGGACCTGGACTTCGACAAGGCCTTTGCCAGCAAGCGCGTGGGCGCCTACGAGCGCCTGCTGCTGGACGCCATTGCCGGCCGACTGAACCTGTTCGTGCGCAGCGATGAGCAAGAGCAGGCCTGGCGCTGGGTTGAGCCGGTACTGCATGCCTGGGAGCAAGACCCGAACGGCCCGCGCACCTACGCCGCCGGCAGCTGGGGCCCGCCTGCATCCAGTGCCATGGTGGCCAGGGACGGCTGCACATGGGACGAAGAGGCTTGATCTCCCCCCCCCGTAGCGCCTTCGGCGCTCCCCCCCAGCGGGGCGCCGCTGGCGGACCGGCAGAGCCGGATCCGCGGCGGCAGCTTGCATTGTCCGTGCGCCTGCGCGGGGCCGTACATCAAACCAGGCGGGGGGCGCGGCGATGAGCATGCTCGAACGCGTCAAGGCCTCGATGCCGGCGTTGCCGCCGGCCGAGCAGCGGGTGGCCAGGCTGGTGCTGGCCGATCCTCGGGCGTTTGCGTCGCTGCCGGTGAGCGAGCTGGCCCTGCGCTCGCATGTCAGCAAGCCCACCGTGGTGCGCTTTTGCCGCAGCGTGGGCTATGACGGGCTGACCGACTTCAAGCGCAAGCTGGCCGGCACGGTCAACGAGGGCGTGCCCTATGTGCACCGGTCGGTGGACGAAGACGACAAGCCGGGCGACCTGATCGTCAAGGTCATCGATAACGCTGTGGCCGCGCTGCTGAAGTACCGCAACAGCGCTGCCGGCCATGCCTTCGAGCAGGCACTGACGGCATTGACCGCCGCCTGCCAGGGTGGCCACCGCATCGAGTTCTACGGCGTGGGCAACTCGGGCATCGTGGCGCAGGACGCGCAGCACAAGTTCTTCCGCCTGGGCGTGACCGCCGTGGCCTGCAGCGACGGCCACGTGCAGGTCATGAGCGCGACCATGCTCAAGCCCGGCGACTGCGTGGTGGTGATCAGCAACTCGGGCCGCAGCCGCGACCTGATCGACGCCGCCGACATCGCCCGCCGCAAGGGCGCCACGGTGATCGTCATCACCGCCAGCGGTTCTCCCTTGGCGCAGCGGGTGCACGGGCCGAATCAGGTGCTGCTGGCGGCCGACCACCCTGAAGACTTCGACCGCTACAGCCCGATGGTGTCGCGATTGCTGCACCTGAACATCATCGACATCCTGACCACTGGTGTGGCGCTGCGCCTGGGCCCGGCCCTGCGGCCGATGATGCAGGAGATCAAACGCAACCTGCGCGCCAAGCGCTATGCCCTGCCCGACCATCCGGCCAACGACGCCAGCGCCGACTGAAGCGCGGCAAGGCCTGTCCGGCGCTACAGCCCCAGCAACTCGGCCACGCCGTACAACTGGGCCAGCTTGACCAGCTTGTCAGGTGCGGCGGTCACGGCCAGGGTCTGGCCACGGGCAGCGCAACGGCGCTTGCATTCCAGCAGCACGGCCAGCGCGGCGGTGTCCAGTTCGGTCAAGGCTGATGCGTCCAGTACCGCAGCGCCGCCGCCGGCCAGGGCTTGCTGCAGCCGTGCCAGCGTGGCGCTGGCCTCGTCCATGGTCAGCGTGGCAGGCAGGGCCAAGCCGGCACCGGTGGCGGCGGTTTGGGCCATGCTGCCTGGCCTCAGCTCTTGGGCGCCGTGGCCAGCGACTTGTTCTTGTCGGCCAGGCGCTTGATCAGGCCGTCCAGGCCGCCGTCGGCCAGGTCCTTGGCAAACTGGCCCTTGTAGGCCTCGGCCAGCCAGAAGCCGCCGACGTTGACGTTGTAGATGCGCCAGGCGTCACCGTTCTTCTCCAGCCGATAGTCGAGCTGGATCGGGTCGGCACCGCCACGCACCAGGCTGCGCACCAGGGCCTCGTTGGGGTCGCTGCCGGCACGCACGGGTTTGACCTCGACGGTCTGGTTCTTGATCTGGGTCAGCGCCCCGGAGTAGGTGTTCATGATCAAGGTCTTGAACTGCTCAAGCATCGCGCTGCGCTGCTCGGGTGTGGCACCACGCCATTGCGGGCCCACGGCCATGGCCGTCATGCGGTCGAGGTTGACATGGGGCATGACCTTGTTCTCGACCAGTGCCCGGATCTTGCCCGTGTCGCCGTTGCGAATGGCGTTGTCCTGCGACGCGGTGTTGATCACATCGTCGGACAACTGGCGGATGAAGGCCTCGGCCGTTGGCGCTGCCGCCTGGAGGCTGGCACTGGCCAGCAGGCTGGCGCACAGGCTCAGGGCAGTGATCAGGGAACGTCTTTGCATGGAAACATCCTTTCGGTGGTCGGGGTGTCCAGCACCCCAGGTCCTACAACGCAGCGGCTGCCCGCTGGGTACACAGGCCATGGCTCAATCGCTCTCCGGCGGGTCGCCGTCGTAGATCAGGCTGCGTCGGCGCGCCAGGTAGGCGTCACGAAGCAGCACGTACTTGTCCAGCGCGATCTCGTTGAGGAACTTCTCGGCCGGGAACAGCGACACGCGCACCTCCAGCAGCTGCAGCAGCGTGGCGGCGTTGCGTTCACGCGGCTCGGCCAACAGCATGCCCGCGCCTGATTCGCGCGAATCGAGCACCCTGCCCAATGCGTCTCGAACGGTGGACGGGCCGAACAAGGGCAGCACCATGTAGGGCCCGCTGCCGACGCCCCACACACCCAGCGTCTGGCCCAGGTCTTCGTAGCCGGTGCGTTCCAGGCCCGCCTCTTCGGCCACGTCCAGCAAACCGGCCAGGCCCAGCGTGGTGTTCAGCGCGGTGCGGATCAGCATGTTCAAACTTTGCTGAGGCTTGGCCTGCAGCATCAGGTTCACGCTGGTCCAGCCGTCGGCCAGGTTGCCGAAGACATTGCTGATACCGCTGCGCACCAGCGAGGGCACCAGCTTCTGGTAGATCTGCGCCGCCGGCTTGATGGCTGCCGCGTCCACCGCCTCGTTGAAGGCGAAGATCTTTCGGTTGGTGCGCTCCCAGGGGTCGTTGCGCACGGTCGATGCGCCCGGCACGCTGGCGCAGCCGGTGGCCAGCAGCACCAACACCACAGCGCCCAGGCGCGTTGCCCGACGCCACAGCGTCCCTTGTTCGATCAGCAATGTCATTTGCCCGCTCCGTTGTCGGCGCCAGCGTCGGCTGCCTTGTTGAACAGAAACTGGCCGATCAGGTTTTCCAGCACCACGGCCGACTGGGTCTGGCGCACCACATCACCGGCGGCCAGATTGGCCAGGTCACCGCCCGGTTCCAGGCCGATGTACTGATCGCCCAGCAGGCCGGCGGTGAGGATCTTGGCCGAGGTGTCCTTGGGGAAGTCGAAACCGCGCTGGATCTCCATCGCGACCACGCCTTGATAGGTCTTGGCGTCGAGCTTGATGCCGCTGACCCGGCCCACCACCACACCCGCCGAGCGCACCGGTGCGCGCACCTTCAGGCCACCGATGTTGGTGAACTGGGCCGACAGGCCGTAGCTGTCGCCACCGCTGAAGCTGGTCAGGTTGGCCGCCTTCAGCGCCACGAACACCAGCGCGGCCAGGCCCAGCAGCACAAAGGCGCCGACCAGGGTTTCAATGCTTCGCTTGGACATGCTTTTCTTTCAGGCGGGCGGCACAGGCCCGCGTCAGGGCGTCGAGAACATCAACGCGGTGAGGATGAAGTCGGATGCCAGCACCGCCAGCGACGAGGTCACCACGGTGCGGGTGGTGGCATGGGCCACGCCCTCGGGCGTGGCCTCGGTTTCGTAACCCTGATACAGCGCCACCGCCGTGCAGATGATGCCGAACACCATGCTCTTGAACACGCCGTTGCCGACATCTCGCCACACATCGACGCCGTTCTGCTGGATCGACCAGAAATTGCCGGCGTCGATGCCGATCAAGCCCACGGCCACGATCCAGGCACCGACAATGCCGATGGCCGAGAACAGGATCGCCAGCAGCGGCATGGACACCACGCCGGCCAGAAAACGCGGCGCCAGCACGCGGGCTCGAGGGTCCAATGCCATCAGTTCCAGTGCGGCGATCTGCTCGCCGGCCTTCATCAGACCGATCTCGGCCGTGAGCGAGGTGCCGGCGCGGCCCGCGAACAGCAGCGCAGTGACCACCGGGCCCAGTTCACGCACCAGCGACAGGTTGACCACCAGGCCCAGCGATTCACCCGCGCCATAGTTGTTCAGCGCGTAGTACATCTGCAGCGCCAGCACAAAACCCACCGCCAGGCCCGAGGCCAGGATGATCACCAGCGAGCGGTTGCCGATGGCGTGGACCTGCTCGACGATCAGGCCGAAGCGGCGCAGCGACTGCGGCAGCACGCGCAGCAGATCGATGAAAAACGAAGTGGCCCGGCCCCAGCCCTGCAGCATGCCCAGCGTGCCCGCACCGATGGCAGCCAACCAGTTCAAGGCCGGCTCCCGCTGGAAGTCGCGACGCCAGGCAGGCCGAAATCGTCTGCCATTTCGGGCGCAGGGTAGTGAAACTTGACCGGGCCGTCAGGCTCTCCGCGCACAAACTGGCGCACCTCGGGGTCGTTGCTGGCCATCAGTTCAGCGGGTGCGCCCTGGGCCACGATGCGCCCGCCGGTGGCCATCAGCACCACATGGTCGCTGATGGCCATGCACTCTGGCACGTCATGCGAAACCACGATCGAGGTGGCGCCGGTGATGTCATTGAGCGTGCGGATCAACTTGGCCGCCACGCCCGTCGAGATCAGGTCCAGGCCGGCAAAGGGCTCGTCGTACATGATCAGTTCGGGGTCCAGCGCGATGGCCCGAGCCAGCGCCACGCGGCGCGCCATGCCGCCGGAGATTTCGGAGATCTTGAGCGTGGCCGCGCCACGCAGACCGACCGCATTGAGCTTCATCAGCACCACGTCACGGATCAGCGACTCGGGCAGGTCGGTCATCTCGCGCAGCGGGAAGGCCACGTTGTCGAACACCGACAGGTCGGTGAACAGCGCGCCGAACTGGAACAACATGCCCAGGCGCCGACGCAGCCGGTAGAGCTGGGCGCGGTTGCCCGCATCAACGAGTTCGCCGTCAAACACCACACGGCCTTTTGTAGCGGCATGCACACCGCCGATCAGCCGCAGCAGCGTGGTCTTGCCGCAACCCGAGCCGCCCAGCAGCGCCGTGACCTTGCCCCGCGCAAAGCGCAGGTTGACGTCGTTCAGGATGAGGCGACGTTCATCGTAGCCAAAACTGACGTGGTCGATCTCGATCAGCGTGTCGGTGCTCAAGGGGCGGGAGCGACGGGCAACGGGTCTGGGCGCAGTGCGACCACAAACCACCACGGCGCAGTGGAAGGAATGCATGAATTGTCTCACGCAGGCCCAAGCCCCTGCGGGCTTGCCCTGATGCACGGCGGCAAAGTTGTGTTGCCGCGATTCGCTCCGGCGGCCCTGTTTGCGGGGCTGTCGGAGCGCTGTGGCGCCTACCGGGGCAGCGTGGTCCGGCCGGTCAGAAAGCGGTCAACTTCACGCGCGGCCTGCCGGCCCTCGCGGATGGCCCAGACCACCAGGCTCTGGCCGCGGCGAATGTCGCCGGCGACGAAGACCTTGTCGCTGCCGCTGCCACCGCCACTGCGATAGCCGGTCAGGTCGTCGGTGCCAGCCTTGGCATTGCCGCGCCCGTCCTTGGCCACGCCAAACGAGTCCAGCACCGTGGCCACCGGGTTGATGAAGCCCATGGCCAGCAGAACCAGATCGGCGGGGAACAGTTTTTCGCTGCCCGGCACCTCGACGAACTTGCCGTCCTTGAACTCGATCTGCACCGTCTTCAACGCCGTGATGCGGCCCTTGTCCTTGCCCGTGCCGGCAACAAACTCCTTGGTCGCGATGGCGAATTCGCGCGTACAGCCCTCTTCATGGCTGGAACTGGTGCGCAGCTTGGTCGGCCAGTAGGGCCAGACCAGGGGCTTGTTTTCCTCCTCGGGCGGCATGGGCATCAGCTCGAACTGGGTCACGCTGGCCGCGCCGTGGCGGTTGCTGGTGCCCACGCAGTCGCTGCCGGTGTCGCCGCCACCGATGACGATCACATGCTTGCCGGTGGCCATGATCTGGCCCTTGAGCTTGTCGCCGGCGTTGACCTTGTTCTGCATCGGCAGGAACTCCATCGCGAAGTGCACGCCGACCAGTTCACGCCCGGGCACAGGCAGGTCGCGGCTTTGCTCCGAGCCACCGGTCAGCAGCACGGCGTCGAACTGCGCGCGCAATTCATCTGCACTGATGCGGCTGCTGCTGTCGTTGGTGACCCGGCTGTCCTTGGGCCATTCGCCCACCATCACGCCGGTCTTGAACACCACGCCCTCGGCCTGCATCTGGTCGATGCGGCGGTCGATGTGGGTCTTCTCCATCTTGAAGTCGGGGATGCCGTAGCGCAGCAGGCCGCCGATGCGGCTGTTCTTCTCGAACACCGTCACCGCATGGCCGGCGCGCGCGAGTTGCTGCGCCGCCGCCAGGCCGGCCGGGCCCGAACCCACCACCGCCACGGTCTTGCCGCTGGACTGAGCCGCCAGCTGTGGCGTGACCCAGCCTTCGGCCCAGGCGCGGTCGATGATGGCGTGCTCGATGGACTTGATGCCCACCGGGTCGTCGTTGACGTTGAGCGTGCAGGCCGCCTCGCAGGGCGCGGGGCAGATTCGGCCGGTGAATTCAGGGAAGTTGTTGGTGCTGTGCAGCACGGTGATGGCGTTGCGCCAGTCACCCTGGAAGACCAGGTCGTTGAAATCGGGAATGATGTTGTTGACCGGGCAGCCGCTGTTGCAGAACGGCGTACCGCAGTCCATGCAGCGCGCGGCCTGCACCTTGGACTGCTTGGCGTTCAGGCCGATGACAAATTCCTGGTAGTTCTTCAAGCGCTTGGGCACGGGCTCGTAGCCTTCTTCCAGGCGCTCGAATTCCATGAATCCGGTGACTTTTCCCATGGTGCTGTGTCCTCTTCAATGGCCGAATGTGGGGGCTGAGCGCGGGCCGCTTACTTGGCCTGAACCGGCCGGTCGGCTGTGCTGCTGTCGGGCTCGGCTTTGGCCTTGGCAATGGTCTGCTTGCTTTCGCGGGCGGCATGCAACTCGCCCAGCGCACGGCGGTATTCGTTGGGGAAGACCTTGACGAAGCGGCCGCGCGCGTTGTCCCAGTCGTCCAGGATGTCGCGCGCACGCAGCGAACCGGTCCAGCTGTGCTGGCGCTCGATCAGCGATTTCAGCAGGGTTTCGTCGCACTCAGGCGCACCGCCCACCCGGTGCCAGATGGCCCGGTCCAGCGTGGCCTCTTGCTGCTCGCGGCTGAGCACCTTGTCCAGGCTGACCATGGCCAGGTTGCAGCGCTGGGCAAATTTGCCGTCCTCGTCGTAGACGTAGGCGATGCCGCCCGACATGCCGGCGGCGAAGTTGCGGCCGGTCTTGCCCAGCACCGCCACGGTGCCGCCGGTCATGTACTCGCAACCATGGTCGCCGGTGCCTTCAACCACCGCCGTGGCGCCCGACAGCCGCACCGCAAAGCGCTCGCCAGCCACGCCGCGGAAAAAAGCCTCGCCGCTGGTGGCACCGTACAGCGCGGTGTTGCCGATGATGATGTTCTTGGTCGCGTCACCGCGAAACTCGATCGACGGCCGCACCACCAGCCGCCCACCCGACAAGCCCTTGCCGGAGTAGTCGTTGGCGTCGCCGATCAGGTACTGGGTGATGCCCTTGGCCAGGAAGGCGCCAAAGCTCTGGCCGCCCGTGCCCTCCATCTGCATGAAGATGGTGTGGTCGGGCAGGCCTTCGGGGCGGTGGCGGATCAGCTCGCCCGACAGCATGGCGCCCACGCTGCGGTTGACGTTGCGCGCCTCCTCGATGAACTGCACCTTTTCACCCCGCAGGATGGCGGGCTGGCACTTCTCGATCAACTTCACGTCCAGCGCCTTGTCCAGGCCATGGTCCTGCAGGTCGACATGGAAGCGCGCCACATCGGCCGGCACCTGGGGCTGGTGGAAGATGCGCGCGAAATCCAGGCCCTTGGCCTTCCAGTGCGAGATGCCCTTGCGCGTGTCCAGCAGGTCGGCGCGGCCGATCAGTTCGTCAAAGCTGCGCACGCCCAGCTGGGCCATGATCTGGCGTGCTTCTTCGGCCACGAAGAAGAAGAAATTGACCACATGCTCGGGCTTGCCCGAGAACTTCTTGCGCAGCACCGGGTCTTGCGTGGCCACCCCCACCGGGCAGGTGTTGAGGTGGCATTTGCGCATCATGATGCAGCCCTCGGCCACCAGCGGCGCGGTGGCAAAGCCGAACTCGTCGGCACCCAGCAGCGCACCGATGACGACGTCGCGGCCGGTCTTCATCTGGCCGTCGGCCTGCACGCGGATGCGGCCGCGCAAGCGGTTCAGCACCAGGGTTTGCTGGGTCTCGGCCAGGCCCAGCTCCCAGGGCGTGCCGGCATGCTTGATCGACGACCACGGTGACGCACCGGTGCCGCCGTCATGGCCGGCGATGACCACATGGTCGGCCTTGCACTTGGCCACGCCGGCGGCAATGGTGCCCACACCGACCTCGGACACCAGCTTGACGCTGATCGATGCCCTGGGGTTGGCGTTCTTCAGGTCGTGGATCAGCTGGGCCAGGTCTTCGATGGAATAGATGTCGTGGTGTGGCGGCGGGCTGATCAGCCCAACGCCAGGCACGCTGTAGCGCAGCATGCCGATGTACTCGCTGACCTTGCCGCCGGGCAGCTGACCGCCCTCACCCGGCTTGGCGCCCTGGGCCATCTTGATCTGGATCTGGTCAGCCGAGACCAGGTACTCGGTGGTCACGCCGAAGCGGCCGCTGGCGACCTGCTTGATGCGGCTGCGCAGGCTGTCGCCGTCCTTGAGCACGTAGTCGGATTCGATGACATTGGCGCCCAGCACGTCTGAGACCTTGGTACCGGCCGTGATCTTGATGCCCTTGAGTTCGTTGCGGTAGCGCGCCGGGTCTTCACCGCCTTCGCCGGTGTTGCTTTTGCCACCGATGCGGTTCATGGCGATGGCCAGCGTGCTGTGGGCTTCGGTCGAAATCGAGCCCAGGCTCATCGCACCGGTGGCAAAGCGCTTGACGATCTCGGACGCCGGTTCCACCTCGTCCAGCGGCACGGCCTTGCTGGGGTCGAGCTTGAACTCGAACAGGCCACGCAGCGTCAGGTGGCGGCGGCTCTGGTCGTTGATGAGCTGGGCGTATTCCTTGTAGGTGTCGAACTGGCCCGAGCGTGCGCTGTGCTGCAGCTTGGCAATCGCGTCGGGTGTCCACATGTGCTCTTCACCACGCACGCGCCAGGCGTACTCGCCACCGGCTTCGAGCATGCCGGCCAGCACGGGGTCGTTGCCGAAGGCGTCGCGGTGGGTGCGCAGCGCTTCTTCGGCGACCTCGAACACACCGATGCCGCCGACCTGGGTGGCCGTGCCACGGAAGAATTTGTCGACGAAGACCTTGTCCAGGCCGATGGCCTCGAACAGCTGCGAGCCGCAGTAGGACATGTAGGTCGACACGCCCATCTTGGACATGATCTTGGACAGGCCCTTGCCCACCGCCTTGATGTAGTTGTAGATTGCCTTGTCGGCCGACAGCTCACCAGGCATGTCGGCATGCAGGCTGGCCAGGGTTTCCATCGCCAGGTAGGGGTGCACAGCCTCGGCGCCAAAACCGGCCAGTACCGCAAAGTGATGCACCTCGCGCGCCGAGCCGGTTTCCACCACCAGGCCCACGGTGGTGCGCAGACCTTCACGCACCAGATGGTGGTGCACGGCCGACAGCGCCAGCAGTGCAGGAATCGCGACGTTGTCGCGGTCCATGCGGCGGTCGGTGATGATGATGATGTTGTGGCCACCGCGCAGTGCATCCACCGTCTCGGCGCACAGCGACGCCAGCTTGGCCTCCACGCCTTCGCGGCCCCAGGCCAGCGGGTAACAGATGTCGAGCGCGTAACTCTTGAACTTGCCACCGGTGTGCTGCTCGATGCTGCGCAGCCGCGCCATGTCATTGAAGTCGAGCACCGGCTGGGTCACCTCCAGCCGCATCGGCGGGTTCAGCGCGTTGATGTCGAGCAGGTTCGGCCGCGGGCCGATGAAGCTGACCAGCGACATCACGATGGCCTCGCGGATCGGGTCGATCGGCGGGTTCGTGACCTGGGCGAACAGCTGCTTGAAGTAGTTGTACAGCGGCTTGTTCTTGTCCGACAGCACGGCCAGCGGCGAGTCGTTGCCCATCGAGCCCAGACCCTCTTCACCAGCCTGGGCCATGGGTGCGAGCAGGAACTTGATGTCTTCTTGCGTCGTGCCAAAGGCCTGCTGGCGGTCGAGCAGGCTCTCGCTGAAGCTGCCCACGCTGCCGTGCGCGTCGATCGAATCCAGCCGCACGCGCACGTTCTCGATCCACTGCCGGTACGGTCGCTGGCTGGCGAACAGGTTATTCAACTCTTCGTCGTCAATGATGCGTCCCTGCTCCAGGTCGATCAGGAACATCTTGCCGGGCTGCAGGCGCCACTTCTTGACGATGCGGTTCTCGGGGATGGGCAGCACGCCGGATTCACTGGCCATCACCACCAGGTCGTCGTTGGTGACGATGTAGCGCGCCGGGCGCAGGCCGTTGCGGTCCAGCGTGGCGCCGATCTGCTTGCCGTCGGTGAAGACCACCGCCGCCGGGCCGTCCCAGGGCTCCATCATCGAGGCGTGGTACTCGTAGAAGGCCCGCCGGCGCGGGTCCATGTGCTCATGCTGCTCCCAGGCCTCCGGGATCATCATCATCGCCGCATGGGCCAGCGGGTAGCCGGCCATGGTCAGCAGCTCGATCGCGTTGTCGAAGGTGGCGGTGTCGCTCTGGCCATCGAAGGTGATGGGGTAGAGCTTCTGCAGGTCATCACCCAGCACCGGTGACTTCATCACGCCCTGGCGCGCGCGCATCCAGTTGAAGTTGCCCTTGACGGTGTTGATCTCACCGTTGTGCGCCACCATGCGGTAGGGGTGGGCCAGCGGCCATTCGGGGAAGGTGTTGGTCGAGAAACGCTGGTGAACAAGGGCCAGCGCCGAGACCACGCGCGGGTCTTGCAGATCTTTGTAGTAGGTGCCCACCTGATCGGCCAGCAGCAAGCCTTTATAGACCACGGTGCGGCAACTCATGCTCACGACGTAGTACTCGCGGCTGTGGGTCAGCTTGAGCTTGAGGATGGCCACTGAGGCCGACTTGCGAATCACATACAGCTTGCGCTCCAGCGCGTCGGGCACGATCACGTCGGCACCGCGGCCGATGAAGACCTGGCGGATCACCGGCTCCTTGGCCCGCACCGTGGGCGACATCGGCATTTCGCGGTCCACCGGTACGTCGCGCCAGCCCAGCAACACCTGGCCTTCGGCCGCAATGGCCCGCTCGACCTGCTTTTCAACCGCTTGGCGCGACGCGCTTTCCTTGGGCAGAAAGATCATGCCCACGCCGTACTCGCCCGGCGGCGGCAGCGTCACGCCGTGGGTGGCCATCTCGGCGCGGAAGTACTCGTCGGGGATCTGGATCAGGATGCCGGCGCCGTCGCCCATCAGCTTGTCGGCCCCGACCGCGCCCCGGTGGTCGAGGTTCTTCAGGATCAACCGGCCCTGCTCGACGATGCTGTGCGCCTTCTGGCCCTTGATGTGGGCAACGAAGCCAACGCCGCAGGCATCGTGCTCGCGTGTCGGGTCGTACAGGCCGCTTCGAGCGGCTGCATCGATTTCACCGGTGGTCGCAGGGGCGGGGAAACCGG
>JANOWE010000148.1:0-35663 GCA_031417735.1 Betaproteobacteria bacterium
CGTCGCTTATGAAGCCGTGCTCACCGTGGCGCGGCGTCGGCGCCCCGAGCGGATGGCGCGCAGCGCGCACGCGGCGCTGAGGGAGGAATGGTTCACCGCCGTGTCGCAGCAGAAGGGCTCGGAAATCCTCGCGGTGCAGACGCTGCGCAACTCGCTGATGTCGGCGACGATGACGGCATCGACAGCGATGCTGGGGCTGATCGGCACCGTCACGCTGGCTGCACCCTCGCTGCACGCAAGTTTTGGCGAGGCGGCGATGTTCCCGAGCTTCACGCCCCGGCTGGTGCTCGAACTTCTGTTGCTGGCCTTGCTCTTCGCCTCCCTGGTGTGCTCGGCGATGGCGGTTCGCTACTACAACCACGTCGGCTTCATCAGCGGCATGCCGGTGGAATCCGATGCGCGCAAGCGCTGGGCTGTGGCCGGCGTCGCCTACGTGCGGCGCGCCGGTGTGTTGTACAGCTGGGGCCTGCGTCACCTGATCCTGGTGGCGCCCATCCTGGCATGCCTGCTGCACCCCTTGGCGGGGCCGATCGCTGCAGTGCTCGTCGTGATCGTGCTTCTGCGATTCGACCGCGTCGGTTCCGAGGGATCCACGGCAGTCGATGGCGGCTGATTCACGTTGGAGGAGCCTCAAGTCTCCAGCTATACGCCTGTGTCGGTCGAGTCGGCTCTGCGCGAAGCGGTCGCGCCAGGTCGTGGATCTTGTCGTGGAAACTGCAAGTAGCGGCAGCTGGATCAGTCGTCGAGCCGCATGTCGGGGGCGAGACTGCGTACGCAGCTCCTTGCGCCTGAAGTGAACACGGCACGGCCCTATCTCCGGTCCATGTTCGCTGGCAGACAGACCGCCGTTCGCTGCAGGCCTAAGTTCAATCGCTTCACTGCTGCCTCGAAGAGCAGAAACCGATCGTTCTTGCGAAGAGCTGCCATGAAAAACGTGCTGATGAGGATCACCTGGGCCTGGCTCCTGGGGCTGAGCGGCCTAGCTTCTGCACAGGGCGGAACCATGATGAATGGTGGCATGGGTGGCGCTGGATGGATGGGCGGCTACGGCGGCTACTGGGGGCCTGTTCTGCTGGCCGTCGTGGTCGGTCTTGTGGCGTGGATCGTCATGCGAAAGCGCAAGTAACAAGGTCCATTCCAGCTGTCGCCTTGCGATTCACACTTCGCGCCGAAGAGGCCCGCGCCATCGACATTCCCAGTGACTCATTGAACCTGCCCAACTGCCCGGCCACGTCTGATAGCGCCCTCTGACGCGCCAACCCACCGTTCTAATGCGTTCCCTGAACTTCAACCGCCAACAGCTTCGACACACCGCCTGTGTCGCGTTGTTAGCGTCGTTGTTTGCGTTGGTGTCCGGGGTGGCAAACGCTTGCCTGTTGCAGGCCGCCGAGCCTGGTGCGGCATCGCTCTCCCTCTCTGCAGGTACACGAACAGGCGGATGCGATTCAGGCGCCGCGCCCTGTGAGCACGATGCGTGGCTGGCGTACCACCACGCTGACGGCGAGCGCGGTGAGTCCTCAGAGCATGGCCGCAAGGCGGTCTGCCTCAAGTTCTGTGGCGACGAGTCTTCTGCCCTGGCGAAGAGCAAGGCCTCGCTGGCCGATCTACCGGGCCCGGTGCTGCTGGCCGGCGCTTCCTGGTCGCCGGCCGAGCAGGTTGCTGCGGCCGCGCAGTGGCAGGCCGTCGAACGGCCAGTCTCGGTCGGCCCGGCGCTCTTCCTACGCCTGCTGCGCCTGACGATCTAGCCTGAGCTTCGGGCCGTCAGGGCGATCCGCAGCCCGCACCGAGCCCGTCGAAAGACGGGCCAAAGCAGGTGCCGCCATCTGATGGCTGGCGCCAAAGCCACCCATTCCCAAACTTCCATTGGTTGGTCCATCCCGGACCAGCACCTCACCAGGAGTTCGCCATGAACGCAATCCGTATCTTTGTAGCGCTGTCCCTCGCGGCCCTTGCTACCGCATGCGCCAGTCCGGGCGCCACAAACACCGTGCCTGCGACAGGCATGTCGCCTGCCATGTCCCAAGGTGGCACACCTATGCGCATGGCCGCCATGGAACCCCGCATGAAGGCAATGAAGGACATGCACCAGAAGATGATGACCGCCAAGAGCCCGGCGGAACGTCAGGCGTTGATGGCTGACCACATGAAGGCCATGCAGGAAGGCATGGCGATGATGAAGGAGATGCACGGGGGCATGCAGGGTATGGGCAGCATGGGCGACATGGCCGGCATGGATCACAGCAAAGGCATGCCCGCCGGAATGGCCCAGCGCCAGCAGATGATGACGGAGCACATGGCCATGATGCAGATGATGATGGACATGATGATGCAGCGCATGCCGGCGTCGCCGGCCATCCAGTGAGGACCGGGGCCATGAACAGCATACCCGTCACTCCCGGCGTTGCCTCGGCTACGAGCTACGGTTTTCAGTGTGCTCTGCCCAGGCAGGACTTCACCCAGGCCGTGACCAAGGTGACCGAGGCCCTCAAGACCGAGGGCTTCGGCATCCTCACCGAGATCGACGTCCAGGCGACGATGAAGGCCAAACTCGGCATCGATGGCCGCCCGTATCGCATCCTGGGCGCCTGCAATCCACCACTTGCGCACCGCGCGCTCACTGCCGAGCCGGACATCGGTTTGCTGCTGCCCTGCAACGTGGTCGTCAGGGAAGAGGTGGACGGCCGACTCGTCGTCGCATTCATGGACCCGGTGGCGGTGCTGCAGATGACCAGCGATCCCGAAGTCGCGGCGGTGGCGAAGGAAGTTCGCGCCCGGCTCGAGCGTGTGCGATCGGCGCTGAACATTTCGGGTCCCGCCTGAGCGACAGCCCGCGACGAAGCCGCAGCCCAGCCTACTCTGCTGGACCCGGTCTGCCTGTCGCCGAGGCCTCGACCCACAAAGCCGAACTTGCCGGCCGGCCCTACTGGTTCTGCAGCGCCGGTTGCCGGACGAAGTTCGTGACGAACCCGCAGAGGTACCCTGAGCCCGTTACTTCGGACTGGAGCCCTTGGGTGACCGGCAGCTTCCTGTCTAGTTGTGAACCGTCAAGACGTTGTTCTCTGAATTCTTGAGCCTGGACATTGGCGGCACGCCGCCGATGCCGCTGTGTGGACGGTGCCAGTTGTAGTTGTGCTGCCATGATGCCAATGCAGCTGTCCGGTGTTGTGAGTTCTCGTAGGTCCAGCCGTACGCACACTCCCGCAAGGCCGACTGGATGAACCGTTCGGCCTTGCCGTTGGTCTGCGGGCGATATGGGCGCGTGAAGCGCTGTTTGATGCCAAGGTCCTTGCATGCGCGGGCGAAGTCGCCAGAGCGGAACGCCGAGCCGTTGTCGGTAAGCAGCCGTTTGACGGTCACGCCGAGCCTTGCGTAGTACCCCACGGCCGCCCGAAGGAACTGCACAGCCTGCGGCGTCTTCTCGTCGGGATGCATGGCCGTGAAGGCGATCCTGGCGTGGTCGTCGATGGCGATGAACAAGGTCTCCCAGCCCGCACCTTCTACGCCGTCACGCCGGTTGCCGGTCACCCGATGGCTCGGCCGCACGATGCAGCCCAGCTTCTTGGTGTCAATGTGCAGCAGATCGCCAGGCGCCTCATGCTCGTAGCGCTTGACCGGCTCGACCGTTTGCAGATCGCTCAGCTTGGATAGACCTGCCCTGGCCAGCACGCGACTGACCGTGGAATCCGAGACCCCGACGCTGGCCGCGATCTGCCTCTGAAGCATGTTCCGCCGTCTGAGCTCGACGATCAGCAGGGCCTTGCCAGGATCGATGGTCCGTGGGGAGCGTTGTCGCCTTGACGACGCGTCCACCAGGGCCGACTCGCCACCGGCCAGGAAGCGGCCCAGCCACTTGCGTGCGGTGGCCGGCGTCACCCCATGCTCCGCGCCGGCATCGGCGAAGGACCGACCCTGGAAGGTCATCTGGCGAACCATTTCGAGTCGACGCGCGTACGTGAGTCGGGCATGCTTGTGGGTGTTCATCCGGCTGTCTTTCTGAAGGACTGGGGGTTTGGCGATTTCCAGTCTCTCAGAACCAATCCGGGTGGACACCCGATACAACCTATTGAAGCTTCACATCTAGTCCTGTCGCTCAGCCGGCGAGATCGAACTTCGGCTGATGGCCGGGCCTTGACGCTGGCCAGCGGCGGCTTCGGGGCAGTCCAACGTAGACAGCTCGGCGGGTAATCGAACCCGCTGTTCCTCCCCACTTTTATCATCATGATAGACTAGTCATCACACTAGTCACATGAGGTCAACATGCAAACTTGGCCCGTTCAAGACGCGAAGGCGCGGTTCAGCGAGTTCCTTGAGGCCTGCATGGCAGAAGGTCCCCAGATGGTCACCAAGCGTGGCGCTGAAGCAGCGGTCTTGGTGCCGGTGGAGGAGTGGCGCAGGCTCCACGCTGCTGCCCGCCCTTCCCTCAAGGAACTGCTGTTGTCGGATCGGGCCCGGGTCGATCTCTTGATTCCTGCGCGAGGCTCCGCCCGCAGGCGCAAGGTCACCGCGGCGAGTTGAGCGCATGTACCTTCTCGACACCAACATCGTCTCCGAGCTGCGCAAGCCGCGCCCGCATGGCGGTGTGATCGCCTGGCTTCAGGCGACCGAGGATCCGCAACTTCATCTGTCTGCTGTGACGCTCGGTGAAATCCAGGCCGGCGTCGAACTGACCCGAGATCAGGATGCGTCCAAAGCAGCCGAGATCGAAGCTTGGCTCGACCTCGTCGCCCAGTCGTACAACGTGCTGCCCATGGACGGTGCGACCTTCAGGACGTGGGCACGCCTGATGCACCGCCGATCCGACACGCTTTACGAAGACGCAATGATCGCGGCGACCGCCACGGTTCACAAGCTCACGGTGGTGACGCGCAACGTTGCCGACTTTGCGGACTTCGGCGTGCAGGTCTTGAACCCGTTCAAGACGCCGAAGGCTTGAAGGCGAGCGGCCCAACGCGCCGCACCGCGATCGAAAACCAGCGGGACTTGCAGTCCGCGGCACTCCGCCCTACCCTTCTCGCACGCTCCGCCGAGACCACCGATTTCGAGCACATGGACTGTCTGATATTCGACCCCCGAACCCGCCGGAACCTGGGCGAACTTGACCGGAACTTGGCGGAAATATCAGACAGCAGAATCCCGGAAAGCGAGCATTGGCGCGGGTTTCCAGCCCGTTCGGTGGTGGGGCTGTTAATCCGTAGGTCCCTGGTTCGAGCCCAGGTCGGGGAGCCATAAAACACCGAAGTCAGCAGGTTAGCGCCTGCTGACTTTTTGATTTCTGAAGCTGACTGGTGCCAGTCTTGAGGCGGTTTAATATGCAGCTCAGCAAGAGCTCGCGACCGTTGTCGTGGCGCCGCATCCCTGCACTCGAAAGCAATGCACAGTGCATTTCATCGACTGCGTATCACACGTTGATCGATGATGCCAAACGGCGCAGCACGTCCATCTTCGCAACGCGCCTGCAGGCGCACACGATCCCCGAACGACATGTAAGGCGTGCGAGACGCTCCTTCGTCGAGCATCTCGATCGCTCGCCGTTCGGCGATGCATGCGGAGCCGACCACGCGATAGTCGTCATTCGAAATGGTGCCCGATCCGATCACCGTGCCAGCGACCAGATCTCGGCTGTAGGCCGCATGCGCCACAAGTTGGTCGAAGCCGAAGGCCATCGCACCGGCGTGTGGCGCACCGAACCGGCGTCCATTCCAGTCCACCTCAAGCCGAATCTGCACTCGCGCTGCTGACCACCCAAGGCCAAGCTCATCGGGCGTCACGGCAATCGGCGCCAGGCTGCTGGCCAGCTTGGCGTGGATCCAACCAAATCCGGTCTTCATCTCGATCGGTGCCAGCCGGCGAAGTGACCAGTCGTTGATCAGCACGACGAGGCGAATGTGCTGCAGCGCTTCTTCACGCGTGACGCCCATAGGCACAGCGTCGGTGATCACGCCGAACTCACCCTCGAAGTCGATGCCGTCTTCCTCAGAAACCGCTCAACGCCCGGCTCGCGTTCGAACTGCTGCCGACGCAACAGCGGCGCTTCTGCGGTCAGGCTCTCACGCTCGTGGCACCGCAGAAGATCGTCCTGCAAGCGCCAGTTGTCCGGGAACGCCTTGCAGTTTTGCGTGGCCTGGGCAAAGGCTTCGCGAAAACGCCCATGCTGTTCCAGGAAACGAACCACCGCGCTGTGCCGGTATTCATCGGTCAGGTCCTCTCGCAGCACGGCCAGGGCTTCATCCACCTGGCCTGCGGCCTGCAACTGGGCCAGATGCAGGCGCTCCAGCGTCCACAGCCTCAGCCCGCGTTCGGCCGAGTCGTCATAGACCGGGCCACGCCCTCTTTGCCTGGCCATCCTGGCGGCATGCTCGGCCTTCAAGGCCAGCACACCGTTCCTGGCGTGACGCCAGCGCAGGCCCAGTAGGTCTCGGTAGCGCGCCAGCGCGGCGCCACCCATGGCCGCCTCGGCGGGGGCGGCGTCGAAGCAGCCGAAGGGATCTTCGAGCTGGACCTGCAGATAGATGTCGCCAAAACCGGCTTCTTGTGGCCCCGCCGCCTGCAGGGACAACACCCACTCTGTGCCCATGGCCTGGCACAGCTCACCGATGTCGCCGTTCGAATCATCGGCCTGCTGCAGCACGTGCCAAACGCAGCGCATGGCGTGCAGGCACAAGGCCACTGCGCCCGCCGCGTCGCGCTGCCTGGCTTGCTGCAACAAGGGCAGCGCGGCTTCGGCCCGCCGCACATAGCTGGCACGCTCGTTCCAGATGACGAAGTCGCTCCCGGTGGCCAGCATCTCGCCGATCAAGTGCTTGGCGGCCGCGGGCTCCTCGCCCAGCCCACTGGCCTTGCGCCAGTGCTGCAGTTCGAGGTCGATGTCGGCATCGCGGTGGGCAAGCTCCAGCAACTTGTCGGCCAGCAAGGCTGCCCCCTGGTTGTGCAGAAAGTCGTGCAGGGCCCGACGCCCTGCTTCTGCGCCACCAAGGTCCTTGCTGCCGCGCTGAAGCGGCATGTGGGTCGGCGCCTGATCGCTGGGCGCTGAGCCTGCACGCCGGTCTCGCCAGACCAGGGCCAGCGCCAGCTGGTGTTTGCAGAACCAGCCGCCCGAGGCGTGCGTGCAGTCGCAGCTGCCGGCGATGTCATCGTCTTCGATCCAGACTTCGGTGCTGTAGCGCATGCTGCCGGTGACCTGGGCCCGCACGGCCGGTTCAGGCATGGCGTCTTCATCCAGCACCTCGACCGCGCCCGACCGGGCATAGGCTTTGCCGCGCTGAAAGATGGCCGCGCTGCTGGTCTGCGTGAGTGAATCGTCGCTCAGCGACCTGACCCATTCGTCGGGCCAGTCCGGTGGCTGATCGTCGCCGGGCGTGTGCCCCGGTGCGGGTGCTGCTGGCTTGCGCATCAGGGGCGGAGTCTGGTTTTCGGCCGATTCACGCCCCAACCGATCGGCTTCAGCCGGTTGCCTGGATGCGACGGGTCGGGCCCCCAGATGGCCTGGTAGGTGTCGATGCTGCGGCCATGCCGCTGCAGTTGCCAGGCCAGCAGCACCAGGCCCAGCCACCACAGGCCCAGCAGCAGGGGCATCCAGCGTGGCGCGTCAACCAGCTTCAGGCCGAGCAGGGTCGTGCCCCAGGCCAGCAGCACGGCCAGCCAGCCCAGCGACTTGTGCAGCCGCTCGAACCAGCGCCTTTGCGGGCTCATGTCGTAGTGGTCACCACGCCATGCTGGGGCCGTGGGCCCGCCCTTGCTGCCGCGCAGCAGGCCGGACGCGACCTGAAACCAGCCCAGCAGGAAAGCCAGCCAGCCCGCCAGCCGATGCCATTGCGCCAGGGCCGTGGTCGCCGAGCCGTGGTCCAAGATCAGCACCAGCCCCAGGGTCATCAGCAGCACGCCGGCCCATTGCAGGGCGCGGTGGCCATGCCACCAACGCGGGTTGTCCAGCACATCGGGCCAGCGCTGCCCCGGCATGACCTTGAAGTAACGCGCCAGCAGCGCGCCCAGCGGCAGCAGCACCGCCCAGGCCAGCACCATGCTGCGCGCATGCCAGGCCGCCCAGGCCGGAAGCTGGTGTTCGCTGGCACCGGACAGCGGCAGCGCCAGCCAATCGAGCAGACTCATGCGCGCAACCTGCGGTCAAGCCCCAACGCGAACCACGCTGCGCAAGGCTTGCAGGCAGCGCCTGCGGTCACCTGGGCCGACCCGCCGATTGCCATCATCACCGCCACAGCCAGGTCGACGCCTACATCAGCACGATGTCGTACTGCTCGGGGTTGAATCCCGGCTCGGTGGCCAGCGAGATCGGCTTGCCAATGAAATCCGACAAACCGGCCAGATGCTGGCTCTCTTCGTCCAGCAGCATCTCGACCACGCTGGCACAGGCGATGACGCGAAACTCCTTCGGGTTGAATTGCCGCGCTTCACGCAGAATTTCCCGCAGGATGTCGTAGCACACGCTGCGCGCGGTCTTGACCTGACCCCTGCCCTCACAGGTCGGGCAGGGCTGGCACAGCATGTGGGCCAGACTTTCACGGGTGCGCTTGCGCGTCATCTCTACCAGCCCGAGCTGGGTGAAGCCGCTGATCGTGACCTTGGTGCGGTCGCGCGCAAGCTGCTTCTTGAACTCGGCCAGCACGGCCGCCTGGTGCTCTTCGCGCAGCATGTCGATGAAGTCGACGATGATGATGCCGCCCAGGTTGCGCAGCCTCAGTTGCCTGGCTGCGGCACCGGCGGCTTCCAGGTTGGTCTTGAAAATGGTGTCGTCGAAGTTGCGCGCGCCGACATAACCGCCGGTGTTCACGTCGACCGTGGTCAATGCCTCAGTCTGGTCGATGATCAGGTAGCCACCGCTCTTCAGCTCGACCCGGCGTGCCAGTGCACGGGCAATGTCTTCTTCTACACCAAACAGGTCGAAGATCGGACGTTCGCCCCTGTAGAGCTCCAGCTTGGCATTGGACGATGGCGTGAAGGCCTCGCCAAAACGGGCCAAGGCCTCGTACTGCAGCTGTGAATCGATGCGGATGGCCTGTGTGGCGTCGCTGGCCAGATCGCGCAGCACCCGCTGGGCCAGGTTCAGGTCCTGGTGCAGCAATGTGCCCGGCGGCTTGCTCAGGCCCTGGGCCCGAATGGTGGCCCAGGCCTTGCGCAGGTAGGCAATGTCGTCGCCCAGTTCGTCATCGGTGGCATCTTCGGCGTTCGTGCGCAGGATGAAGCCGCCGGGCGAACTGCCGTCGGTGGTGACGGTGAGCAACTGCATGCGGCTGCGCAGTTGCTCACGCGCATCGGCCGAGCCGATCTTCTGCGAGATGCCGATGTGCGTGTCCTGCGGCAGAAACACCAGCATGCGCCCGGCAATGCTGATCTGTGTCGACAGCCGGGCACCCTTGGTGCCGATGGGGTCCTTGATGACCTGCACCATCAGCGTCTGCCCTTCGAAGACCTGGCGTTCGATCGGCACCGCCACCGCCACATCACCGCGCGCCGGGTGCCCATGGTGGTGGCCACCGCCATGCAGATCAGCCACATGCAGAAAGGCAGCGCGCTCCAGCCCGACGTCGATGAAGGCGCTTTGCATGCCGGGCAGAACGCGTGCAACCTTGCCCAGGTAGACATTGCCGACCAGGCCACGCTCCAGCGCGCGTTCGATGTGCAGGTCCTGGACGGCGCCGTTCTCGATGACGGCGACCCGCGTTTCTTGCGGCGTCCAGTTGATCAGGATGTCGTGCATGGGCGATAGCTTGGGGGCCTGGTTAGGCTGGCCGCGCCCGTCGCTTAGAACACCACGCGCGCTTGTCTCAGCACTTCGGCCGTTTCATACAGCGGCAAACCCATGATACCGGAGTGACTGCCCGCCACGTGGGCGACCCAGCCCGCCCAGGCACCCTGGATGGCATAGGCGCCGGCCTTGCCAAAGGGCTCGCCGCTGGCCACATAGGCCGCGATGTCGGCCGCCGGCACCGAGGCAAAGCGCACGCTGGACACCGACAGTGTGCTCAGCACACGCCGACCATCGTGCAGCGCCACCGCCGTGAGCACGCGGTGGCTGCGCCCCGACAGCGCCAGCAGCATGGCCATGGCCTGGCCGGCATCGACCGGCTTGCCCATGATGCGGCGGCCCAGGGCCACGGTGGTGTCGGCACACAAAATTGGCGCCGGCGGCAGGCCCTGGCGCTGACGGCGCTTGCGCGCCGCCAGCAACTTCAGTTCGGTCACACGCTGCACATAGGAGACCGGCAATTCACCGGGCAGGCAGGCTTCCAGTGCCTCGGCGTCCTCGTCGGGCTCAGGCAGCAGCGGCCGGTGGGCGACACCCAACTGGTCCAGCAACTGCATGCGGCGCGGGCTCTGCGAGGCCAGGTAGATGAAGGTCGGGCGGTGGGTGGCTGACTTCATGGGCATGCCTTGGCGGAGGTGCAGCGGCAAGACACATGCGTGCAGACTGCTGGCGCAAGCACGGCGTCGCAGCGCCAAGAACGCTTACTCTCGGTGATAGGGATGACCGGCGGTGACACTCCAGGCACGGTACAGCGCCTCGGCCAGCAGCACGCGCACAAAGGCGTGCGGCAGGGTCAGGTCGGACAGGCGCAGGGTTTCGTCGGCACTGGCCTTGAGCCCGGGGTCCAGGCCGTCGGGCCCGCCCACCAGCAGCGCCACGTCGCGGCCGTCACCCAGCCAGAAGCGCAGGCGCTCGGCCAGGGCCTGCGTGCTGCGGCGGGTGCCGGTCTCGTCCAGCACCACGCGGCGCGCGCCCTTGGGCAGCACGGCCTCCAGGCGCCGGGCCTCGGCGGCCATCATCTGCTGCGGGCTCTTGCCACCCGTGCGTGGCTCGGCCTTGACCGCCTTGAGCTCGAAGCCGATCTCGGGTGGCAAGCGCTTGGCGTAGTCGTCAAACGCCGCCTCAGCCCAGGCCGGCGGCTTCTGTCCCACCACCGCCAGCAGCAGTCGCATCGTGGGTCAGCCCGCCCGATCTCAGGCGCGCGGCTTGCGCGGCGCCGTCTTGGCTGCAGCGGTCTTGGCCGCCGGGGTCTTTGCAGCTGGCCGACGCGCGGCCTTCTTCGCTGCCACGGCCTTGACGGCCGGGGTGCGGCGATCGATCGGCTTGACGACCAGGGTTTTGGCCGGGGCCACCTTGGCCGCTGGCGACTTGACTACCGGCGACTTGGCTGCGGTCTTGCGCGCTGCAGCCAGCTGGCCGGCGCGGCCGGTCTGTACCACCGGACGGGCCGGTTTGGCCGGTGCGGCCATGGCCAGCGCCTTCTTGGCCGCGACAGCGCGGTTGGCCGCCTTCTTGGCCGGCGTCAGCGGCACGACTTTTGGCTTGGCCATGGCTGACTTGCCGGCGGGCCTGGCCGCCGTCTTGGCCGCCGCGGTGGTCTTGCGCGCGGGGCGCTTTTTCACCGGTTCGTCGTCCTCATCGTCGGCATCGAACTCGGAGGCCTTGACCAGACCCTTGGCTGCGGCGCGCAAGGTCATCTTCACCGGCTTGCCGCCCCAGATTTCTTCGAGGCGGTAATAGTCGCGGATGGCGGGCTGCATGATGTGCGCCACAGCGGCGCCGCAGTCGACGATGATCCACTCGCCGTTGTCAGCACCTTCGGTGGCCAGCACGGGCATGCCGGCGGCCTTGACCGCCTCACGCACGCTGGAAGCCAGCGCCTTGGTCTGACGGTTGCTGGTGCCCGAAGCGATGATCACGCGCTCGAACAAGGCGGACAGATGCTCGGTGTTGAGCACCAGGATGTCCTGGCCCTTGACGTCTTCAAGACCATCGACGATGGTCCGTTGCAATTTTCGAATATCCATTCAGTGCCTGTTCGGATCGGTGAGGTCAGGGGTGTTGGCCGGCGCAGCAGACCGGTTTTCTGCTGCATACAAGCCGTTTTTCTCAATATAGCCTGCCACGGCGGCACCGACCAGCGCGGTGACGGACAGGCCCAGCGCACAGCGCTGGCGAATCTGACTGGCCGAGATGTCCAGCCTGGTCATCGGCAGAACCTGCATCTGGTGCGGCAGGCTCGCCAGGGCCGGGGGCGCCAGTGGCGCCTGGCCATCACGTGCGACCACAGCCAGGTTCAGGCCGTGCAGCAATTCGGGCCAGTCGCGCCAGGTGTCGAAGCGCTGGTACTGGTCCTGGCCCAGCAGCATGAACCACTGGGCGTCGGGTTGTTCGGCCCGCAGTTCACGCACCGTGTCGATGGTGTAGGTGGCACCGTCGCGCTGCAGTTCACGCGGGTCGATGCGCATGCCGGATTCGTCGGCCAGCAGCAGCCTGAGCATGGCCAGGCGGTGCTCGGCAGAGGCCATCTCCCGGCCGGCCTTTTGCCAGGGCGCGCCCGCTGGCAGCCAGCGCAGTTCGTCCAGGCCCAGTTGTTGCTGCGCCACATGGGCCAGCGCCAGATGGGCCAGATGCGGCGGATCGAAGCTGCCGCCCAGCAGGCCGATGCGGCTGGCAGCAGAAGGCAGCGAGGTCGACAACAGGCTCACGCGACGGCCAGCCAGTCGCGTGGCCGCAAAAAATCGGTGCTCAGCCTGGCCTCGGCGCTGCCCGGCTCGGCCCGCCAGTCATAACGCCAGTGCGCCACCGGCGGCATCGACATCAGGATGCTTTCGGTGCGCCCACCGGACTGCAGGCCGAACAGCGTGCCCCGATCGAAAACCAGGTTGAATTCGACATAGCGGCCACGCCGGTAGGCCTGGAAGTCGCGTTCGCGCCGGCCATAAGGCGTGTCCTTGCGGCGCTGCGCGATCGCCAGCCAGGCTGGCAGCAGCGCGTCACCCACCGAGCGCAGCATGGCAAAGCTGCCATCGAAGCCGAGCTCGAAAAAGTCGTCGAAGAAGATGCCGCCGATGCCGCGTGGCTCGGCCCGGTGCTTGAGAAAAAAGTACTCGTCGCACCACTGCTTGAAGCGCGGGTACAAACCGCTGCCAAACGGCTGCAGCGCGTCATGGCAGGCCTGGTGAAACGAGCGCGCGTCTTCTTCCACACCGTAGTAAGGCGTCAGGTCCATGCCGCCGCCAAACCAGACCACGGGCGCCTGGCCCTCGGGCAGCGCGGCAAACATGCGCACGTTCATGTGCACTGTGGGCACATGCGGGTTGACCGGGTGAAACACCAGCGACACACCCATGGCCTCGAACGGCGCGCCGGCCAGCTCGGGCCGGTGCTGGGTCGCCGAGGGCGGCAATTGCGCGCCACGCACATGGCTGAAGTTGCAGCCGCCGCGCTCCAGCAACGTTCCCTGCTCGATGAGCTGGGTGCGGCCATCGCCGGTCAGCCGGCCGCCGGGCTCGCGGGTCCAGGCGTCGATGCGAAACGGCTGGCCTTCCACCGCCTCCAGCGCCGAGACGATGCGGTTCTGCAGGTCCAGCAGGTAGCTGCGAACGGCCAAAAAGCCCTGCGCGTCGGCCTCCAGGGCCTGGGCCCCGCTCACGGCCTGGTTCACCGCGAAACTCACCGTTTGATGGCCCGATGACCAATGTCACGCCGGGCCTGCATGCCGTCGAAATGGATGCCCTGCATCAGCTCATGCGCGCGCTGCTGCGCCAGCTTGACCGAATCGCCCAGCACGGTGACGCACAGCACGCGCCCGCCACTGACCTGCAGTTGGCCTCCAGTGGGGCCGTCCAGCAGCACGGTACCGGCGTGGAAGACCATGCCGTCCTCGGCATCGGCCGGCAGGCCATGGATCGCATCGCCCTTGCGCGGCGAAGCCGGGTAACCGGCGGCGGCCATCACCACGCCCAGCGCCACGCGGCGGTCCCAGTCCAGTTCCACCTTGTCCAGCGTGCCGTCGGTGGCGTGCATCAGCACCTCGGCCAGGTCGCTCTTCAGGCGCATCAGGATGGGCTGGGTTTCGGGGTCGCCCATGCGGGTGTTGAATTCCAGCGCCTTGGGCCGGCCCTGGCCGTCGATCATCAGCCCGGCATAGAGGAAGCCCGAGAACGGCACGCCGTCGCGGGCCATGCCGGCCACGGTGGGCAGGATGATTTCCTGCATCGCCTTGGCATGCACATTGGGCGTGAGCACAGGCGCCGGTGAATAGGCGCCCATGCCGCCGGTGTTGGGGCCCTGGTCGCCGTCGAGCAGGCGTTTGTGGTCCTGGCTGCTGGCCAGCGGCAGCACGTTCTTGCCGTCCACCAGCACGATGAAGCTGGCCTCTTCGCCCTGCAGGAATTCTTCGATCACCACGCGCGGGCCACCGGCGTTGTGCACCACGCCCAACTTGCTGCCGTCGAGCATGAAGTCGATGGCCTCATGGGCCTCGGTCAAGGTCATGGCCACCACCACGCCCTTGCCTGCGGCCAGGCCGTCGGCCTTGACCACGCTGGGCGCACCGACCCGGTCGATGTGGGCATGGGCGGCGGCGGCATCTTCGAACACCGCGTAGTGCGCGGTGGGGATGCCGTGGCGCTGCATGAAGTCCTTGGCAAAGGCCTTGGAACTTTCCAGTTGCGCCGCAGCCTGGGTCGGGCCGAAGATGCGCAGGCCCCGGGCGCGGAACACGTCGACCACGCCGGCGGCCAGCGACGCCTCGGGGCCGACCACGGTCAGCGTGATCTTGTTGGCCTGGGCGAAATCGGCCAGCGCCTGCGGTTCGGTGATGGGCAGGTTGCTCAGCCGGGGGTCGCGCCCGGTGCCGCCATTGCCTGGCGCCACGAACACCTGTTGCACCCGCTCGCTTTGCGCCAGCTTCCAGGCCAGCGCATGTTCACGCCCACCACCGCCGATGACCAGAATATTCATTCGCCCAGATCCAGTTCGGCGTTGTGGAAGACCGCCTGCGTGTCGTCCAGGTCTTCGATCACGTCCAGCAGTTTCTGCATGCGCTGGGCGTCTTCACCGGCCAGCGCAATGCTGTTCTCGGCGCGCATGGTCACGTCGGCCAGTTCGGGCAGCAAGCCGGCGGCCTCCAGCGCGGCCTTGACGGCCTCGAATTCAGGCGCCGGGCACAGCACCTCGATCGCGCCGTCGTCGCCCGTCAGCACATCGTCGGCGCCGGCCTCCAGCGCCACGTCCATGACCTGGTCTTCCGACGCACCGGGGGCGAGGAAAAACTGGCCGCAATGCTTGAACTGGAAGGCCACCGAGCCTTCGGTGCCCAGGTTGCCGCCGTATTTGCTGAAGGCATGACGCACCTCGGCCACGGTGCGCACGCGGTTGTCGGTCATGGTGTCGACGATGATTGCTGCGCCCCCGATGCCGTAGCCCTCGTAGCGGATTTCTTCGTAGCTGATGCCTTCGAGGTTGCCCGAGGCCTTGTCGATGTTGTACTTGATGCGGTCGGCCGGCATGTTCGCCGCCTTGGCCCGGTCAATGGCCAGCCGCAACCGGGGGTTGGCGCTGATGTCGGGCCCACCCTGGCGCGCGGCGACGGTGATTTCACGGATCAGTCGGGTCCAGACCTTGCCGCGCTTTTCGTCCTGGCGGCCTTTGCGATGCTGGATGTTGGCCCATTTGCTGTGACCGGCCATATGCTGATTCTCCTGCGGCGCAACCTCGTCGGGCTCCGCGCCGTAACGTGTTGCGGGCAATCGAGGAGTGTAACGGCGCGGGCCTGCCCGTAGACTGTGGCCTCCCACCACCCAGCGCGACCCTCCATGGCCGACCCCTTGATCATTGCCCAGCGCGGCGAGACCCTGTGTCAATTGATTCCGGCGCTCGCCAATCGGCATGGCCTGATCACCGGCGCCACCGGCACCGGCAAGACCATCACGCTGCAGACTCTGGCCGAGGGCTTCTCGAAGATCGGCGTGCCGGTGTTCATGGCCGACGTCAAGGGCGACCTGACCGGCATCAGCCAGGCCGGCAAGCTCAGCGGCAAGATCGCCGAAATTCTGGCCGACCGAGGCCTGGCCCTGCCCGAGCCGGTGGCCTGCCCGGCTACGCTGTGGGACGTGTTCGGCCAAGACGGCCATCCGGTGCGGGCCACCGTGTCCGACATGGGCCCGCTGCTGCTGGCGCGCATGCTGGCCCTGAACGACACCCAGGCCGGCGTGCTGAACATGGTGTTCAGAATCGCCGACGACCAGGGCCTGCTGCTGCTGGACCTGAAAGACCTGCGCGCCATGCTGCAGCATGTGGGCGACAACGCCAGCCAGTTCACCACCCAGTACGGCAATGTCAGCGCGGCGTCGGTCGGTGCCATCCAGCGTGGCCTGCTGCAGATCGAAAGCCAGGGCGGGACCAAGTTCTTCGGCGAGCCCATGTTGTCGATCGCCGACTTCATGCAGACCGTGGACGGCCAGGGCGTGATCAACATCCTGGCCGCCGACCAACTGATGAACTCGCCCCGGCTCTATGCCAGCTTCCTGCTGTGGATGCTGTCCGAGCTGTTCGAACTGCTGCCCGAGGTGGGCGACCCCGACAAACCCAAGCTGGTGTTCTTCTTCGACGAGGCGCACCTGCTGTTCAAGGACGCGCCCACGGTGCTGGTCGAGCGCATCGAACTGGTCGTGCGGCTGGTGCGCAGCAAGGGCGTGGGCGTGTACTTCGTGACGCAGAACCCACTGGACCTGCCCGACACCGTGCTGGGCCAGTTGGGCAACCGGGTGCAGCATGCGCTGCGCGCCTTCACCCCGCGCGACCAGAAGGCGGTCAAGGCCGCGGCCAGCACCATGCGCGCCAACCCCGGGCTGGATGTGGAAACCGCCATCACCGAACTGGCCGTGGGCGAGGCGCTGATCAGCTTTCTCGACGCCAGGGGCCGCCCCTGCGTGACCGAGCGGGTGTTCGTGATCCCGCCCGGCAGCCAGATCGGCCCGATCACCCCGGCGCAGCGCCAGGCCCTGATCGCCGGCTCGCTGGTGGCCGGGATCTATGAAAAGCATGTCGACCGTGAATCGGCCTACGAGAAGCTGACCCAGCGCACCGCCGCCAGCCCGGCAGCCGCGCCCGGCAGCAGCATGGCCGAAGAGGCCAGCCGCGCCGCGCAGGGCACGGGCAGCGCCGGGCCGGGGGCGGCGGGCGGCGGCCTGATGGATGGGCTGAAGGACATGATGTTCGGCAGCACCGGCCCGCGCGGCGGCAAGCGCCCGGGCCTGGCCGAAGCCGCCGCCACCTCGGCCATGCGCTCGATCGGCTCGGCCGTGGGCCGCGAGATCATTCGCGGCGTGCTCGGCTCGATCCTGGGCGGCAGCCGGCGGCGCTGAGCCGCTCCCGACGCAGCCGGCCACCGGGGACGGCCGATCAAAGGCCGACAGCGGCCGCTGCGGGCAGCTTGACCAGCGCAGCGGCCGGCGGCAGCGCCAGCACCCGGCGCGCCTTGTCCAGCGTGGGCACCAGGCGGTTGGCGACGAAGCTGTTCTGCGTGTCGGGTTCCATCGCCGCAGTCACCAGGTTGGCCAATGGCTGCGCCAGGCTGACGTAGAAGCTGCCCGGCAGCGCCGGTGCCGCGCTGTCCTGCAATTCCACCTGCAGCAGCTGGATGGTGGCGCTGCCGTCGGCCACGGTGCCGCGCACATCGGGCCTGGCCATTTCCCGGCGGCTGCGCTCGATCCAGGCCTGGGCATACAGCGGCGCCGGGTCGGCAAAACGCTGCACCGCCACGCCCAGGGCCTGCAGCGTGGCCACTGCGGCCTGCTGGTCGGCCGCCAGCCAATAGCCGCAGGGGCGCGGGCGTTCACGCAGCACGCGCAGGTCCAGCGCAGATTCCCAGGCCACCGACACCGGCTTGTCTGCACCGGTCAGCGGGTCGAGCATCAGCAATTCACGCCGGGTGGGTGTGGCCGCGGCCTGCACCACCAGCGGGCCTGTACAGGCCTGGGCGGCCAGCGCAGCGTCGGCCTCGGCCTGCAGTCTGACCAGCTCAGGTGCATGCAAGGCCGCCTGCCGCAGCACCGTGGCCAGCGCCACCTGCTGGGATTGCACGCGCCGCGCCAGATGCAGGCGGCCGATGCCCACGCCCCGGCTTTCCAGCAGGAAGCTGACCGCGTTGCGCAGGCCGTTGACATTGCGGCCGGTGTCGGGCTGCACGCCGCCCATCGCCAGGCGCAGGTCGTCGGGCGCGGTGGGGTTGGTGTAGTACCACTCGGTGCTCATGCCCTGCGCGGCCAGCGCGCTGATGATGGGTTGGCGAAACCAGGTTTCGCTGGCCTGGCTGATCGGCAGCGGCAGATTGGCCGTCATCGCGTACTGCAGCAGCATGTCGTTGCGCTGGATGGCGTCGAATTTCTGCAGGTAGCGGCCCACCACCGTGTGCTCATGCGCATCCACCACCACCAGCGGGCGCTGGGTCCGGGCCAGCGCGGCCAGCGCCTGGGCCTCGGGCGTGCGCAGCAGCAGGTGGTCGCGGTTCATGTCCACGCCGTTGTCGGTGACCCGGCGTTCGCTGGCCGCGCCGTCGGGGTTGGCGCGCGGCACCAGCAGCACGTCGACCCGGTCCAGCACCGAGGCCAGCGGACCGTCGGCCAGCTGGCGGGCGACGAGCAACAGCGCCTCGGCGCCGGCCGGCTCGTCGCCATGCTGCTGGCCGATCAGCAGCACCAGCGGCCGGCCCGGGCCGCGCGACAAGCGCAAGGCCTCGATCGCCTGGCCCGACTGCGCTTTGCCGGGCCGCAGGCGCCGGGCCTGGCTGCCGGCAGCAGCGGCGCGGCGCGCAGCGTCGTCCAGCCAGGCGTTGAGCTCAAGTGGCGAGGTGTAGGTCTGGCGCCCGGCGGCCAGCGATGGCAGATCGGGCACTGCAGCCGGCGCAGGAAAGCGCGCGGCCACGGCGGCGGCGTAGGGCAAGGCGGTTTCATCCTGCCGGACCGCCGGCATGGCAGCGGCTGTGGCCGCAGCGGAGATCGGCGCCGGCCGCGCCGACGTTGCCGCCTCCGGCAGTTGAGCGCAGGCGCCAAGGCCCAGGGCAGTGGCAACAACAGCAATCGGCAGTTTCATTGCAGACATGGCGGCAGGTTCCGGCGACAGGAGGTCGGGCGACTGTAGCGCCCGCAAGCATGGTTGGCCGTTCTGACGCGTCCGCTGGCGGCGCCTGGAGCACCCGTCGCACCGGGCCTCGGCGTTTCGCCGCAAGGGCCTGGCGGCGCGGCGCTGCGCCGCCGCACAATTCCGCATGACTCTGCCCACGGCCGCCAACGCTCAGCCCTTGGCCGAAGCTGTCGCCCCCTGGCGCGCCTTCGCCGGGCGCGGGCTGAAGAACCAGGTCGTCTGCCTGTCGGTTGCGCTGTTGATCTGGTCGCTCGGCCACGACCACGGCGGTTTTGCCACCGTGTGGATCTATTCGATCGCCATCGGCACCTGCTGCTGGTTCTTCATCGACGGCAGCCGCATGGTGCTGGTCAGGCAAATAGAGCTCCGCCGCCTCGCCCAGACCGGCACACCGATGAACCGCCCCCGATGGCCTGGCGCGCTGTGGATGGTGGCTTGCATCGTGGTGGGCACCCTGGCCGGCTACAGCCTGGGCAGCGGCATCGGCGACAAGCTGACCGGCAACCACACACCCGGCCTGCTGCAGAACACCAGCATGATGGTCATCACCCTGCTGGCCGCCGTGGGCGGCACCTGGCATTTTCATACCCAGGAACGCCTGCATCGCGAACAGGCCGCCGCCGAGGCCGCGCGCCGCCTGGCCACCGAGAACCAGCTGCGGCTGCTGCAGTCGCAGCTGGAACCGCACATGCTGTTCAACACCCTGGCCAACCTGCGCGTGCTGATCACACTGGACCCGCCGCGCGCCCAGGCCATGCTTGACCGCCTGATCGGCTTTCTGCGCGCCACGCTCAACGCGTCGCGGCAAGACCTGCACCCGCTGTCGGCCGAGTTCGAGCGCGTGGCCGACTACCTGGCGCTGATGGCCATACGGATGGGCCCGCGCCTGACCGTGGCGCTTGACCTGCCCGCCATGCTGCGCGACCTGGCCGTGCCGCCGCTGCTGCTGCAGCCCTTGGTGGAAAACGCCGTCCAGCACGGGCTGGAGCCTCAGGTCGAAGGTGGCCGCTTGACGGTGCGGGCCAGCATCCGGCAGGACCAGCTGTTGCTGTCGGTGCACGACGACGGCATGGGTCTGACCACGTCCGGCCCGTCGCAGGGCCAGAGACCGTGCACAGCGGACGGACCGGTCGCCGCCCCCGCCTTGGGCGGCTACGGCACCCAGCATGTGCGCCAACGCCTGGCCGCGATGTACGGGTCTGCAGCACAGTTCACGCTGGTGCCCGCTGCCGGCGGTGGCACGCTGGCCGAGTTGCGCCTGCCACTGCCAGCAGGCTTTGGAGCGCCGAAGGCGGCGTTGACGCCGACAACTGCGACCGCCAACCACCCTGCCCCTGGGCAGCCGCAGACCTGAGCCCGCGATGCCCACCGCCCTGATTGCCGAAGACGAACCCCTGCTGGCCGCCGCGCTGCAGGCTGACCTGGCCCAGCTCTGGCCCGAGTTGCAGGTCTTGGCGGTATCCGGCGACGGTCTGGGTGCGCAGCGCCAGGCATTGGCGTTGCTGCCCGAGCTGTGCTTTCTCGACATCCGCCTACCGGGTCAGTCGGGGCTGGACGTGGCGCAGGCATTGGCAGAAGACTGGCCCGGCGACCGGCCTCTGCCCCTGCTGGTATTCGTCACGGCCTGCGACCAGTACGCGCTGCGGGCCTTCGACGCCCAGGCGGTGGACTATCTGGTCGAACCCGTGCAGCACGACCGGCTGGCCGCCTGCGTGGCCAGGCTGCAGGCCAGGCTGGCAGAGCGCCTGGCACCCGCCCATTCTGCCGCGCCGGCCGCCGACAGCGCATCGGCCGAGCGCACCCTGCAGCAACTGCGCGCCTTGCTCGGCAGCGTGGCCGGCGCAGCGCAGCCCGCCACACCTGCACAGCGGCTGGACGTGATTCAGGCCGGCAGCGGCCACACCGTGCACATGGTGCCGGTGGCCGAGGTGCTGTATTTCGAGGCCGCCGACAAATACCTGCGGGTGGTGACCACGCAGGGCGAGCACCTGATCCGGCTGTCGCTGCGCGAGCTGATGCCCCAGCTTGACGGCCAGCAGTTCTGGCAGGTCCACCGATCCCTGCTCGTGCGTGCTGCGGCCATCAGCACGGCCCAGCGTGACGAATCGGGCAAGGTCTTTCTGCAACTGCGCGGCCGGCCGGAGCGCCTGACCGCGAGCCGGCTTTACGCCCATCTGTTCAAGCCCATGTGATGCCCCCGGCCCGCTGGCCGCTCTGCGCCGGCACGGCCGCGTTCCACGACCTCTGGCGCTGCTTTCGTCGCAGCGCAGGCGACCGCCAACCCGGCGCTGGCCACACTGTGTGCCATGAACACGCTCACTTTCAGCCAGACCCTGGCCCAGTTGCTGGCCCGCCACCCGGCTATTTTTTTCCATCTCGTCGCCGCCTTCGCGGCGCTGCTGCTGGGTGGCTTGCTGCTGTGGCGGCGCAAGGGCACGACCAGCCACCGCGCACTGGGCTGGAACTGGGTGCTGCTGATGGGCAGTACAGCGCTGGCCAGCGCCTTCATCCGCGACGACCAGTTGCCCAAGCTGGCCGGCTTCACGCCCATCCATGCCTTCACGCTGCTGGTGGCGGTGAAGCTGCCGCACGGCATCTGGCAGGTCCGGCAGGGCAACATCGCCGGCCGCCGCAAGTCCATGCGCGGCCTGTACATCGGCGCCTGTGTACTGGCCGGCGTGTTCACGCTGTTGCCCGGCCGCTTTCTGGGCAACTTGCTGTGGCGCCAGACGCTGGGCATGATGGCTTGACGACAGGGCTCGACACCGAAGGAACGCACAGATGAATGACCAAGACAGCAGCCAACGCCTCAGCCTGGAGCAACGTGCCCGTCGCCGTGTGGCGCTCAAGAAGGGCTGGCTCGTTCATGCGCTGGTCTTCGTGCTGGTCAATGCCGGTCTGTGGCTGATGTGGCAACTGGGCGGCTGGCATGAGGCCTGGCAGATGCACCGTGGCGGCTTCCGGGTCTTTCCGCTCTGGGGCTGGGGCCTGGGCCTGGCCATCCACGGCCTCGTGGTGTTGTTCAAGCTGCAGGGCGATGGTCTGACCGAGCGCATGGTGGCGCGCGAGATCGAGTCGCTCAGGCGCCGCGAGGGCAGGGGCCCGCGCTCCTAGAATCACCGGCTGTTCCCTGCCCGCACCCACCTGACCATGTCCACGCCAGCGCCCGCCGACGCCAACCCCAAGCCCGCCAACTTTCTGCGCACGCTGATCGAGCAAGAGGTCGCCGCAGGCGTGTACGCCAACCGGCACTGGGGCGGCTCACCCGGCGACGCGGCCCACCACCAGGCCGGTGCGGCCGACCCCGCGCCGGTGCGGCTGCGCTTTCCGCCCGAGCCCAACGGCTACCTGCATATCGGCCATGCCAAGGCCATTGGCCTGAACTTCGGCCTGGCGCGCGATTTTGGTGGCGTCTGCCACCTGCGCTTTGACGACACCAACCCTGAGAAAGAAGAACAGGAGTTTGTCGACGCCATCATCGAGATGGTGCACTGGCTGGGCTGGGACTGGCAGTTCAACGGCCAGAGCCACTTGTTCTACGCCAGCAACTACTTCGACTTCATGTACCGCGCGGTCGAGCACCTGGTGCAGCAGGGCCTGGCCTATGTGGATGAACAGACGCCCGAGCAGATGCGCGCCAACCGGGGCGACTTCGGCCGCCCGGGCGTGAACAGCCCCTGGCGCGACCACCCGCCCGAGCACCATTTGCAACGCCTGCGCGAGATGCGCGCCGGCCAGCACGCCGATGGCGCGATGGTGCTGCGGGCCAGGATCGACATGGCCTCGCCCAACATCAACCTGCGTGACCCGGCGCTGTACCGCATCAAGCATGCGGCACACCACAACACCGGCAGCACCTGGTGCATCTACCCGATGTACGCCTACGCTCACCCGATCGAGGACGCGCTGGAGAACATCAGCCACAGCCTGTGCACGCTTGAATTCGAAGACCAGCGGCCCTGGTATGACTGGCTGCTGGCGCGTCTGGCCGAAGGCGGTTTGCTGCAGACCCCGCTGCCCAAGCAACATGAATTTGGCCGTTTGAACCTGAGCCATGTGGTCACCAGCAAGCGCAAGCTGCGCGCACTGGTCGAGGACGGCACGGTCGACGGTTGGGACGATCCACGCATGCCCACCCTGGCCGGCATGCGCCGGCGCGGCTACACGCCCGAGTCGGTGCGCAAGTTTGCCGAAGACACCGGCGCCAGCAAGACCAACGTCTGGATCGACTACCAAGTGCTCGAAGGCACGCTGCGCGCCGACCTCGAAGGCAAGGCGCCACGCGCCATGGCGGTGCTGGACCCGCTGCCGCTCAAGCTCGTCAACTGGGCCGCCGTGATGGGCGATGCCGGGCACATCGAAGCCTGCGTGGCCCCGGCCCACCCGCAGCGGCCCGAACTCGGTCAGCGCAGCTTCAGCCTCGGCCCGGTGCTGTGGATCGAGCGCGACGACTTCGCCGAGGTGCCGGTCAAGGGCTTTTTCCGCCTGTTTCCCGGCAACAAGGTGCGGCTGAAGTACGCCATGGTCGTGGTCTGCACCGGCTGCGAGAAAGACGCCGACGGCCGCGTCACTGCCGTGCTGGCCGAGGTGGTGCCTGACACCAAGAGCGGCACACCCGGCGCCGATGCGGTCAAGGTCAAGGGCACCATCACCTGGGTTGGCCAGCATGAGGCGGTGGCGGCCCGCTTCAACCTCTACGAGCGGCTGTTCACCGAGGCCCAGCCCGAGGCCGGCGAGCGCGACTTCCGCAGCGCGATCAATCCCAACAGCAAGACCGTGGCGCAGGGTTTTGTCGAACCCGCGCTGGCCGCCACACCGGCCGAGGCACGCTTCCAGTTCGAGCGTCATGGCTACTTCGTGGCCGATCGCAAGGACCACCGAACCGACGCGCCGGTGTTCAACCGCGCCACCGGCCTGCGCGACGTATGGACCAAGTGATGCCTGCCTGTCCGGCCGGCCCACAGGGTTGACCGGCCATGCTCGACTTCTGGCCGGCCTGCGGCTGGCGCCACCTGACGCCCGATGAGCGCGGCTGGCTGCCGCCCAGCCCGGCCTGGTTCGTGCACTGGCTGGACCGGCCCGAACTGGCGCTGGTGGCCGAGTCCTGCCGTGCCGAGCGCGTGCTGCACCAGGCCCTGCGGGCTGAGCCGCTGCGCGCCGTGGCCGAAGCCGAACTGGCCGCCATCGACGACGACGACGCCCGTCAGAACTACCGCTTGTTCCTGCGTCTGCGCGACGGCCTGCTGGACGCCGGCACGCTGGAGTCGTTCTACGTTCGCCTCTTTCGCGGCAACAGCGTCGACCTGCCGCCGCTGTTCATCGATCTGGTGGCGCAGACCATCCTGCGCCAGCTGCTCGACACCCAGGCCGACGCCTTCGAGGTGCGCGCCGCCGAACTGCTGTTCCGGCCCCAGCGCGTCACGCTGCAGCAGGGCCGGCTGCTGGCCGGCGACCAAGCCACGGTCGACCGGCTGGGTGACGCCGGTGGCTTTGGCAGCCTGGGCCGGCTGCTGCAGGAAGCCGGCGCCCCGTTGCGCCGGGCGGAACTGCGGGTGCTGGACGACGCCAGCCAGCAAGACTACTGGCATGACGGCGAGCGCCACCGCTTCGTGCTCGACCTCACGCCCAGTGTGGCCAAGACCCTGGCTCCTGGCGTGGCCGTGCCGCTGACGCTGGCAAATTCCGGCCTGGCCGCGCTGGCCCGGGTGCTGCAGCGCTGGGTCGGCCACCTGCTGGGGGTGCAGCTGAGCATCACGCCACTGGCCCGCATCGACGATGCCCACTGGCGCTGGCACCTCGGGCTGGATATTGAATCGACCGCCATCCTCAACGACCTGTACCAGGACCAGCCGGTGGACGAGGCGCGCCTGGCCCGGCTGATCGGCCTGTTCCGCGTCACCGCCGCCAACCCGGCCGACATGCTGCCCCAGCTGGCCGGTGCCCCGGTGTGGATGGGCCTGGCCATGGACCGCGACGGCGGGCTGCGCGTCAAACCGCAAAACCTGCTGCTCAACCTGCCCCTGGCTCGGCGCAACTGACACGGGCATGCTGCGCTGATGCTGAGCCCCATTGCCCATGACTGAGCTGCGCGCCCTGCTGCTGACCGACGTGGTCGACAGCACCCAATGGTCGCAGCAGGTCGGCGACGCCGAGATGGCCCGGTTGTGGGCGCTGCACGACCGCGCCGCGCGTGACCTGCTGCCGCGCTGGCATGGCCGCGAGATCGACAAATCCGACGGCCTGTTCCTGCTCTTCGACAACGCCGACGACGCCGCCGGCTACGCCCTGGACTACCACCGCGCGCTGCAGCAGCAGGGCCTGCCATTCCAGGCCCGCGCCGGCCTGCACCTGGGCCCGGTATCGCTGCGCGAGAACAGCGCGGCCGACATCGCCCTGGGTGCCAAGGCGCTGGAGGTCGACGGCCTGGCCAAGCCGGTGGTGGCGCGCACCATGTCGGTGGCGCTGGGCGGGCAGACGCTGATCACCGACGACGCCCGCCTTGCACTGGGCAGCACCACCCAACGCCTGCTTTCGCATGGCCACTGGCGGCTGCGTGGTGTGGCCGAGCCGGTGGAGTTGTTCGAGATCGGCGACGAACATTCACCGTTCAGCCCCCCCGCCGACCAGGCCAAGGCCTACCGCGTGCTGCGCCAGGGCCAGCTGTGGTTACCCGTGCGCGAGGTCCGGCACAGCCTGCCGGCCGAGCGCGACGGCTTCGTCGGCCGCGACGACGCGCTGGGCGCACTGGCCCGAAAACTCGAAGCCGGCGCGCGGCTGGTGTCGGTGCTGGGCATAGGCGGCACCGGCAAGACCCGGCTGGTCAGCCACTTTGCCTGGCAGTGGCTGGGCGACTACCCCGGTGGCGTGTGGTTCTGTGATTTGTCGCAGGCGCGCAGCCTTGAAGGCATCCACGTGGCCATGGCCCAGGGCCTGGGCCTGGCGCTGGGCCGCAGCGACCCCGAGGTCCAACTGGTCAACGCCATCGCCGGTCGTGGCCGCTGCCTGCTGGTGATCGACAACTTCGAGCAGGTGGCCCGACTGGCCGAGGCCACCCTGGGCCAGTGGCTGGACCGCGCGCCGCAGGCCAGCTTCATCGTCACCACGCGCGAGGTGCTGGGCATACAGGGCGAAGAAACCATGGCGCTGGCGCCGCTGGGCAACAGCGACGCGGCCAGGTTGTTCCATCAGCGCGCCCTGGCGGCCTGGCAAGGCTACACACCGTCGGCCGACGACATCGCGGCGGTGGACCAGCTGGTGCAGGTGCTGGACGGCCTGCCGCTGGCCATCGAACTGGCCGCCGCGCGGGTGCGGGTGATGTCGCCCAAGGTCTTGCTGTCGCGCATGAACGAGCGCTTTAAGCTGCTGTGGTCGCGCGGTGGCCGGCAAGACCGGCAGGCCACGCTGCGCGCGACATTCGACTGGTCATGGGAATTGCTGGGCGAGGCCGAGCGCATGGCGCTGGCGCAGCTGTCGGTGTTTCGCGGCGGTTTCACGCTGGCCACGGCCGAGGCGGTGCTGGACCTGGCCGAACTGGACGACCCGCCCTGGGCCGCCGACCTGGTGCTGTGGTTGGTGGAGAAAAGCCTGGTCCGGCAGCTGGCCAACGAGCGCTTCGACCTGCTGGAAAGCGTGCGCGACTATGCCGACGAGCATTTGCGCACGCCCGGCCGCTTCAACGGCAGCGGCGAACAGGCGCTGGCTGCCACGATGCAGCGCCACGCCGCCTGTTTTTCGACGCTGGCCGACCTTGGCGGCGCCGAGCCCGACCCGCGTGAGCTGGACAACCTGGTCGCCGCCTGCCGGCATGGCGTGGCGCTGGGCGATGCGCCGTTGGCCTCGGGCAGCCTGCTGGGTGCCTGGCGTGTGCTCAGGCTGCGCGGCCCTTACCGGATCGGGCTGGCACTGGCCGATGCGGCAGCCGCCATGCCCGACCTGGTCGGAGGGCATAGGGTGCTGGTCGACTTTGTGCGGGGCTCGGCGCTCGAGCTGTGCGGCAGTGCTGCCGAGGCCCAGCAGGCCCTGCTGCAGGTCGAGGCCTCGGCGACCGAACCCGACCATCGCCATCTGAAGTTGCGCGCCCAGCACCGCCTGGTTGCGTTGATGGCGCGCCAGGGCCAGCTGGAGGAATCAACCCGGCGCTGCGCCGGCTTGCTGACCGCGCTGGAGGGGCTGGAGGGGCTGGAAGGGCTGGGCCAGCCCGATCTGGCCTGTGGCTCCCTCAACAGCGTGGCATCGGTCTGTGAGGCCCACGGGCAGTACGACGAGGCTGGCCGCCACTACGAGCGTGCATTGCAGCTGGCCCAGGACAGTGGCCAGCGGCGTTGGGAGGGCGGCAGCGCGGGCAACCTGGCCGCCTTCCACGCCAACCAAGGCCGCCTGGCCCAGGCCCGGCCCCTGTACGAACTGGCGACCCAAATCGCGCTGGAATTGGGCGATCGCCAGTTCGAGGCCAACAACCGCAGCAACCTGGGCCTGATGCACTTTCTGGAGGGCCAGGTCGACCTGGCGCGCAGCGAGTTCGAGCGGGTGCTGCCGGCTGCGCGTGAGATGGGCTATGTCCGTCTGGCGGCCACCGTGCACTGCAACCTGGGCCTGGTCACCGACGCCCAGGGCCTGACCGAACTGGCGCAGGACCACCAGCAAAACGCCCTGACACTGGCCCGCGAGGTCAACGACCAGCGCCTGCAAGGCCAGGTGCTGGGCTACCTGGGCCTGCTCCATTCGCGCCAGAGCCGGCTCGACGCGGCGCGCAGCTGCCTGGCCGAAGGCGAGGCCCTGCTGCTCAGCGCCGGTGACCAGGCCAGCCTGGGCATCCTGCTGTGTGGCAGGGTCGAGATTGAAGTTGCCGCCGGCCAGACCGCCATCGCCGAGCAGGCGCTGCAACAGGCCAGAGCACTGGCCCTGGCCTTGCCGGGCATGCTGCCCGAATCGGAATTCGGCCAGGCACTGGCCAAGGCCCTCGCGCTGACCGGGGTCCTGTCTTAGGCTTGTGGTGGGCCGGCGCGGATGTCGGTCACGGCGCCTTGCCGCAGCTGATCACCGGTGGCGGACGAACGGATTTGCCCATGATCCCGTCGGCATTGACGATGAACGGATCGCAGAGCCAGACCGTTGCCGGCGTGCCCCCCGTGGCGTGGAACTTGATGCTGTACTTCCACCTTGCCCCTGAGGGGTTGCTGGTGAAGCACCACTTGAATTCAGTGCCATTGTTGGTGGTCGACGAGGCTGCTGGCCCAGGCGGCTGCGGTGGCGTCAGCACCGGGAAGAACACGCCGTCGGCGGTTTCGAAGGTGTAGCCGTTGGGCAGCCTCCAGTTCACACCGGGGTTGGGCCCATTCACCGGCACGTCACCCGGCGCGACCTTGATGGTCGCGCTGTTGCCATCGGACGCCACCGTGACGTCGGTGATGTTGACCTGTGTGGTCGGCGTGCAGGCGGGTGGCCTGGCCGACCCTGGAGCCGTGTCGCCCGACGAGGGCGGGGGCGGCTTGTCGGCCGGCGAGCAGCCGGCCAGGGCTGCGGCGAGCCCGGCCACAGCAAGGCTTGAAGTCAGCTTTTTCATGCTTGATCTCCCACGCAGCCTGGCCTGGCGGGCCGATGGGCACCGGCGACAAACCTGCGACTGTGCGGCGATGGTGCCTGCCCGCGTCCTGCCTGTCCAATTCCAGGCTGACGCGGCCGGCTGCACTTCACCTTGGGTGGCCTGCCTGAAAATCATTCAAGCCACTGCGGTCCACGCCCTTGAGCAGCCACAGCGGGCGCTGGGCAAAGTTCACCGCCACGCCGGTCTTGCCGTCCGCCGGTTTGAGGCCGCGGTCAAAGTGTGAGCTGGCCGGCATGTAGCGCAGCGCCACGCCGGTGCGGCGCTGGGGGCTGTGATTGGCCGCCGCGCCATGGACCATGTAGACATCGTGCAGGCTCATCTGGCCGGGCTGCAGCTCGATGTCCACCGCCATGCCCTCGTCAAAACTACCCTCGACCATGCGCTGCTGCAGCGTCAGGTCCTGCCGGTCCTCGTGCAGGTGTTCGTGCAGCTGCTGGCCGATGTGCGAACCCGGAATCACCCGCAGGCAGCCGTTCTCGCGTGTGCTGGGCTCCAGCGCCACCCACACCGTGCAGTTGGCCAGCGGGCGGATCGGCCAGTAGTGGCCGTCCTGGTGCCAGGGCGTCTCGTAGCCCTCGCCCGCTGGCTTGCAGAACACATGGCAGCCCCACAGCACCACGTCGTCGCCGATCACACCCGACACCAGGTCAACGATCTCGGGCTCTTGCGCCAGCGCCAGAAAGTCGGCCACGCCGCGCACGCCTTCGCCGTTGTCGCCGGCCGGACCTGCGCCCTCCACATGGGCCGAGACCAGCTTCTCGGGCCGCACACCGGGGTTGCGCCGCAGCAGTTCGTCCAGCGCGTCGCGCATCAGCGCCACGCGGGCCTCGGCCAATCGCCATTGCGGCAGCACCCAGCCCTCGCGCTGGTAGTGGGCGATCTCTTCAGGGCTGAGCTGGGCCATGGGCTGGGATCAAGGCAGTGGCGACGGGCCATTCTGGCCGCTGGCCCGGCCCGGCCACCACCGGTGCAAGCCCCAAGGCCCCGCGCCGGGGTCTTTTAACGCGCAGGCTGCGCCTACCATCGCCCGATGCCCGCCGCCGCCACCCCACCTCCCACCCGCCACACCGCCTTGCTCACCGTGCTGGCGATGCTGGCCTTTGCCGGCAACTCGCTGCTGTGCCGCGCGGCACTCAAGACCACCCACATCGACGCCGCCAGCTTCACCAGCCTGCGCCTGGCCTCGGGCGCGCTGGTGCTGGCACTGCTGGTGGCCTGGCGCGGGCGCGGCACGGCCGCAGCGCTGCGCGCCTGGCAGGCCGGTCATTGGGCGTCGGCCGCGGCACTGTTCGTCTACGCCGCCGGCTTTTCCTTGGCCTACACCCGGCTCAGCACCGCCACTGGCGCGCTGCTGCTGTTCGGCGTGGTGCAGACCACGATGATCGGCTGGGGCCTGTGGCGCGGTGAGCGGCTGCTGCGACTGCAATGGGCGGGGTTGCTGGCCGCCAGCGCCGGGCTGGTCTGGCTGCTGCTGCCGGGGCTGGACACGCCACCGCTGGTTGCCGGTGGCCTGATGGCGGCGGCCGGCATGGCCTGGGCGGTCTACACGCTGCGCGGCCGGGGCGCGGGCGACGCCACCGCGGTGACCGCCGGCAACTTTCTTCGCGCCACGCCGATGGCCTTGGCCGCCAGTGTGGTGATGGCCAGCCAGGCCCGCTGGGACACGCCGGGTGCGCTGCTGGCACTGGCCTCGGGCGCGCTGGCCTCGGGCCTGGGCTATGCCGTCTGGTACACCGCACTTCGTGGCCTGAGCGCCACCCGCGCGGCCATCGTGCAGTTGACCGTGCCTGCGCTGGCCGCGGCCGGTGGCGTGCTGCTGCTGGGCGAGCCGATGAGCTTGCGCTTGCTGGGCGCGTCGGTGGCGGTGCTGGGCGGGGTGGCGCTGGTGATCAAGGCCCGGCGTTGACATGCTGGCTGGCCGGCGCCGGGCCGAACAAGTTGTCCCCCACCAGGGCCGGGTCGTCCAGCCGGCGCACGGCGTCGTAGGCCGCCTGAGCCGGCACAAAGCGCCGCCGAAGCAGGTTCAGCCACTGCTTGATGCGGCCGGCGCGGTGTTTGGGCGGGGTGTGGCCGGCAATGCGGGCCCAGTACAGTGCCAGCTGCGGCAGCAGTTCGTCCCAAGCGATGTCAGGCCCGGCCGCTGCGCCGCCCGCTGCGGCCAGGTCATGGCGGCGGATGGCCCAGGCCAGCCCGGGGTCGGCCACCGCGCCCCGGCCCAGCATCAGCGCGACGCCGCCCGATTCGGCGCGGGCCCGCAGCGCGTCGGCCAGCGTCCAGATCTCGCCATTGGCCACCACCGGGATCGCCACCTCGGCCCGAATGGCCGCAATCTGCAGCCAGTACGCCGGTGGCCGGTAGCCCTGGGCCTTGGTCCGGGCATGGACCACCAGCTCACACGCGCCACCGGCGGCAATCGCCCGTGCGGCGTCCAGCATGCGTGCGTCGTCGGCATTGCCCAACCGCATCTTGACTGAGACCGGCAGATTCGCCGGCACCGCCCGCCGCACGGCGGCGACGATGGCGCCTACCAGTTCGGGCTCGTCGAGCAGCACCGCGCCGCCGCGATGGCGGTTCACGATCTTGGCCGGGCAGCCGAAGTTCAGGTCCAGCCCTTCAGCGCCCAGTTCGGCCAGTCGGGCGGCGTTTTCTGCCAGGCAGACCGGGTCGCTGCCCAGCAGTTGCGCCCGCACCGGAACACCAGCGGTGGTGCGGCTGCCGGTCAACAGCTCGGGCATCAGACGGAAGAACACCCTGTCGGGCAGCAACTGGCTGGTGATGCGGATGAATTCCGACACACAGCGGTCATAGCCGCCCACCCGCGTGAGCACGTCGCGCAGGCTGTGGTCGATCAGGCCCTCCATCGGGGCGAGCAGCAGGGTCATGGCACTTCAGTTTGGCGGGGGCGCAGTGTAGGCAACAATCCGGGCATGAAAATTCCCGAGCGACTGCAGCCCCTGCTGGACGAAGGCCTGATCGACGCCGTGCAGCGCCAGCTGATGAGCGGCAAGGAGGCCCAGGTCTATGTCGTGCGCAGCGGCGACGACACCCTGTGCGCCAAGGTCTACAAGGCCGCCAACCAACGCAGCTTCCGGCAGGCGGTGGACTACACCGAAAACCGCAAAACCAAGAACAGCCGCCAGGCCCGAGCCATGGCCAAGGGCACCAAGTTCGGCCGCGAGGCCATGGAAGCGGCCTGGCAGAGCCACGAGGTCGACGCCCTGTACCGCCTGGCTGCGGCCGGCGTGCGCGTGCCCAAGCCCATCAACTTCCACGAAGGTGTGCTGCTGATGGAGCTGGTGTGCAATGCCGACGGCGACGCCGCACCGAGGCTCAACGACGTGCACCTCAACGCCGAGCAGGCACGCCACCACCACCAAAGCCTGCTGCGCGAGGTGGTGCGCATGCTGTGCGCCGGCCTGATCCACGGCGATCTGAGCGAATTCAACATCCTGCTGGCCGCCGACGGCCCGGTGATCATCGACCTGCCGCAGGCGGTGGACGCGGCCGGCAACAACCACGCCCAGGCCATGCTCGAGCGCGACGTCAACAACTTGCGCCAGTACTTCGGCCAATTTGCGCCCGAGTTGCTGGCCAGCCAGTTCGGCCGTGAGATCTGGCAGCTGTACGAACGCGGCCTGCTGACCACCGACGTGGCTCTGACCGGCCGCGCCAAGCGCGACCAGCGGCCGGTCGACCTGGGCGGCGTGCTGCGCGAGATCGACGCGGCCCGCGACGAAGACATCGCCCGCCGGGAACGCCAGGCGGGCATTCACCCCCATAGCCCACGATGACGACCCCAGCCCCTGCCGCAACACCCGGACCGACCGAAGCCAGCGCCATTACCGAAACCCGGGCCTGGGTCGACCGGGCCGTGATTGGCCTGAACCTCTGCCCTTTTGCCAAGGCGCCCCAGGCGAAGGGCCAGGTACGTTATGTGCTGAGCCAAGCCAGCGACCCGGCCGCACTGCTGGCCGACCTGATCAGCGAACTCGAGCGGCTGGCCGAAGCGCCGGCAAGCAAGCTCGAGACCACGCTGCTGATCCACCCTGGCGTGCTGCAGGACTTTGCCGACTACAACGACTTCCTCGAACTGGCCGAAGACACGGTGGTTGAGCTGGAACTGGACGGCATCCTGCAGGTGGCGAGTTTCCACCCGCAGTACCAGTTCGAAGGCACCGAGCCCGACGACATGGGCAATGCCAGCAACCGCTCGCCCTACCCCACGCTGCACCTGCTGCGTGAAGAAAGCATTGACCGCGCGGTCGAGGCCTTTCCCGAGGCCCAGACCATCTTCGAGACCAACATCGCGACGCTGCAGCGCCTGGGCCCTGACAGCTGGGCCGCGCTGCAGCAACAGTGCCGCGACGACGCCAGAACCCCAGACACCTGATCCCCAAGCGCGTTGCAAGCACACGCTTGATCGTTCTGGCCGCCGGCCTGGCCAGTCAGTGAGTGGCCTGACAGGTGGGCCTGCCCGGCATCGTGGTGCCGATCGCCAGCGGCCTGGTGCTGGGGCCGGTGACCGGCGTCATCGCACTCACGCTGCCGCAGGCTGAGCTGAGCGAATTGATCGGCCTGGGTGTGGCCATCATCCTGTTCAAAGTTGGCATGGACCTGACGCTGGGCGAGTTCAAGCGCGTTGGCCATGGCATCGGCCGGCTGACCATCGCCGGGCCGCCACTGGCCTGGGTTCTGGGCAGCGTGGCGGCGCACTATCGGTGGCGGACTGGATCAAACCCTGTCCGGCCTGCGCAAGGCCGTGGCTGCCGGCTTTGTGCCGGGCGCCCTGGGCGGCTGGGCCACGGGCGAGATGGAGCGCCGGGACGCAATGCCCGAACCACTGAAGGCGCCGGTGCGGGTGGTGCCGGTGCGGGTGGTGCGGGTGCGGGTGGCGTACTGGGCCAGCAACCCGGTGCAGCATGAGGCCGGGCTGCTCAGCTTCACGTTGATGGGCCTGGTGGTCGGCAGCATGAAGCTGGTCGAGCGTGAAGCACTGCAGTGCTTCAAGCAGACCCCCAGCGTTGTGCCGATGCCGGTGCTGTTCATCGTCATCCCGGCGCAATTGCGTGCCAGCCAGCGGGCCTTGATTGACTGGCGCAGCGTGGTCTTTGTAGACGCGGTCTTGCTTTTGGTGCGGCCGCTGACCCTGTCCGAGCATGCCGGGCACAGCTTGAAAGCCCCGCACCTGAACCAGCTGCTTTGCGCCACCGACAAGGATTTCCGCATCGCCCTGTTCTGCATCGCCCTGGTCAGCAAAGGCGAGGGCCGGCGCTTTGCGCCATCACTGCACTCTTCAGCTCGCCACCCACCAAGCCACGGACCCGAACCTCAAGGGGCTGACGCTTCAATGGCGGGGTTACTTCGCGTTCGACGCTGAGGCCAGCGACGAGCGCCTGGCGCAGTTGCTGGCTGAGGGCTGGACGCTGCAAACCACCCAGTTCAGCGCCTGGCATGGCTGGGACGCGTTCAAGGTGCGCATGGACGAGACCGGCCAAGACTGGCTGCTGCTGGGCGGTGTTTCGGCCAGCGGCATGTTGTGGCTGTACTCACGCGAGCAGCGCTGCAAGCTGGAGGCCGGCTGGACCGTGCTGTGTTTCGGGCCGCCCGCCACCGCTGCCGTCGCACCAGCCTCGGCGAGCCCACAGCGCGGGTCTGTCGAGCCGTGAGCGCATCACTCTGCAGGTTCAGGCGCGGGCCGGGTGGACCAGGCCAGGTAGAGCCGGGTGTCGAACTCGATCTGGTGGTAGCCCGGCAGCATGTGATCGCACAGGGCATAAAAGGCCTTGCTGTGCTCACGCTCCTTCAGGTGCGCCAACTCGTGCACCACGATCATGTCCAGCATCGCCGCCGGCGCGTCCTTGAACAGCGCGGCAACGCGCAGCTCGCGCTTGGCCTTCAGCCGCCCGCCTTGCACCCTGGAGGCCTGGGTCAGCGTGCCCAGCGCGCGCTGGTCAATCTGCAGCCGGTTGTCGAAACCCACCTTGGCCAAGGGCTCGGCCTTGCGCAGGTAGCGCTGCTTCAGCGCCTTGGCGTGGGCATACAGCGCGGCGTCGCTGCGCACCTGGTGTGCCTGCGGGTACGCCTTGGACAGGTAGTCGCCCAGGCGGCCCTGGGTCAACAGCAGCCTGGCCTGCTCGACCACGGCCTCAGGGTAGCCCGCGAGGAAGCCCGCCAGGCAGGCTTCAGGCAGGCGCGGTGGCTGGGCCACGGCGGCTCAGCGCACCGCGTCGGGCAGTTCGATCTTGACTTCCAGCACTTCCAGGTTGTCCTGCTTTTCCAGGCTGACCCGGATGTCGTCGGCCGAAATGTTGACGTACTTGCTGATCAGCGCCACCAGCTCACGCTGCAGCTGCGGCAGGTAGTCGGCGCGTGAGCCGCTCTTGCCCGAACGCTCATGGGCCAGGATGATCTGCAGCCGCTCCTTGGCGACCGACGCGGTCTTCTTCTTCTCGCCAAGGAAAAAGGAAAGGAAGGACATGCCGGCTTACCTCCCGCCACCGAACAGGCGCTTGAAGAAGCCCTGCTTCTCGGCATCGACGAAGCGCATCGGCGCGGTCTGGCCCAGAAAGCGGCTGATCACGTCCTTGTAGGCCTCGCTCACATCCGTGCCCTTCAGGTGCACCGCCGGCACGCCCTGGTTGCTGGCGTCGAGCACGGTTTCGCTTTCCGGAATCACACCGATCAGCGGGATGCGCAGGATTTCCTGGATGTCGGTCAGCGACAGCATCTGCCCACCCTCGACCCGGCTCGGGTTGTAGCGGGTAATCAGCAAATGCTCCTTGATCGGCGTCTTGCCTTCGATCGCGCGCCTGGTCTTGGACGACAGCATGCCCAGGATGCGATCGGAATCGCGCACCGACGAGACTTCCGGGTTGGTCACCACCAGCGCCTCGTCGGCGAAATGCATGGCCATCAGCGCACCGGTCTCGATGCCCGCGGGCGAGTCGCAGACGATGTACTCGAAGCCCATGTCGGACAGCTCGTTGAGCACCCGCTCAACGCCGTCCTGGTTCAGCGCGTCCTTGTCCCGGGTCTGGCTGGCGGCCAGCACGAACAGCTTGTCGCACTGTTTGTCCTTGATCAGCGCCTGATTCAGGTTGGCTTCCTTCTGGATCACGTTGATCAGGTCGTACACGACCCGGCGCTCGC
>JANOWE010000149.1:0-23658 GCA_031417735.1 Betaproteobacteria bacterium
GCGGTGCAGCATCTGTCCGGGCCGTGCCTGGTGCTGGCCGGCGCGGGCTCGGGCAAGACTGGCGTGATCACGCACAAGATTGCGCGGCTGCTGCAGGCCGGCCTGGCGGCCAAGGAAATCGCCGCCATCACCTTCACCAACCCGGCCGCGCAGGAAATGCGCGAGCGGGCCAAGGCCCTGGTCGGCCCGCGTGCGGCCAAAGACCTGGCGGTGAGCACCTTCCACAGCCTGGGCGTGCGCATGCTGCGCAGCGACGGCAGCCGGCTGGGCCTGAAGGAGCAGTTCTCGATCCTGGACAGCGACGACGTGATGGGCGTGCTGCGCGAGGCCGGCGGCGCGTCCGACAACAAGCTGGCCAGGCAGTGGCAATGGACCATCAGCCTGTGGAAGAACCAGGGCCTTGACAGCGCCGGCGCGCAGGCCGTCGCCAAGGACGCCGACGAGCAGGTCGCCGCGCGGGTGATGAAGCTCTATGAAGAGCGGCTGCAGGCCTACCAGGCGGTGGACTTCGACGACCTGATCGGCCTGCCGCTGAAGCTGCTGCAGCGCGACGACGAGGCCCGCGCCAAGTGGCAGAACCAGTTCCGCCATGTGCTGGTGGACGAATACCAGGACACCAATGCCGTGCAGTACGCGCTGCTGAAGGAACTGGTGGGCCACCCCGACCCGCGCCGGCGCGGCATGGTCACGGCGGTGGGCGACGACGACCAGAGCATCTACGGCTGGCGCGGCGCGACCATCGACAACCTCAAACGCCTGCCCGAGGACTGGCCCGAGTTGAAGGTCATTGCGCTGGAGCAGAACTACCGCTCCACCGGCAACATCCTGCGCGCGGCCAACCATGTCATTGCCGGCAACCCCAAGCTGTTCGAGAAAAAGCTGTGGAGCGAGTTCGGCGACGGCGACCCGGTGCGCCTGATCGAATGCGACAGCGAAGAGCATGAGGCCGAGCGCGTGGTCGCCTTCATCCAGGGCCTGCGCGGCCAGGGTGGTGCGCTGGCCGGTGCTGGCGGCAGCGCCGCGGCGGGCGGCCAGGTGCGATTGAGCGACTTTGCCGTGCTCTACCGGGCCAACCACCAGTCACGGCTGATGGAGCAGAAGCTGCGCATGGCGCAGATTCCGTACAAGGTCTCGGGCGGGCAGAGCTTCTTCGACCGCGCCGAGATCAAGGACCTGTGCGCCTGGCTGCGGCTGCTGGTCAATGCCGACGACGACCCGGCCTTCCTGCGCGCGGTGACCACGCCCAAGCGCGGCATCGGCCACACCACGCTGGGCAAGCTGGGCGAGTTCTCGGCACGCTGGAAGTCCAGCCTGTTCGAGGCCTTGTTTGCGCCGGCGCTGGCCACGCAGTTGCCGACCAAGGCCATCGAGTCACTGCATGAGTTCGGCCGCAACGTCAACGACCTGGCCCACCGCGCCGCCCGCACCCAGGGCGCAGCAGACGCCAAGGCGCTGCTGATGCAATGGGTCAAGGACATTGGCTACGAGCAGCACCTGCATGACAGTGAAGACAGCGAAAAACTCGCCGCCTCACGCTGGACCAATGTGCTGGACTTCATCGACTGGATCGCCCGGCGCTGTGGCGGTGAACTGCGCAACGAGGGCGGTACCTTCGAGTCCGAGAAGCAGACCGTGCTGCAGGTGGCGCAGACCATCAGTGTGATCATCAGTCTGGCCGAGCGGGACGACGAGCAAGATGTGGTGACCCTGTCCACCCTGCATGCCAGCAAGGGCCTGGAATGGCCGCATGTGCTGCTGGCCGGCGTCAACGAAGGCCTGCTGCCCTTCAAGAGCGACGGTGAAGAAATGACCGCAGACCGGTTGCAGGAAGAACGCCGGCTGATGTATGTGGGCATCACCCGTGCCCGCAGCACCCTGGTGGTGAGCAGCTTGCGCCGGCGCAAGAAGGGCCGCGACACCGTGCAGGGCGTACCCAGCCGCTTCATCGCCGAGATGAAACTGCATGAGGCGCAGGTGCAGGAAGACCCGCGTGAACGGCTCAAGCGGTTGCGCGCGGCGCTGGCGGCGAAGTCGGCCGCCGCGCCACCGGCGCCTTGAGCCTCCCGCCAGTCTTGATATCCATCCGCCAGATGGCCACCGCCAACCCATGACCTGGTTGCCCATCGGCTTTCTGTTGGCGGTTTTGGCCGCCATTGCCAGCAACCTGGCCTGGCCCGGCCAGTTCTGGCCCTTTGCCTTGTTCAAGCCGCTGGCCACCGTGTTGGTCATCGGCCATGCCTGGGGTCGAGGGCAAGCTGGCGACGCCCTGCGCCGGGCGCTGTTGACCGGGCTGAGCCTGTCCTTGATCGGCGACGTGGCCCTGCTCTGGCCGCAGCCCGGTTTTCTGCCCGGGCTGGTGGCGTTCTTGCTGGCCCACCTGGCCTACCTCTGGGCCTTCACCCGTGGCCAGCGGCTGGCAGTGCCGCGACTGCCCTTTGTGGCCTATGCGCTGGTGGCGGTGGGGGAGCTGTGGCTGCTGTGGCCGGGCGTGCCGGCAGCACTGCGCCTGCCGGTGCTGGCCTATGTGCTGGCGCTGGGCGTGATGGCGGCGCAGGCCGGCAGTGTGTGGCTGGCGCAAAGGGCAGGGTCGGCCGAGCCGGCGCGGCTGGCGGGTTTGGCCGCCGCCGGCGGCGCGCTGTTCATGCTGTCGGACGCGCTGCTGGCGGCCAACCGCTTTCACAGCCCGCTGCCGCTGGCCGGCCTGTGGATTCTGGCCAGCTACTGGGCGGCGCAGTGGCTGATTGGCAGCTCGCTGCCGGCGCGGCGCTGAATCTCCGGGCCGCGCCGACTCAGCGTGGCGCGGGTCCGCCGGCCATGCGCTGACGCAGCAGGATCTGCTCGCGGGTGCCGCGCGCGGCGGCCTCGAAGGGCCCGGGTGCCAGCAGCGCCTGGTCGATGGCGTCCAGTGCCTCGTCCTGACGACCCAGGTCTGACAGCACCTGGGCCAGGTTGTTCAGCAGCAGGGCCGAGCTCGGGTGCTGGCGTGAGGCCTTGCGCAGCACGGTCTCGGCCTGGGCCAGCCGGCCCTGCTGGTAGTCGATGTTGGACAGGCCCACCGCCGCGCCCTGGCTGGCCGGCCAGCGCTGCAACGCGCTGGCATAGCCCCGAGTTGCAGCGGCAGGTCCGGCCACCGGCTCCATTGCGCTGACGGCGGCCAGCCAGCCGGTCTCGGTGGCAGTGGCGGGTACACGGTCGGGCGGCACCACCACCATGGCCCAATGCTCGCTGCCCTGCCAGGTGTATTCCAGCACCGGCAGTGGCATCTCCTGCCGCGGTTTTTTGCCCGAGCGCAGCAAGACCATCTGGCGGCGGCGGTCAAAGCCCACCACCACCGCGTAATGCCAATAGGGCACGGGCCAGACGCCGAAGTCCTGCAGCACGATGACCGGGTTGCCGGCCTGCACTTCGCGCAGCACGTCATCGAGCCGGGGCGCCAGCTGCAGGCTGACCAGGCCGTCGCGGCGCGGTGAGGCCAGCATCTCCACCTGCAGGCTGCCCTGTCGGGCGGGCAGGTAGACGCGGGGCACCAGCGCTTCGGGCGTGATGTTCAGGCCGCGATAGGCCAGCACCGCAGCCAGCGCGGCGGGGCCGCATTGGAATTCGTCCTGGGCAAAGAACGGCACCGCCAGCAGTTCGGCGCTCTCGGCCAGGTCGGCCGGCCATTGTCCGCGCAGGTCTTCTGACTGCGGCACGAAGGCGGCGCAGCCCACCAGCAGCCTGGCCGCTGCCAACAGCAGCGCGGCGCGGAAAAAAAAGCCGGGCCTGGAGCCCGGCGAGATCTGGTCACGGGCCGAGGTCATGGCCCTGCCCGTGACGCTGATCAGCGCGATCTTCAGCGGAAGTAGAAGTACCAGATCACGGCGGCAACAGCCAGTGCAACCACCCAGCCGCTGGCACCGGCGCCGGCCGGCAGCGCGTCGATCTGGCCCGCCACCGACGCCACTTCAGCGTCGGTCATGGTCGCCACGCGGGCCTTGGCCAGCGCCGGGTCGATGCCCTGGCTCTGCAGCTGCGAGGCCACATCGCTGCGCTCAAGTGCGGCGACGACGGTGGCGCGGTGGCTGGCCGTGCTGGTCGGCGAGATGGCCTGCCGGGTGCCGATCATGCCGGCGAAGGCGGGTGAAAAGGGCCCGGCCAGCATGGCCAGGACGAGCAGGCGGCACAGCGAACGGAAGTAGACCGATGTTTGCATGATGACTCCTCAGACAGGGCGGTTGAAGCGCGCCACCCGACCGGGTAGCAGGCCAACTGACCATAGCCGATATTGGTCGAAGGGTTGTAGCACTGCCAACCCGCGTGTTGCGCGGCCGGCACGCTCAGCCTGCATCCGCCTACATGCCCTTGAACAAATGGCCGTAGCTGCGGCTGACTTCCAGCTTCTCGCCATGGCCCTTGACGCTGACGATCTGGCGGCCCCGAAAATCGCGCTGGATGCCGGCGATGGCTTTCACATTGACCAGGGTCGAGCGGTGGATCTGCCAGAACAGCGCCGGGTCCATCTCGTCCACCAGTTCCTTGATCGGCTTGCGGATCAGGGCGTCGACCGCGCTGGTCTGGACCCGGGTGTATTTCTCGTCGCTGATGAAGAACAGCACCTCGGCCACGGCGATCATCTGCACGCCGCTGCCCACACTGGCCTGAATCCACTCCAGGTACCGCGGCGCCGCCTGCGGGTTGACCTGCGCTGCCAGGCGGTGCAGCAACTGCTGCAGCGGTGGCGTCAATTCGGCCTCGGCGGTGTCGCGTCGGGCCAGGCGCTGCTGAATGCGCCGCACGGTGATGGCCAGCCGGTCACGGTCGGCCGGCTTGAGCACATAGTCGGCCACGCCCTGCTCGAAGGCCTCGACTGCGTACTGGTCGTAGGCGGTGATGAACACGATCTCGGGCAGATGCTCGTTCTCGGCCAGTTCCATCTGCGCGATCTGGCGCGCCGCGTCCACGCCCGTGAGGCCGGGCATGCGGATGTCCAGGAAGACCAGTTCCGGCCGGTGTTCGGCCACCAGGTCCACCGCCTCCTGGCCATTGCGTGCCTCGGCCACGATGCTCAGTGCGGGCCAGACCTCGGCCAGGCGGGCCCGCAGCTGTTCGCGCATCAGGCGCTCATCGTCGGCCAACACGGCGCGTACTGGCGCGTTTGACTCTGCCAGGGGGTGGGCGGTGGTGTTCATCGGCCGATGCTAGCCGAGCGTGAGGGCCTGCGCAGCCACCACAACCGGGCGCCCACCGCCAGCAGCGGCGTCAGGCTGAGCGGCGCCAGCAGGCCGGCGGCCGACGGCGGCAGCAGCAGCAACACCAGCCGCCAACTTTTGCGCAAGCGCTGTGGGCAAGGGGCTGGCGGCCATGTCGGGACGGGCGGTTTCATGCGCTCATGCCTTGCACCGCTTTGTAGGGCAGGCTGATGGTGACGCGGGTGCCGCCACCGGGGTTCTCGGCGATGGTCAGCGCGGCACGCTGGCCGAACAGCAGTTGCAGCCGCTCGCGGATGTTGGCCAAGCCCACGCCGGTGCCGGCGGTGGCCGCGCGGCCAAAGCCCAGGCCGGTGTCGGTCACGGTGAGCACCAGCCTGCCATGCAGGATCTCGGCGTGCACCTGCAGATGGCCACCCTCGGGCTTGGGCTCCAGGCCATGCTTGACGGCGTTCTCGACCAGGTTCTGCAGCATCATCGGCGGGAACTCGGCCGACATCAGCCCCTCGGGCACGTCGATCCGGGTCGTCAGCCGCTCTTCCATGCGCACCTTCAGGATCTCCAGGTAAGGCCTGATCACGGCCAGTTCGCGGCCCAGTTCACGCACGCCGCCGTCGCTGGCTTCACGCATGGTGGGCATCGACGCCCGCAACAGCGCGATCAGGTTCTTCTGCATCTGGCTGGCGCGGCGCGGGTCGGTCTCGATCAGGTGGTCGATGGAGGCCAGGGTGTTGAACAGAAAATGCGGCTCCACCTGGGCCTGCATCGCCGCCATGCGGGCTTCGACCACCTGGCGTTTGAGTGACTCTGCGCCGGCCGTTTCCACCGCCTGTGCGGCCTGGGCTTCGGCCTGGATCTGGCGCTTGTAGGTGATCTTGATGATCAGCGAGCCGATGATCCACAGCAGGGCCAGGTTGGGCAGAAAGTCGCCCACGCCGACCACATGCACCTCGCGGGAGCTGCGCTGGGCCTTGGCGTCGGCGGCGGCGCGGCGGGCCTCGCCGGCGGCTTCCTTGGCGTTGGCCCTGGCCTGGGCGGCCGCCTCCTGGGCGTCGGCCACGGTTTCGTTGCGCGCGTCCCGGGCGTCGGCCACCGCCTCTTGTATGGCCTGCCTGGCCGCTTCAACCGCTTGCTTCACGCCTTCGCTGAGTTCAGCTTCGGCCAGGCGCACGACCAGGCTGGGCTCAGCGCCGGGCTTGCTGGCGCCTGGCTGGGACGAGGCTGAGCCGGCCAGCGGCCGCCCCACCGGTTCGACGCGCACGCCGGTTTCGTCAATGCTGATGCTCACACCGCCCTTGGCGCCGGGCCCGCCGGGGGTGGTGATGTGCACGCCTGGCCGGCTGGCCGATGCCCCAGGCGCTGACCCTGCATCAGGCCTTGTGGGCGCTGGCAGGGCCGCTGGTGCAGCAGGTGCGGCCGGGGCCGTGGGCGGGTCGATCCGAATCGCTGCCGGCACCGGCTCATGGCTGATGGTGCGGGTGTAGCGCCAGCTGAACGGCGGCATGTCCTTGAGCAGCGCACACAAGACCAGCAGCAGCAGCGCCAGCACCACAAACTGCCGCCAGCTGATGCCCACCAACCAGTTGGCGTAGGCATGAAAGCTGCGCAAACTGGCTGCACAAACGCGCCGCCAGCGTTCGGGCCAAGGCTTGTAGGGTGCATTGCTCATGGGCGGCTGCGGTGGGTTGGCAGCAGGGTCATGCTGCGCACTGTAGGCAGGCCGCACAGGCCAGCGCAGCCGCGTCCGACCAGTGCCGGCATCGGGCCGACAGGCTGCGGCCTGGACGGACCGGCCGCAGCGGCGCGCGGACTGCCTACTGCTTGATCGCCTCGATCTGGATCAGCAGGCGCACGTTGTCCGACACACCGCGGTTCAGGCCCCAGGTCAGGCCATGCTGGCTGCGCACCAGGGTGGCTTCGAAGTCGCCACCGCAGACCTCGCGCTTGAGCATGGCATGGTCGTAGCAGTTGAAGTTGATGGCCTTCATCGTCAGCGGCATGGTCTTGCCCAGCAGCGTGAGCTGGCCGGCAATTTCGCTGACCTTGTCGCCGTTGAAGCTGAACTTGTCGCCCTCGAAACGGGCGGTGGGAAATTCGGCAACGTTGAAAAAATCTTTGCTCTGCAGGTGCTTGTTGAAGGGTTCGGTGCCGGTGTTGATCGAGCTGGTGTCCAGCGTGATGTCGACCTTGCCGGTCTTGCCGGCACGGTCGAACATCACCGAGCCGCTTTTCTTGTCGAAGCGGCCACGGTTGGTGCTGGTGCCGAAGTGCAGCACCTCGAAGGTGACGAAGGTGTGGGTGGGGTCGATGGCGTAGGTGCCGCTCTGGGCTTGTGCGCCCAGGGCCGTCAGGGCCAGGACGGCGATGGATATGCTGCTGCGGATCATGGTCGGGGTCTTTCGTTGGGGGTGGGGATCGGGGCGGTACCAGACAGGCCGGGCTGGCCCTTGAACATCAGGGCGCCATGCCGCTGAGGGCGAGCTTGAACTTGACCTGAACATCGTTGGCCACCATCGAGGTGTCGGCCCATTCGCCGTCACCGATCTTGAAGTCCAGCCGCCTGATCATGAAGCTGCCGCTGGCCGTGCCGGTGGCCCCGGTCTGGGCCAGCAGCACCGGCACCACCAGGTCCTGGCTGTGGCCTTTGATGCTGAGCTTGCCGCTGACCTCGAAGCGGCCGCCGCCCAGCGCCTTGATGGCACTGCTGCTGAAGCTGGCCTGCGGAAACTTGGGCACATTGAACCAGGCCGGCTTGACCACCTCGGCGTCGGTCTCGGACGAGCCAAAACTGGCGCTGCCGGTGTCGATGCTGAAGGCCACCTTGCCGGTCTCTGGCTTCTTGGGGTCGAAGCTGATCTGGGCCGTCCACTTCTTGAACTGACCCTCGACCGGCACACCCATTTGTTTGCTGACAAAGCCGATCTGGCTTTGCGCGGCCTGCACCTGCTGGGCGCAGACCGGGAACGAGAAGACGCTGGCCAGTGCGGCGGCCAGGGTCAAGACATAGGGAAGGTGGCTGCGCAACATCAGGGGGTCTCTGCATTCGGGTCAGCGGCGACCCGGGCCCAGGCGGCCAATCAGGCCGTCACGGTCGATGAACTGGTGCTTCAGCGCGGCCGCCACATGCAGCAACACCAGCAGCGCCAGCGCTTTGGCGACCCGGCCATGCCAGGGCTTCAGGGCCTCGGCCAGGTCCTTGTCCACGGGCATGAAGTCGGGCAGCGGCAACACGCCAAACCAGACGATGGGGTAACCGGCGGCCGAACTGTAGGCCCAACCCAGCAAAGGCACGGCAAAGAACAACACGTAGAGCAGGCCATGCGTGACATGGGCGGCTTTGGCCTGCCAGGCGGGCATGGGCTGGTCGGCCGGTGGCCGGTGGCTCAAGCGCCACAGCAGGCGCAGGGCTGAGAGCGCCAGAATCGTGGTGCCGGCCCATTTGTGCCAGTTGTAGAGCTTGAGCCGCGTGGGCGAGAGCGGCAGGTCGGCCATGTAAAGGCCCATGCCGAACGTGCCCACGATCATCAGCGCCAGCAACCAGTGCAGCACGATGGCGGCGGTGGTGTAGCGCAGGGGGGCGAGGGTCGTCATGGCCGCCAGTGTGCCCGCTGGCACGGCGGCATCGGTTCAGACCGCTTGAGGCGCCCCTTCACAAACTTTGAACGCTGCCAGGCCGGGCGACCGGCCGGCCTGGCAGCGGTCAGTTTGTTTTGCCAGCCCGCCACTGCGCTGCGGCCAGACGGTCCGTCCCCGGCACGCCCGGGCCGCTGAAGGCCAGGCGCATACCCGTGTCGCTTTGGGTCAGCGTGCAGGTCAGCTGGCCAGGTTCGGCGGGGGTCTGGGCGTCTTGCAGCTGGTAGTGGCCGGTCAGGTCAAACAGCATCAGCGCGCTGATCTGTGGGCAGTGCTCGATGGCTTGGCATTTGCCGGGCTGGACCCGGCCGGCCGTGAGGGCGCAGCCGGCCTGGTTCAGCGCCATCGCCGACTGCGCCGCGCCGGCCAGACTGGCCAGGGTGCTGGTCTGGGCCGCTTCATGCAGCGCCGTGGCCTCGGGCAGGGTCAGGGCCATGGCGCCGCCCACGGCGGACATCGCCACCAGTTGCTCGATCAGCGAGAAGCCACGCCCGGATTTTGTCTTTGCCATGGTGGGCTGAAGTCTGGCGACTTTGCCCCGGCCTGGCCATCCCCGGGCTGAAGGGTCCGCGGTTGGTCAGCGCCGTCAGCGATGGGTCGAAGGCGCGGCCAGCAGGGTGGCGCGCAATTCGGCGAGCCTGGCGCGCAGGCGCTGGCCATGCGCCTGCCCCACCCGCAGCAGGATTTTCTGGCCCGCTGCCAACTGCTCCAGCGGTGGGTCAGCCAGCTCGTAGCGCACCCACGGCCGTGCCGAGGACACTGTGCCCTTGACCTCGGTCAGCACCAGCACCAGCGCCGGCGGTGCGTCGTAGCGTGCGCTGTTGCTGCCGTAGATGACCGTGCGGCCGCCTTGCTGCCCAAGCTGACCGCAGGCGTGCCGAGCGCTGGCGGCGGTGTCCTACGGCGGCAACCGCCCTTGTCTGCCTCAGAAGCGCTGCGTACCGACTTACCTTCCAGGCTCTGACCAAGCTTCAAGGAGCCGATCATGGGCAAGTATGTGGTGGCATGGGTTCTGGGTGTGCCGACCTTTGTGCTGGTGTTGGTGTACCTGTTCATGAATTGAGCATGGGCGAACGACGGCGCGCACTGTTCCAGCGCCAGGCGGCGTGGGTGTTGCTCCACCCTGCTGCCTTCGCCTGGCAGGTGCTCAAGGCCTTCCGCGCCAACCAGGGCCTGTTGCTGGCCGGTGCGGTGGCCTATTACGCATTGCTGTCGATCGTGCCGCTGACCATCCTGCTGGTGATCGGCCTGTCGCATCTGGTCGACCAGCAGGTGCTGCTGGCCACGCTGGGTCGTTACCTGGAATGGCTGGTCCCGGGGCAGAGCCGCGCCATCGTGGCCGAACTGAACAATTTTCTGGCCCACCGCGAGTTGGTCGGCTGGCTGCTGCTGGCCACCATGCTCTTCTTCAGCTCGCTGGCCTTCAGCGTGCTGGAGAACGCGATGTCGGTGATCTTCAACCACCGCGTCGTGCAGCGCCGCCGCCATGTGCTGACCTCGGTGTTGATGCCCTATGGCTACATCATGTGCCTGGGTGCAGGCACGCTGGTGGTCACCGTCGTGGCCGGAGGCTTGCAGTCCATCGACCGCAGCGCCTGGCAGTGGCAGGGCTGGCAGTTGGCAGCCGACGGCGTGCGCGCGACGCTGTTCTACCTGCTGGGCATCACCGGCGAGGTGCTGGTGATCGCCTCGATCTACCTGGTCATGCCGGTGGGCAAGCGCTCGGTGCGCCATGTGCTGGTGGGCGCGGTGGCGGCGGTGGCGCTGTGGGAGCTGTCACGCCGCGCGCTGGTCTGGTACTTCGCCACGCTGTCGCAGATCTCCACCGTCTACGGCTCGCTGACCACGGCCATTGCCGTGCTGCTGAGCCTGGAAGTGGGTGGCACGCTGCTGCTGCTGGGCGCGCAGGTGATTGCCGAGTTCGAGCGCATCGACCCCGACACCGGCCTGCAACCGGTGCGGGGCTTTTCCACCGCACAGGCCGCAGCGGCGGCGCATGGCGCGCCGCCGGGCTGAGTTCAGGCCACCTGCTTCTCAACGGCGGGTGACTTGGCCGCTACCGGCACGATGCGCCAGCGCGCCATCAGGTCCTGCCACTTCGGCCGCACGGCCGCCAGGTGGCGGGCCTTGATGTGGCCATAGCCGCGAATGTCTTCGGGCAGGCTGGCGATCTCCACCGCCAGGCTCAGGTTCTGCCCCGTCAGGGCGCGCAGCAGTTCGTCGATGCTGTGCTGGTAGTCGTTGATCAGTGCCCGCTCTTCGATGCGCTCTTTACTTCGACCGAAGATGTCCAGCGCGGTGCCGCGCAGGCCTTTCATGCGTGCCAGCAGGGCGAAGGCATGGCGCATCCAGGGCCCGAAGGCCTGCTTGACCGGGTGGCCCTGGCTGTCGGTCCTGCCCAGCAGCGGTGGCGCCAGGTGGTGCACCAGCCTGTAGTCACCCTCGAACATCGCGCCGACCTTGGCCGTGAAGGCCGGGTCGGTGTGCAGCCGCGCCACCTCGTACTCGTCCTTGTAGGCCATCAGCTTGAACAGATAGCGCGCCACCGCTTCGGCCAACCGGGTGCTGCTCAGCGGGCTTTCAGCCTGCTGCACCTTGGCCACATAGGCCGCGTAGCGGTCGGCATAGGCCGCGTTCTGGTAGCCGGTGAGAAAGTCGACGCGCTTGGCCACCAGTTCGGCCAGAGACGGCTTCTTGACGAAGCTGATGAGCTGCGCGGTGGCGCTCAGCGCCTGCACCGCGGCCAGGTCGTTGGCGCAGCGCCGGCCCCATTCAAACGCGGCCTTGTTGTTGTCCACCTGCACGCCGTTGAGCTCCATCGCACGCATCAGCGCGGCATGGCCCAGCGGCACCCGGCCCTTCTGCCAGGCGTAGCCCAGCAGCAGCGGGTTGGTGTAGATCGAGTCGCCCACCATCGCCACCGCCACCTGCTCGGCATCGAAGGCGCCGACATGGTCAACGCCGACCGCGCCGTCGATGGCGCTGCCGCAGGCAGCACCCGGGAACTGCCAGTTGGTGTTGGTGACGAAGGCGGCGGTGGGCGTGCCATGGGTGTTGAGGACCACATAGCTGCGCCCGGGTTGCATCACCGCCAGCGTGGTGCGGCTGGCGGCCACGATGGCGTCGCAGCCGATCACCAGGTCGGCCTTGGCCACGTCGACCTTGGTCGTGAAGATGGCCTCGGGGTGGTTGGCGATCTGCACATGGCTCCAGGTCGCGCCGCCTTTCTGCGCCAGGCCACCGGCATCTTGCGTCACGATGCCCTTGCCCTCCAGGTGCGCGGCCATGCCCAGCAGTTGGCCGATGGTGATGACACCGGTGCCACCGACGCCGCCGACGACGATGCCCCAGGCGCTCTCGGCCGACGGCAGCACCGGCTCGGGCGGCGTGGCCACCGCGTCCAGGCGCTTGCGGGTCGCTTTCTTCGGCTTTTTCAGCTGGCCGCCTTCAACGGTGACGAAGCTGGGGCAGAAGCCCTTGAGGCAGGAAAAATCCTTGTTGCAGCTGTTCTGGTTGATGCGGCGCTTGCGGCCGAACTCGGTGTCCACCGGTTCGACCGACAGGCAGTTGCTCTGCACCGAGCAGTCGCCACAGCCCTCGCACACCAGCTCGTTGATGACCACGCGCTTGTCGGGCTCGACCATCGTGCCGCGTTTGCGGCGGCGGCGCTTTTCGGTGGCGCAGGTCTGGTCGTAGACGATGACGGTGGTGCCCTTGAGCTCGCGGAATTCACGCTGGATGCGATCCAGCTCGTCACGGTGCTCGACGATCACGCCGGCCGGCAAGGCCACGCCCTGGTACTTCTCGGGCTGGTCGGTCACCACCACCAGCTTGGCCGCGCCTTCGCTGAGCACGCTGTGGATGATCTGCAGCACCGAATGGCCCTCGGGCCGCTCGCCAACCGGCTGGCCGCCGGTCATCGCCACCGCGTCGTTGTAAAGGATTTTGTAGGTGATGTTCACGCCCGCAGCGATGCTCTGGCGGATGGCCAGGATGCCGCTGTGGAAGTAGGTGCCGTCGCCCAGGTTGGCGAAGATGTGCTGGTCCTTGCTGAACGGCGCCTGGCCGACCCAGCTCACGCCCTCGCCGCCCATCTGCGAGAAGGTGGTGGTGCTGCGGTCCATCCACACCGCCATGTAGTGGCAGCCGATGCCCGCCACCGCGCGGCTGCCCTCGGGCACCCGGGTGCTGGTGTTGTGCGGGCAGCCGCTGCAGAACCAGGGCGCACGTTCTCCAGCGGGGTTGCCGGTGGCGGTCAGCGCCTGCTCGCGGGCGTCGATCTGCGCGATGCGCTCGTCCATGCGGCGCTGCACGTCGTCGGGCACGCCGAGCTTCTTCAGGCGTTTGGCGATGGCGCGGGCGATGATCGCCGGGCTCAGGTCGGCCTTGGCCCGCAGCAGCCAGTTCTCGCTCGGCTTGGGCATGCTCCATTCGCCGCCGGACTGGTCGCCCTCGGGTTCGTCGAACTTGCCCAGCACATTGGGCCGCACATCGGCGCGCCAGCCATACAGCTCTTCCTTGACCTGGTATTCGATGATCTGGCGCTTCTCTTCGACCACCAGAATCTCTTTCAGCCCGGTGGCGAAGTCACGCGTGATCGACGCTTCCAGCGGCCAGACCACGTTGACCTTGTGCAGGCGTATGCCCAGTTGCCGGCAGTGCGCGTCGTCCAGGCCCAGGTCGGCCAGGGCCTGGCGGGTGTCGTTGAAGGCCTTGCCGCTGGCGATGATGCCGAAGCGGTCATTCGGCCCTTCGACCACGTTGTGGTTGAGCTTGTTGGCCCGCACATAGGCCAGCGCGGCATACCACTTGGTGTCCATCAGCCGCGCTTCCTGTTCCAGCGCGCCGTCGGGCCAGCGGATGTGCACGCCGCCCGGCGGCATGTCGAAATCCTCGGGCAGGATGATCTTCACCCGGTCGGGGTCGACCTCGACCGACGACGACGACTCCACCACCTCCTGGATCGTCTTCATGCCGGACCACACGCCCGAGAAGCGGCTCATGGCGATGGCATGCAGGCCCATGTCCAGGATGCCCTGCACGTCGCTGGGAAAGAACACCGGCAAACCGCAGGCCTTGAAGATGTGGTCGCTCTGGTGCGCGGCGGTGCTGCTCTTGCTGACGTGGTCGTCGCCGGCAATGGCCACCACGCCGCCATGACGCGAGGTGCCGGCCATGTTGGCGTGCTTGAACACATCACATGAACGGTCCACGCCCGGGCCCTTGCCGTACCAGATGCCGAATACGCCGTCGTATTTGTTCTGCTCGGGGTACAGATCCAGCTGCTGCGTGCCCCACACCGCGGTGGCGGCCAGCTCTTCGTTCACGCCCGGCTGGAACACCACATGGTGCTCGGCCAGGTGCTTCTTGGCCGCCCACAGCGCCTGGTCGTAACCGCCCAGCGGGCTGCCGCGGTAGCCGCTGACGAAGCCGGCGGTGTTCAGCCCCGCCGCCAGATCACGCTGGCGTTGCAGCATGGGCAATCGCACCAGGGCCTGCACGCCGCTCATGAAGGCGCGGCCTCGGGCCAGGCTGTACTTGTCGTCGAGCGAGGCGGATTCCAGCGCCTGGCGGATGGCTTCAGGCAGGGGTGCGTTCATGGCAGGTGTGCTCCGTTTCGCCCAGGGCCTGGGGTCAGCAGCCAGTTTATGAAACAAGCGGTGGTGAAGTCTTTTCTTTCTTTGCCCGTATGGCGATACTTCAAGAAAGAAAACGAAGATAAATGTCTATAAAACGAAAGACCCATGCCCACAGAACGCAAATCAGGTAAAACGATGAGCAAGCCCGCCGACGAAACGGACGGCCCTGATGTCAGCCATGGCCAGTCGCTGGACCGCTACGACGTGGCCATCCTGGGCGAACTGCAGACCGACGCCCGGCTGTCCAATGCTGAACTGGCCAACCGCATCGGCCTGTCGGCGGCACCGACCTGGCGGCGCGTGAAGTGGCTGGAGGCCCAGGGCTACATCACCGGTTACCGCGCCGAGATCGACCGCCGCCGCATCGGGCTGGGCGTGCTGGCCTTCGTGCGGCTGGACGCCGAGCGCAACAACGCTGCGGCCACCCAGGCGCTGGAAGACGCCATCCGCGCGCTGCCCGAGGTCGTGAGCTGCCACTACATCAGCGGCTCGGGCACCTTTGAGCTGCAGGTGCTGGCCACCGACCTGGACGCCTATTCACGCTGGGCCATGGACACCTTGTTCAAGCTGCCGAACGTGAAGGACCTGCACACCAGCTTTTCGCTCGGTGAGGTCAAGGCCGGCGCGGCGCTGCCGCTGGCGCATCTGCGGCGCGACGCGGGTCTTTGAGCCCGATCTGCACCGCTTGCCAGACCGTGGACCTTGGGCTAAATTGCTTTACTTCTAAAGCAATTCAGGCGCGGCGCCGCAGCCCGGGTGGCACACCGCCTGGCGGCGGCAGAAGCTGCGAACCGGAGAATCCATGAACATCGTCTGCATCGGCGGCGGCCCCGCCGGCCTGTATTTCGGCCTGTTGATGAAGATGCGCCACCCGGCGCACCAGATCAGCGTGGTCGAGCGCAACAAGCCCTACGACACCTTTGGCTGGGGCGTGGTGTTCTCCGACGCGACCATGCTGAACATGCGCGAATGGGACCCGGTCAGCGCGGCGCAGATCGAGGCGGCCTTCAACCACTGGGACGACATCGAGCTGCATTTCAAGGGCCAGCGCATCCGTTCGGGCGGCCATGGTTTTGTCGGCATCGGCCGCAAGAAGCTGCTCAACATCCTGCAGTCGCGCTGCGAGGCACTGGGCGTTGAACTGGTGTTCGAGCAAGAGGTTGAGTCGGACCTGGACTTTCCGCAGGCCGACCTGATCATTGCCAGCGACGGCATCAACTCGCGCATCCGCAGCCGCCATGCCGAGGTGTTCAAGCCCGACATCGTGCTGCGACCCAACCGCTTCATCTGGCTGGGCACACACCAGGCCTTCGACGCCTTCAGCTTCCTGTTCCACAAGACCGAGCATGGCTGGTTCCAGGCCCATGTCTACCAGTTCGACGCCGAGACCACCACCTTCATCGTCGAATGCCCCGAAGCCGTGTTCCTGGCCCATGGCCTGGACCGCGCCAGCGTGGACGAGTCGGTGGCCTTTTGCGAGCAGCTGTTTGCCGACGAACTGCAGGGCCAGGCGCTGATGAGCAATGCGCGCCACCAGCGCGGCTCGGCCTGGCTGAACTTTCAGCGCGTGAACTGCGAGCAATGGTCGCTGTTCAACGGCCGCAGCCATGTGGTGCTGATGGGTGACGCGGTGCACACGGCGCATTTCGCCATCGGCTCGGGCACCAAGCTGGCAATCGAAGATGCGATCGAGCTGACACGCTTGTTTGACGAACTGGGCCACGACCGAAAGCAGATCGAGGCGTTGCTGCTGCGCTACCAGGCCGCGCGCCGCATCGACGTGCTGCGGCTGCAGAACGCGGCCTGGAACGCGATGGAATGGTTCGAGGTCTGCGGCCAGCGCTACTGCGACCAGTTGCCGCCGCCGCAGTTCATGTACGCCATGCTCACCCGCAGCCAGCGCATCAGCCATGAAAACCTGCGCCTGCGCGACGCCGCCTGGCTGGGCAACTACGAGCGCTGGTTTGCTCGCCAGGCCGGCCTGCACATCGCCGACGACCAGACCGCGCCGCCGCCGATGTTCACGCCCTTCACGCTGCGTGGCCTGAGGCTGAAGAACCGCGTCGTGGTCTCGCCGATGGCGCAGTACTCGGCCGTGGACGGCGTGCCGGGCGACTACCACCTGGTGCACCTGGGCGCACGCGCCCTGGGCGGCGCCGGCCTGGTCTTTGCCGAGATGACCTGTGTCAGCGCCAGCGGCCGCATCACGCCCGGCTGCCCTGGCCTGTACAACGCCGAGCAGCAGGCCGCGTGGCGGCGCATCGTCGACTGGGTCCATGGCCACAGCGACGCCAGGTTCGCGATGCAGCTCGGCCATGCCGGCGCCAAGGCCTCGACCCGGGTCGCCTGGGAAGGCATCGACCAGCCGCTGGAAGCCGGCAACTGGCCCACGCTGTCGGCCTCGCCCCAGCAATACCTGGTCGGTGTCAGTGCCTGGTCGGTTGAAATGACGCAGGCCGACATGGACCAGGTCAAGGCCCGGTTCGTGGCCAGCACCCGCGCCGCGGCCGAGATCGGCGTCGATTGGCTCGAGCTGCACTGCGCCCATGGCTATCTGCTGTCGGCCTTCATCTCGCCGCTGACCAACCAGCGTGAGGACGACTACGGCGGCACGCTGGACAATCGCCTGCGCTACCCGCTGCAAGTGTTTGCTGCGATGCGCGAGGTCTGGCCCGCGGAGCGGCCGATGTCAGTACGCATTTCGGCCCATGACTGGGTCGACGGTGGCATCACGCCGGCCGACGCGGTGCTGATCGCGCGCGCCTTCAAGGCCGCCGGCGCCGACCTGATCGATTGCTCGTCGGGCCAGGTCAGCAAGGCCGAGAAGCCGGTCTATGGCCGCATGTTCCAGACCCCGTTTGCCGACCGCATCCGCCAGGAGGCCGGCATCGCGACCATGGCCGTGGGCGCGATCAGCGAGGCCGACCATGTCAACAGCATCATCGCAGCCGGCCGCGCCGACCTCTGCGCCGTGGCCCGGCCGCATCTGGCCAACCCGGCCTGGACGCTGACCGAGGCCGCCCGAATCGGCTACCAGGCCCAGCCCTGGCCGTTGCAGTACCAGTCGGCCAAGGCTCAGATGATGGCCAACTTCGGGCGTGAGCGGGCACAGGCAGCGCAGGCCGGGCCGACGCTGGCACCCACGAGCTGAGCGACCCCTGTCAAACCTGAACACCAAGCCGCCTGGCGGCGAACATGAGCAGCCCATGGACAATTTTTCCAACAGCCAGACCGTTCAGAAACAGGTCATCGCCGGCCGCGGCGGGGTGGTGGCGGCCCAGCACCGGCGCGCCGCCGAAGTCGGCGCGGCGGTGCTGGAGGCCGGAGGGGACGCGGTGGACGCCGCGGTGGCGACCTCGTTTGCCATCGGCGTGCTGGAACCCTGGATGAGCGGCCCGGCCGCCGGCGGCTGCATGACGCTGTGGCGCGCGGGCGAACAGCGTGCCTGCGTGGTCGACTACGGCATGCGCTCGCCCGGCGCGCTGGACCCGGCGAACTACCCGCTGGCCGGTGACGGCCGCAGTGCCGACCTGTTCCCCTGGCCGCGCGTGGTCGACGACCGCAATGTGCAGGGCGCCACCGCGGTGGCCGTGCCCGGCGTGGTGGCTGGCATGGGCCTGGCCCACCAGCGGTTTGGCCGTCTGCCCTGGGCCGAGCTGATCTTGCCTGCGGCCCAATTGGCCGAGCAAGGCCTGCTGGTGGACTGGTACTCGGGGCTGCTCACCGCGTCCACCGCCAAGGCGCTGAGCCTGGACGCCGACGCCGCCGCGATGTTCCTCGACGAAGGCCGCTGGCCCATCCTGGCCGGCTGGACCGCGCACCAGCCTCGCCACCTCGACCAGAAAGCCTTTGCCCGAACGCTGCGCCAACTGGCCCAGGCCGGGCCACAAGACTTCTACCGGGGCGAGATTGCCCAGGCCCTGGTCAAGGACGTGCAGGCCAAGGGCGGTTGCCTGAGCGCACAAGACCTGGCCAGCTACCAGGCCGAGTTGCGCGAGGCGCTGGCCATCCCTTACCGCGGCGGCCGCCTCTATGCGCCGCCCGGGCTGACCGGCGGGCCCACGCTGGCCGCCGCCCTGGGCCACCTGGCCCGGCAGCCGCCAGAGTCCAGCGCCACACCGGGGCCGCAGAGTTATGCCGCGCTGGCCAGCGCGCTGCGCCAGGCCTTCGAGGCCAGGCTGCAGGGCATGGGTGACCATGAAGCGCCCACTGCGCCGGGCTGTACCACCCATTTCAGCGTGGTCGACCGCGATGGCAACTTCTGTTCAGTGACGCAGACGCTGCTGTCCATCTTCGGCTCACGCGTGGTCTCGCCCGGCACCGGCCTGCTGCTCAACAACGGTGTGATGTGGTTTGATCCCGAGCCCGGCAAGCCCAATTCACTGGGTCCTGGCAAGCGCTGCCTGGCCAACTACTGCCCGGTGGTGGGCGAGACGGCCGACGGCCGGCGCTTTGCGCTGGGCGCGTCGGGCGGGCGCAAGATCACCAGCGCGGTGCTGCAGCTCAGCAGCTTCCTGATCGACCATGGCCAAAGCCTGGCCCAGGCCTTCCACCAGCCACGCATCGACATCAGCGGCGGCGATGAGTTGGTGGCCGATGCGCAGTTGCCCGAGCCGGTGCTGGCCCGGCTGCGTGAGCTGGGACCGGTGGAAACCACGCGCCGCCATGTCTACCCCTATGCCTTCGCCTGCAGCGCCGGAGTGCTGCGCGACGCTCATGGGCTGAACATGGGCTGCACCGAAATCATGTCGCCCTGGGGCGACGCGGTGTCCGAGCGGCTGGCGGATTGACCCCAGCCCGACGCCCGCGCGCCAGGCCTGGCCTCACTTGGGCCACAGCGCCCAGACCCGCAGCGGCTGTTTCATGCGGCCGGCCTGTTGCTCGGCGGCCTCGCCCCAGCCCCAGAAGTAGTCCACCCGCACCGCGCCGGTGATGGCGCTGCCGGTGTCCTGGGCCATCACCAATCGGCGCAGCGGCGTGCTGGACAGCGGCTCGGTGGTGTCCAGCCACAGCATGCTGCCGTAGGGCACGGCCAGCGGGTCCACCGCCACCGAGCGGCCCGGCGTCAGCGCCACGTTCTGTGCGCCGCGTGGGCCGATGTACTCGTCCGGCAGCGGCTCTTCATTGAAGAACACCAGCCTCGGGTTGCTCCAGAGCATGGCGTTCAAGCGTGCCGGCGAGGCGCGCTGGCCCCAGGCCCGGATGTTGGGCCAGTTGGCCGCGTCCAGCCGGATCTCGCCCTGCTCGATCAGCCAGCGCCCGACCGAGCGGTAGGGCTGGTCGTTGTGGGCGGCAAAGGCCAGCCGCACCAGGCGCACGCTCCCGTCGGCCTCGGTCACGCGCAGCCGGCCCGAGCCCTGGATCTGCAGCAGCAGGGCGTCCAGCGGGCTGGCCACCCAGGCAATCTCGCGCCCACGCAGGCTGGCCTGGGCCGCAGACAGCGTGTCGAACTGCTGGCGGGTATAGGGCGGTGGACGCTGGCCGGGGTCGGCCGGTGGGCGGTGCAGCGCCACACTGAAGCCGGGCGCGCGATGGCGCCGCGCCGCCACCAGCGGCTCGAAGTAGCCGGTGGCCATGCCGTCGCGCCCGCCGTCCAGCGACTCCACACGGTAGGGCTGCAGTTCGCGCTGCAAAAAATCGCGCGCAAAGCCGTCGTCGGGCGGGTTGAAGGCGGCCGCCCTGGCACACAGCCCGGCCCAGCCCGGTGCGGGCCGCGCGCAGCCCGCGCGCAGCGCCGGCCAGACCTGGGCGCTGCGGTCGTCGGCCCAGCCGGGCAGGTCTTGCCAGGGCACGGCCACCCAGCGGGCCTTGCTGCGCAGCAGCGGCGCCGGGGCAGGGCCGGCGTTGGCGGTTTCAGCGGCGACAGCGGGTGGGACAGAGACGGCGAGCACGGGTTGCGCCGGCCCAGATCCAGGCGCTGCGGTCGATTCAGGCGCCGGTGGCGTGACCGCGCAGCCGGCCAGCGCCAGCAGCAGCGCTGCCAGCGGCCACAGCCGAGCTTGCGGGTGGCCGGGCAGCCGTGCCAGGGCACGGGATAATCCGGCCATGTGGGTCATTCTTCTCGAAGCCTTGGGCGCGCTGGCGCTGCTGGTGCTGATCGTCTGGTGGACGATGTTCTCGGGCCGGCCCGGTGGCGAGCGCCGGGGCCCCGAAGATCCGCCGGCCTGAGCCGCATGCCGGCGGCCCCGCTCAATGGAGCATGCTGGTGTCGGCAAGCAAGAACTCGGGCACCGGGGCCTCGAACCACTCGGCGGCGTCGGTGATGCAGTAGAAGCTGCCCTGCATCGTGCCCTGGGCAGTGGCCAGCAGCGTCCAGCTGCTGTATTCGAACTGATCACCCGGCTGCAGCAGCGGCTGCTTGCCCACCACGCCCAGGCCACGCACGCGCTGCTGCTGGCCCCGGTGGTCGGTGATCAACCACTGCCGGGCCACCAGTTGCGCGGCCACCGTGCCGGTGTTGCGGATGCTCACGGTGTAGGCAAAAGCCCAGCGCTGATGCGCCGGGTCGGTCTGCTCGGGCAGGGCTTGCACTGCCACGGTGCTGGTGATTTCGGGTCGGGACATGGCCCGCATTCTAGAAGCCCGACAGGCTTCCAGAAAGCCTGCAAAAATCGGTTTCCACACCGTGTGCCGCCACCATGAGCCGAAGCTTTCGCATCGCCCCCAGCATCCTCTCCGCCGACTTCGCCCGCCTGGGCGACGAACTGCAGCAGGTCATCGCCGCCGGCGCCGACTGGATCCATTTCGACGTGATGGACAACCACTACGTGCCCAACCTCAGCTTCGGCCCGATGGTCTGTCAGGCCTTGCGCCGCCATGCCGTGCGCGCCGACGGCCAGCAGGTGCCCATCGACGTGCACCTGATGGTGCAGCCAGTGGACGCACTGGCCCAGGCCTTTGCCGAGGCCGGCGCCGACCTGATCAGCTTTCACCCCGACGCCAGCGCCCATGTCGACCGCACGCTGCAGCTGATTCGCGCTGCGGGCTGCCAGGCCGGCCTGGTTTTCAATCCGGCGCAATCGCTGGACGTGCTGGAGTGGGTCATCGACAAGGTCGACCTGGTGCTGGTGATGAGCGTGAACCCCGGCTTCGGCGGCCAGAGCTTCATTCCCGGCGCGTTGAAAAAGGTGGAGAAACTTCGCCGCCTGCTTGACGACCACCGGCGCCAGGGTGGCCAGGAGATCCGGCTGGAGGTCGACGGCGGCATCAAGGTCGACAACATCCGGGCCGTGGCCGATGCGGGTGCCGACACCTTTGTCGCCGGCAGCGCCATCTTCGGCCAGCCCGACTACCGCGCGGTGATCGACGCGATGCGCCAGCGTCTGGATTGACGGTGGCCAGCGTCTGCTGAAGTACGGGCTTGCCAGCCCCGAACCGCGGCGTAAGCTTGGCCGGGGCCCGCCACCCGGGGCAACAGGAGACCGTCATGCTGCATGCCATTCGCCATGGCGCACTGGTTTTCGCTGGCCTGGTCCTGCTGCAGTTCGCCGGCTGCGCAGGCCTGCCCGGCACCGAGCCACCGCCCGCCCCGCCGCTGGCCGACCATTTGTTCAAGCCGGCCGCCGAGCGGCCGGACGCCGCCGCCGTGATGGCCCTGAGCGCGCCCATGCGCGCCTTTGCGCAGCAGATTGGCTTCTCGAATCGCGGCCATGACAGCCTGCAGCGGGCGCTTCTGCAGGCGCTGTACGGTCGCCGTGAGCTGCGGCTGGAATACGACGGCCGCATCACCCGCAACGCTGCCCAGGCCTACGCCGCCAAGGCCGGAAACTGCCTGTCACTGGTGCTGATGACCGCCGCCTTCGCGCGGGAGCTGGGCCTGGAAGTGCAGTTCAACAGCGCCCTGGTCGACGACCAGTGGCGGCAGGAAGCAGGCCTGCTGCTGCGCAGCAACCATGTCAACCTGAGCCTGGCGACCGCCTTCGGCAGGGCGCTGGGCTGGCGCCACGAGAGCTACCACACGCTGATGGTGGACTTCTTGCCGCCCGACGAGCTGCGCGGGCTGCGCACCCGCGCGATCAGCGAAGCCATGGTCCTGGCGATGTACTTCAACAACCGGGCGGTGGAGGCACTGACCGCGTCCGACCCGGACCAGGCCTACAGCTTTGTCCGCGAAGCGCTTGCCCAGGCGCCCGATTTCGCGCCGGCGCTGAACACGCTGGCGGTGGTCTACCTGCGCGCCGGCCACCTGGCCCTGGCCGACCAGGCGCTGACCCAGTTGCTGGCGCGCGAGGCCGACAACACCAGCGCGCTGGCCAACCTGGCCTTGGTCCGCGACGCCCTGGGCCTGCAGGCGCAGGCGAGCGCATTGCGCGCGCGCCGGGCGCAGCTGGAACCACAGGCCCCCTTCCAGGCCCAGGCCGACGGCCAGCGCGCGCTGCGCCTGGGTCAGCCAGCGCAGGCCTTGCAGCTGTTTCTGCGCGAGCTGGCGCGCACCGGCAGCAGCGCCGACCTGCAGTTCGGTCTGGCGCAGGCGCACTACGGCCTGGGCCAGACCGATCAGGCCTAGCACGCGCTGCAGCAGGCCCGCGATGCCAGCGCCGACGCGGCCGAGCGGGCCCGTTATGGCGCCAAGATCGATGGGCTGCGCCTGCAGGCCAAGCTCCGAGCGCCGAGCCGACCCGTACCATGGCGGTGAATGCCACCGCCCCCACCCGACCTGTCCTCGGCCACACTGCAGAGCCGCTTCGGCGAGCGCTACCGCTGCTGGGTGCTGCTGACGGTGACGATCGGCAACATGGGCGCGACGCTGTTTGGCCGCACCTGCCTGCTGCCGCTGGCCATGATGCAGGCGCTGAGCCGGGGCGCGATGCGGACCTTGCCAGCGCCGCTGATTTCTGCTGGCGCGGGCACAATGAACTTCATGCGCCAGACCGGCGGTGCGCTGGGCTTCAAGCTGGTCGGCATCGTGCTGGCCTGGCGGCTGCAGGCCTGTGCGGCCCAAGGAGCGGGCGGCACGCTGCGCGCCTTCCACGAGGTGTTTGTGGTCATGGCGGTGCTGACCGTGGCCGCCGCGGCGACCGCCTGGCGCATGCGCGGGCCGGCGCCGGCCGCGTCGCCGGGTTGACGCTGCCGGCCCGGCAACTGCGGCACACTGGGCAAACCGCCGTACCTACCCACCGCAGGAGATGCCATGTCACGCGTCAGCACCTACCTCAACTTTGCCGGCAACACCGAGCAGGCGTTCGTCTTCTACCGCTCGG
>JANOWE010000150.1:0-36082 GCA_031417735.1 Betaproteobacteria bacterium
CTGGCTGGCACGCAGGCCGCGCACGTCCTCGATGCGCTTGACGGCGCGCGCCGACGGGTTGCCGGCCATGTCCATGCTGAATTCCTGGTCGCGGAAGACGGTCAGGCCCTCCTTCAGACTCAGCTGGAACCAGTCGCGGCAGGTGATGCGGTTGCCGGTCCAGTTGTGGAAGTACTCGTGCGCGATGACGCTTTCGATGGCCGCGTAGTCCGCGTCGGTGGCGGTGGCGGCACTGGCCAGCAGCAGCTTGGTGTTGAACAGGTTCAGGCCCTTGTTCTCCATCGCGCCGCCGTTGTAGTCCTCGACCGCCACGACCATGAAGCGGTCCAGGTCCAGCGGCAGGCCGAAGCGAGCCTCGTCCCAGATCACCGCGGCGATCAGCGAATTCATCGCATGCTCGGTCTTGTCCAGGTCGCCGCGCTTGACGTAGATCTGCAGCAGATGGTCTTTGCCAGCGCGGGTGCGGATGTTCTGCTGCCGGCACACCAGGTCGGCCGCGACCAGCGCAAACAAGTAGCTGGGCTTGGGAAAGGGGTCGTGCCATTTGGCCTGGTGGCGGCCATTGGGCAGATCGGTTTGCTCGACCAGGTTGCCGTTGCTCAACAGCACCGGGTATTTGGCCTTGTCCGCGCGCAGCGTGACGCTGAACACCGCCATCACATCGGGTCGGTCAAGAAAATAGGTGATGCGGCGAAAGCCCTCGGCCTCGCACTGGGTGTAGAAGCCGCCGCCGCTGGTGTACAGGCCCGAGAGCTGGGTGTTCTTGTCCGGCGCGCAGGTGTTGCGGATATCGAGCGTGAACCGGGCATCGGTCGGCGGGTTGTCGATCACCAGTTGCCCGCCTTCATGGCGGAAGGACACGCTCTCGCCATTGGCCTGGCAGCGCAGCAGGGTCAGACCTTCGCCATGCAGCTTCAACGCCTGGCCGGGCGCGGCGGCGGGGTCGCGCTCGATGACCAGTTTGCTCGCGACAATGGTCTTGGCCGGCTCCAGGTCAAAGCTCAGTTCAACACTGCGGATCCAGAACGCGGGCGCCGCATAGTCTTCGCGGCGAATGGGGGTGGCGGGTCCTTCACGCATGTGGGGCCTCGGCTTGTCTCATGGGTTGTCGTGGGCCGCCCGGCCCTGCTGGGGCCTGGCAGCGTGGCGGTGTTGCGGCGGCTACAGGCCCTGTTTCAGGCTGGCCTGGATGAAGGCGTCCAGGTCGCCGTCCAGCACCTTCTGGGTATTGCTGACCTCGACGTTGGTGCGCAGGTCCTTGATGCGGCTGTTGTCCAGCACATAGCTGCGGATCTGGTGGCCCCAGCCGACATCGGTCTTGGTGTCTTCGAGCTTTTGCTGCTCTTCCATGCGCTTGCGCAGTTCAGGGTCGTAGAGCCGGCTGCGCAGCCGCTTCCAGGCCACGTCGCGGTTGCTGTGCTGGCTGCGGCCGTCCTGGCATTGCACGACGATGCCGGTCGGGAGGTGCGTCAGCCGCACCGCCGAGTCGGTCTTGTTGATGTGCTGACCGCCGGCGCCGCTGGCGCGGAAGGTGTCGGTGCGCACGTCGGACGGGTTGATATCGATCTCGATCGAGTCATCGACCTCGGGGTAGACGAACAAGCTGGCAAAGCTGGTGTGGCGTCCGCCGGCCGAGTCGAAAGGGCTCTTGCGCACCAGCCGGTGCACACCGGTTTCGGTGCGCAGATGGCCAAAGGCATAGTCGCCCTCGACCTTGATGGTGGCGCCCTTGATGCCGGCGATTTCACCCGCTGTCTCGTCTTCCAGCGTGGCCGTGAAGCCCTTGCGCTCGCAGTACTTCAGGTACTGGCGCAGCAGCATGCCGGCCCAGTCTTGTGCCTCGGTGCCACCGGCGCCGGCCTGGATGTCGATGAAACAGTTGCTGGGGTCTTCCGGCCGGTTGAACATGCGGCGGAACTCCAGTTGCTCGACCGTGGCGCGCAGCGTCTGGGCCTCGGCGGCTATGGCCTGCAGGCTGTCGATCTCGCCGTCGGCCTTGCTCATGTCGTACAGCTCGAGGTTGTCCGACAGGTTGCTGGCCAGGTGGTCGATGGTGGCCACCACGTCTTCGAGCTGCTTCTTCTCGCGGCCCAGGTCTTGCGCGCGCTTGGGCTCGTTCCAGACCGTGGGGTTTTCCAGCGCGGCGATGACCTCGTTCAGGCGGTGAGATTTGCGGTCGTAGTCAAAGATACCCCCGAAGCTGTTCGGTGCGCTCGCTCAGATCGGCCAGCAGCGCGCCAATGGCGTTGATTTGTTCGGTGTCCATGGGGGGCTTTCGGGCTACGGTTCAAAGCGCGCATTTTGCATGAGCGGGTCTGGCGGCTCGGCACAGTTCGGTGCCAGCCGGTTGCGGGTTTGTCCGGCCCCGTGCTTGTACGGGGGCCGACTTCAAATGTCAGAAATGCGTAAGCACGCCCGCCGAACCTTCACGCCAACTTGCAGGAGACCGTCATACTGCTGCTGGCTTCATCCATCAAGCTGATCGCCGAAGTGGCCTTGATGGCCTTTGCCGGCCAATGGCTGTTGGGCCTGCTGGCCGGGTCGCGCCGCGACACCAACCTGTTCTACCGCTTGTTTCGCACCCTCACCACGCCCTTTGTGCGCGGCGTGCGCTGGCTCACGCCCAGGCAGGTGCTGGCGCGCCACCTTCCGCTGGTGGCCTTCTTGCTGCTGTCCTTTGCCTGGTTGGGCGCCACCCTGACCAAGATCAAGCTTTGCCTGCAGATCGGGGTGCACCTGTGCCAGTAACGCTTCAAGCTCCGCTGGACTTCTGGCGCTGCAGAGCTCAGGTCATGCTGCTGCTGATGCTGGGCCGCACGGGGCCGGCCGAGAAACTGCTCAGCCAAATGCTCAAGCGCTGGCCGGGCGACGCCTACAGCCTGGCCAGCCGGTCGCACCTGCATGCCCAGGCTGGGCTGCTCGATCTGGCCATTGCCGATGCCCAGGCGCTGGTCGATGGCCATCCGCAGCGCAGCGCGGCCGATTGGTTCAATCTGGCCTACCTGCTCGAAGAGCGCGGCCATCAGGCCCAGGCCGAGCCAGCCTTCCGCCGGGCGCTGGCGCTTGACCCCAAGCTCGACCGCGCCTGGTATGGCCTGGGCCTGGCCCTGATCGGGCTGGGCCGGTTCGAAGAGGCCGTGACCGCGCTCAAGCGCAACACCGAACTGCAGCCCATGAGCCCGCACGGCTGGTACCAACTGGCGCGCGTGCACATGGGCCGGCAAGAGTCCGACGAAGCGCGCCGAATCATTCGACACCTCAAGGGTTTCGAGCCCAAGGTGGCGGCTCAGCTTGAGCGCGAGATCGGGCTGAAGGCCTGAACTGTCTGGATCGTGTCGCCCGCAGTCGGCCGGCGAGCCTGACGCGGCAGGTGATGGCGGGTGGCTCGGGGGCCTTGCCCCGATGTGGCTTTCGGACAATGTCCGGGCTTGGTTTGTGGTGACAACGACAAGGAGACAGTGGCATGCAACTGACTGAATCACACCACCGGTATTGGCAGAAGAATCTGCGCTTGACCGGCATCCTGCTGTCGATCTGGTTCCTGGTGACCTTTGGCATCGGCTACTTCGCCCGCGACATCAACTTCACCTTCTTTGGCTGGCCATTCAGCTTCTGGGTCGCGGCCCAGGGCGCACTGATCGTCTACTGTTTGATCATCTGGTACTACGCCCATACGATGAACCGGCTCGACCAGGAACACGGCGTTGCCGAGGAGGACTGAGCATGGCCGGATCAATGTTTGACCATGGCTCCACTGGCTCCGCCAGTGACAAGGGGGCCTTCAAATCCCAGTTGAACAAGATTTATGGTTGGTACACCGGCGGCTTCTTGCTGTTCGTGGTCGTGCTGGCCATCCTTGAGCAGATGGGTCTGCCGAAGAACTGGATCGGCTTCATCTTCCTGATCGCCACCGTCGGCCTGTATGCCGGCATCGGCATCATGAGCCGCACGACAGACGCGGCCGAGTACTACGTCGCCGGTCGGCGTGTGCCGGCCATGTACAACGGCATGGCCACCGGTGCTGACTGGATGAGCGCAGCGTCGTTCATCGGCATGGCCGGCACTTTGTACCTGACCGGCTTCGGCGGCCTGGCCTTCATCCTGGGCTGGACCGGCGGTTACTGCCTGGTGGCGCTTTTCCTGGCGCCCTACCTGCGCAAGTTCGGCCAGTTCACCATCCCCGACTTTCTGGGTGCGCGTTACGAAGGCAACCTGCCGCGCTTTTTGGGCGTGGTGGCAGCCATCCTCTGCTCGTTCACCTACGTCGTGGCTCAGATCTACGGCGTCGGGCTGATCACCTCGCGGCTGACCGGTCTGGCATTCGAGATCGGCATCTTTGTCGGCCTGGGCGGCATCCTGGTCTGCTCGTTCCTGGGCGGCATGCGTGCAGTCACCTGGACCCAGGTGGCGCAGTACATCATCCTGATCGTGGCCTACCTGCTGCCCGTGGTCTGGCTGTCCGTCAAGCAGACCGGCATACCCATCCCCCAGGCCATCTACGGCCAGCAACTGCAGAAGGTCACCGCGCGCGAGCTCCAGCTCAAGAACGATCCGAAAGAGCTGGAGGTGATTGCCGCGTTCAAGGCCAAGGCAGCGGAATTCGATGCCAAGCTCAAGGACGTGCCTGGGGCGCTGGCTGCCGACCGCAGCGCGGCCGAGCAAAAGCTGGCTGACCTGAAGTCAGCCAACGGCCCCGCGGCCGATGTGCAGGCGGCAGAGAAGTCGCTGGCCGCACTGCCCAAGGACGTGGTTGCCGCCAAGGACACCTGGGCCAAGGCCAAGAAGGCCAACGAGGACCGTGCCAAGCCGCTGGCAGGCATGCCCCCGCATGCTCAGGTCTACGTCGGTGACCCGAACGGCGACGATGCCGCCAAAGAGGCCTTTGACCTCAGCCGGCGAAATTTCCTGGCCCTGGTGTTCTGCCTGATGGTGGGTACGGCCGCGTTGCCACACATCCTGATGCGCTACTACACCACGCCGTCGGTGAAAGAAGCGCGCGAGTCGGTGAGCTGGTCGCTGTTCTTCATCTTCTTGCTCTACTTCACCGCGCCGGCCCTGGCGGTGCTGGTCAAGTTCGAGATGTTCAACCTGGTGGTGGGTTTGCCCTTCGACCAACTGCCTGACTGGATAACGGCCTGGAACAAGGTTGATCCGTCGCTGCTGTCGGTGGTGGACATCAACAAGGACGGCATCTTGCAGCTTGGCGAAATCAAGATCGGTGGCGACATCATCGTGCTGGCCACACCGGCCATCGGCGGCCTGCCGTATGTGGTTTCTGGCATGGTCGCTGCTGGTGGTCTGGCCGCGGCGCTGTCTACCGCCGACGGCCTGCTGCTGACCATCGCCAACGCGCTGTCGCACGACCTGTACTACAAGATGATCGACCCCAATGCGTCGACCGCCCGCCGGGTGGCCGTCTCCAAGGCCTTGCTGCTGGTGGTGGCGCTGGCGGCGGCGGCGGTGGCGGCGCAGAAACCGGCGGACATCCTGTTCCTGGTCTCGGCGGCGTTCTCGTTCGCGGCGGCGTCGTTCTTTCCGGCGCTGGTGCTGGGCATCTTCTGGAAGCGGGCCAACAAGTGGGGTGCCAGCCTGGGCATGACCGCCGGACTGGGCATCACCTTCTACTACATGGCCACGACCCAGCCCTGGATGCGCGGCATCTTCGGCGTGACCGCGCCGGTGGAGCTGTGGTGGGGCATCCAGCCCATATCGGCCGGCCTGTTCGGCGTGCCGCTGGGCTTTGCGGTGATCATCATCGTCAGCCTGCTGACGCCCGCCCCGCGCCAGGACACGCAGGAACTGGTCGAGCATGTGCGCTATCCGGATCTGAAGATGGGCTGATCAGCGGTTTTGGGACGGCGTCCGCGAGGTCGCCGCCCCCTGCGTCATGGCACCGGGCCAGGTCAGCGGTGGTGGGCTGTTGCGGTCGTGCGTAGCCGCGCCGGCCGACTTGATGGGGCCACCGGCGCTCTCAGCCCGATGACTGATTGGGCGTGCCCAGCGCGCGAATCACGTCGCGCATGAACTGGGCCCGGTCGGGTGCCGACGCGATCTCGCGCTCGATACGCAGCTTGTCGTTGCCGGCCAGTTTGATGTGCTTGTGCTTCTGCACCAGCTCGATGATGCGCATCGCGTCGATCGGCGGGTTGGGGCGGAAGGTGATGCTCATCTGACGCGGGCCGGCGTCGATCTTCTGCACGCCGAAGGGCTTGGCCAGCAGCCGCAGGCGGTGGCCGTCAAACAGGGTCTGACCCTGGGCCGGCAGCTTGCCGAAGCGGTCGGTCACCTCTTCGAGCAAGGTGTCGAGCTGGACCATGCGTTCGGCGCTGGCCAGTCGTTTGTACAGGCCCAGGCGCACGGCCACGTCGCCACAGTAGCTGTCGGGCAGCAGGGCCGGGGCGTGCAGGTTGACCTCGGTGGCGTGGCCGAAGATGCCGGTCGGGCTGAGCAGGTCGGGCTCCTGGCCGCTTTTGAGCGCCCGCACCGCTTCGGCCAGCATGTCGTTGTAGAGCTGGAAGCCGACCTCCATCATGTTGCCGCTCTGGTTCTCACCCAGCACCTCGCCGGCGCCGCGAATCTCCAGGTCGTGCATCGCCAGGTAGAAGCCCGAGCCCAGCTCTTCCATGCTCTGAATGGCGTCCAGCCGCGCTTGAGCCTGCCTGGTCAGGGTTTCGGTGTCGGGCACCAGCAGGTAGGCATAGGCCTGGTGGTGGCTGCGGCCCACGCGGCCGCGCAACTGGTGCAGCTGGGCCAGGCCGAACTTGTCGGCGCGGCTGATGACGATGGTGTTGGCGCTGGGCACGTCAATGCCGGTCTCGATGATGGTCGAACACAGCAGCAGGTTGTAGCGCTGGGCGATGAAGTCGCGCATCACCCCCTCCAGCTCACGCTCGGGCATCTGGCCATGGGCGATGGCGATGCGCGCCTCGGGCAGCAACTCGGCCAGCCGGTCGCGCCGCGCGGCGATGGTGTCGACCTCGTTGTGCAGGAAATAGACCTGGCCGCCGCGCTTCAACTCACGCAGCACGGCCTCGCGGATCACGCTGTGGCCTTCACTGCGCACAAAGGTCTTGATCGCCAGGCGGCGCTGCGGCGCGGTGGCAATCACGCTCAGGTCGCGCAGGCCTTCCAGCGCCATGCCCAGCGTACGCGGGATGGGCGTGGCGGTGAGCGTGAGCACATCCACCTCGGCGCGCATGGCTTTGATGGCTTCTTTGTGGCGTACGCCAAAGCGGTGCTCTTCGTCGATCACCAGCAGCCCGAGCCGCTTGTACTTGACGTCGGGCGAGATCAGCTTGTGGGTGCCAACCACGATGTCGATGGTGCCGGCCTCCAGGCCCTCGAGTGAGGCCTTGATCTCCTTGGCCGAGCGAAAGCGCGACAGCTCGGCAATCTTCACCGGCCAGGCGCCAAAGCGGTCGACCAGGGTCTGGTAATGCTGCTCGGCCAGCAGCGTGGTCGGCGCCAATATGGCCACCTGCTTGCCGCCGATCACCGCGATGAAGGCCGCACGCAAGGCCACCTCGGTCTTGCCAAAGCCCACGTCGCCGCAGACCAGGCGGTCCATGGGCTGCGGGCTGACCATGTCCTGGATCACGGCATGGATGGCCGCGCGCTGGTCGGGTGTTTCCTCGAAACCGAAGCTGGCGGCGAAGGCCTCGTAGTCGTGGGCCGAATAGCGGTGGGCGTAGCCCTCGCGCGCGGCGCGACGGGCGTAGAGGTTGAGCAGTTCGGCCGCGGCGTCGCGCACCTGCTCCGCGGCTTTGCGCTTGGCCTTGTCCCACTGGCCGCTGCCCAGCCGGTGCAGCGGCGCTTCGTCGGCGCTGACACCGGTGTAGCGGCTGATCAGCTGCAGCTGGCTCACCGGCACATAGAGCGTGGCCTTGTCGGCGTAGGTCAGGTGCAGGAACTCGGAATTGCCCTCGCCCAGGTCAATGCCTATCAGGCCCTGGTAGCGGCCGATGCCATGGCTGGCATGGACCACCGGGTCGCCCACCTTCAGCTCGGACAAGTCCCTGATCAGCGCGTCGACGCTGCTGGTGGCCTCTTGCTTGCGGCGGCGGCGGCTTTGGCCGCTGCTGGCGAACAGCTCGGTTTCGGTCAGGAACTGGACGCTGAGCCCGCCCTCGGGCTCGTGCCAATGAAAGCCTTCAGCCAGTGGCGCGGCGGTGATGGCCACCTTTTCGCTGCTGGCCTCGAACTCGGCCAGCGTGGCCACGCTGGGTGGATCGATCTTGTGTTCGCGCAGCAGTTCCAGCAGGCTTTCACGCCGGCCTTCACTCTCTGCCACGATCAGCACCCGCGCCGGCGTGCTGTCCAGGTGTCGGCCCAGCGCGGACAGCGGCTCGGTCAGTTGGCGGTCGGCGGCCACCTTGGGCAGCGGCCTGGCCCAGTCCAGCGGCTCGGCACCGCGCAGCGACAGGGTGGCAAAGGCGCCGGCGCGGACGAAGAACTCTTCGCTGCGCTGGAACACCACTTCCGGCGCCAGCACGGTTCGCGTGGGGTCGGCGTTGATGAAGCGGTGGCGCTCGCGGGTGTCGGTCCAGAAGTGCTGCAGCGCGTTGTCGACCTCGCCATGCAGCACCAGCATGGCCTGCTCACCCAGGTAGTCGAAGATGGTGGCGGTCTGCTCGAAGAACAGTGGCAGGTAGTACTCGATGCCGGCCGTGGCAATGCCTTGCGCGATGTCCTTGTAGATGCGGCTCTTGGTCGGATCGCCTTCCAGCTTCTCGCGCCAGCGCTGGCGGAACACGGTGCGCGCGGCCTCGTCCATCGGAAATTCACGCCCGGGCAACAGCCGAACGTCGGGCACCGGGTACAGGCTTCGCTGGGTGTCGGGGTCGAAAGTACGGATCGAATCGACCTCGTTGTCGAACAGGTCGACCCGGTAGGGCACGTTCGAGCCCATGGGAAACAGGTCGATCAGCCCGCCGCGAACGGCATATTCACCCGGCGAGACGACCTGGCTGACGTGGTTGTAGCCGGCCAGTGTCAGCTGGGCTTTCAGTCCGGCCTCGTCCAGCTTCTGCTTTTGCTTGAACTGAAAGGTGGTGCCGGCCAGAAAGCTGGGTGGGGCCAGTCGCGTCAGCGCGGTGGTGGCTGGCAGCAGCACCACGTCGGCCTCGCGCTGGTGAATGCGCCACAACGTGGCCAGGCGCTCGGAGATCAGGTCCTGGTGCGGGCTGAAGTTGTCGTAGGGCAGGGTCTCCCAGTCCGGGAACACCGTGGCGCGCAGCCCCGGGGCGAAGAACGGCATCTCGTCGGCCAGGCGCTGGGCGTCGCCCGGCTCGGCGGTGATGATCGCCAGCAGCCGATTCTCGTCGCGCCTGGCCAAAGCCAGCCTGGCCAGCAGCAGGGCGTCGGCCGAGCCGGTGGGCCGGGGCAGGGTGAAGCGTTTGCCGAGGGCGATGGCGGGCAGTTGCATGGCAGTGGCAGGCGGCAAGGAGAAAAGGGCCATCGCCCCACGGCCGATGGCTCGGGGGCGTTGCTCTGGCGGCGTCGCGGCTGCGTCAGAGACTGGATTCTAAAATCCCTGCAATGACAGCCGACGCCAAGCCCGCCGACAACTCTGTTGCGCCGCGTTTTTTTGCGCTGGTGCCCTGCGCCGGCACCGGCAGCCGCGCGGGTGGCGATGGCCCCAAGCAATATGCCCGCCTGGCGGGTCAAGCGCTGGTGGGACACACGCTGGCGGCCTTGAAGGCCGTGCCTTGCATGACCGCGACCCTGGTCGTTCTGTCGCCCGGGGACAAGCAGTTTGAGCAGCAGGTGCCCGAACACACCGGGCCGCAGGCCTGGCTGGCCTGGGTGGGCGGCGTCAGTCGCGCCCGGACCGTGCAGAACGGCCTAACCGAGCTGCAGCGGCGCGGCGCGCTGGCGCAGGACTGGGTGCTGGTCCATGACGCAGCGCGCTGCCTGTTGCGAGCGGACTGGGTGCTGCGCCTGATCGACGCCTGTCGGGACGACGCAGTGGGTGGCCTGCTGGCCTTGCCGCTGGTCGACACCCTCAAGCAGGCCGATGGCGGCCGGGTGCTGGCCACCGTGGACCGCAGTGGCAAATGGGCGGCGCAGACGCCGCAGATGTTTCGCCTGGGGCTGCTGCAGGCTGCGTTGCAGGCCGCGGGCGCACAGGTCACCGACGAGGCCAGCGCGGTCGAGGCCAGCGGCCTGCGGCCACTGCTGGTGCCTGGCGAGGCGGAGAACTTCAAGGTCACCTACCCCGGCGACTTCGCATTGGCCGAGCGCCTGCTGCGCACGGCACCTCGGCCTGGCGGGCCGATGCGCCACGAAGACAGCCCTGCCAAACCTGCCAAACCTGCCACCGAGGATCAAAGATGAGCTCGAACACCGTGCCCTTGATGCGCATAGGCGAAGGCTGGGACAGCCACCCGTTGGTGGTCGGGCGGCCGCTGGTGCTGGGCGGCATTACCGTGCCGCACAGCCATGGCCTGCTCGGCCATTCCGACGCCGACGCGCTGTTGCATGCCATCACCGACGCGCTGTTCGGCGCCGCCGCGATGGGCGACATCGGCCGCCACTTTCCCGACACCGACCCGGCCTTCAAGGGCGCAGATTCGGCTCAGCTGCTGACCGAATGCTGGCGCCGGGTGCAGGCCCAGGGCTGGCAACTGGCCAACCTGGACGCCACCATCGTGGCTCAGGCGCCGAAGTTGGCACCCCACCTGCCGGCGATGGGCGAACGCATCGCCGTGCTGCTCGGTGTGGCGTCCGACCGGGTCAACGTCAAGGCCAAGACGGCCGAGAAAATGGGGCCGGTGGGCGAGGGACGGGCGATCGAAGCGCGGGCAGTTTGTTTGCTGTTCAAAGCCTGAGAACCTTCCCCCGGGGCGGGGGAGGGCGCCAAGGCCTCAGGCCACGCTGACCTCGATCTTGCGTGGCTGCGCGTGCACGGCCTTGGGCACCCGCACGCACAGCACGCCGTGGCTGAGTTCGGCGCTGACCTGCGCGGCGTCGAGCTCCTTGCTCAAGGTGAAACTGCGGCGGTAGCGCGGCAGCTGGACCTCGACATGGCTGGGCGTCATGCCCTCGGGCGCAGGCAGCTTCACCTCGGCCTCGATCACCAGCAGGTCACCATCGACCCGCAGGTGCAAATGGTCGCGGCTCACGCCCGGCAGGTCGGCCCAGAGGGTGATGCCGCTGGCGTTTTCCACCACGTCCACCGGTGGCAAAAGGGCGGCGCGTTCGGTCTCTGCCGCGGCAGGGGTTTGGGTCTGGTTCAGGGTGTTCATGATCGGGTTCCTGGTCGTGTTTCTGGTCGGTTCGGCTGCTTCATTGCACGGCAACGCGCCGGGGCAGGCTGGACTCGCGGCGCTGGACGCTGACATGCAGCACGCCGTCGCGGTAGCGCGCCTGCACCGCGTCCGGGTCGACGTCGTCGGGCAAGCTGACGACCCGGCGGAAGCGGCCGGCAAAGCGCTCGTCCAGGTGCACCGTGCTGCGCTCGGTGGTGTCGCCGCCGGTGTTGGCTGGGCGCTCGCCGCTGACGGTGAGCACACCGCGTTCGAGCTGCACGTCGATGCTGGCTGGGTCCATGCCAGGGGCGTAAGCAAAGATTTCGACCGAGGTCGGTGTGCTGCCCACGTTCAGAGCGGGATAGCCCCCTCGGCCGGCGCCCCGGATGCCGGGTGACGGGTCGGCGGCGGCCTGCAGTTCACGCTGCAGGCGCTCAAGGTCGGGGAGAAACTGGCGCGGGAACAAGCTGCGGTAGAGCATGGCGAAACCTCCATCAACGGGGTGTAGAGGGCGGCGACCTTGCCGCCCGGCTTCACCACAGTTCGGGCCAAGGCCCGGCGTTTCAAGAGGCGCGGCCCGCGTTGGCGGGTCGGGCTTGCGCTGCATAGAGCCGCTGCGGGCGCAGCGGAGCGGTTCACTTGGCGTGGCGCATGCGCAGGTGAACGATCAGCCCGCCGTTGGCACCATTGGCCAGTTCAACCTGGCCGCCCATGCGCTGCATGGCCTTTTCCACAATCGCCAGACCCAGCCCGGCACCGGTGGCGGCGGTGCGCGCCGCATCGCCGCGAAAGAATGGCGTGGTCAGCTGGCCCAGCTTCTCGCGTGCCACGCCAGGCCCTTCGTCGCGCACCGTGCAGATCACCCAGCTGCCGGTACGCACATAACTCACATGCACCGTGGCCTGGCCGGTTTCCACCGTCCGGCCGTAGCGGCGCGCGTTCTCGAACAGGTTGGCAAAGACACGGCCCAGTTCAACCTCGTCGGCCATGACCTGCAGGTCGATGGCGACGCGCGAGACGATGCGCATTTCGCTCGGGTCGCGAAACATGCCCGCTTCCTTGTCGATCAAGCGCGACAGCAGCACCGGACGCAAATGGGTCTGGCCGGGGCGGGCGTAGTCCATGAACTTGTCGATGATGGCGTCGAGCTGGTCGATGTCGTCGGCCATGTTGCTGCGGGCCTCGTCGTCGGCCACGCTCATCTCGGTTTCCAGCCGCAGCCGCGCCAGCGGCGTGCGCAGGTCGTGGCTGATGCCGGCCAACATCACCGCCCGGTCTTCTTCCACCTTGGCCAGTTCACGGGCCATGCGGTTGAAGCCCATGTTGACCTCACGAATCTCGCTGGTGATGGTGGTCTCGTCCAGCCGCGAATCGAGGTCGCCTTCGCGGATGCGGCTGGCGGCGAAAGACAGTTCGCGCAGCGGCTTGTTGATGCGCTTGGCAATCAGAACCGACGCTGCCAGCGTGGCCGCCAGCACCAGGGCCAGGCCCAGGTACCAGCTGTCGGTGTGGGCCGGCCGGTAGCTCTGCGGCTCGACGCGCAACCACCAGGCCTCGCGCTCGCCCTGAAAACTCACCCACAGTCCGGGCTGACCGTTGACCGCGCTGGCGACCAGGGTGTCCTCACCGAGTTCTCGGCGCAGGGTGGCGGCAAACCGATCGCTCAGGCCCGGCACCGACAAGGCCGATGGCAGCGTCAGGCCATTGCCGATGGCCACCATGCGGTCACCGGCACCATGGGGCAGAAGGGCGTCGCCGGACAGGCTGGCCAGGCTGCGCTGCAGCGCGGCTTGGTCGGGGGCTGCGGTGCGGCGCAGGTGCTCACGCGTGAGTTTGACCACCGTGGCCAGTTGCTGACCGGCCTGCACATCACGCGGGGCGCTGTCCAGCAGACTCAGGGCCAGGGCCCAGGTCAGCAGGCTGCCGCACAGCAGCAACAGCAACAGGACGAAGGTGCGCCAGAACAGGCTGAGGGCAACTTTTTGCGGGGTCATCGAACGCACCCGCCGCATTGTCTATCAGGCCGCACCATCCGGAACAAAGACATAGCCCACGCCCCAGACGGTCTGGATGTAGCGCGGCTGTGACGGGTCGGGTTCGAGCAGCTTGCGCAGCCGCGAGACCTGCACGTCAAGGCTGCGGTCGAAGGGTTCGAACTCGCGGCCGCGCGCCAATTGCGCCAGCTTGTCGCGCGACAGCGGTTGGCGCGGGTGACGCACCAGGGCCTTGAGCATCGAGAACTCGCCCGTGGTCAGCGCCTGTGCCTCGCCGTCCCTGGTCAATCGGCGCAGCGAGAGATCGAACTCGAACGGGCCGAAGCTGACCACCTGTGCGTCTTTGCTGGGCGCGCCCGGTGCCTCTTGTGCCGGCCGGCGGCGCAGCACCGCATGGATGCGGGCCAGCAGTTCGCGCGGGTTGAAGGGCTTGGGCAGGTAGTCGTCGGCACCCACCTCCAGGCCCACGATGCGGTCCACGTCCTCAACCTTGGCCGTGAGCATGATGATGGGCGTGGTGTCGCTGCTGCCACGCAGGCGGCGGCAGATCGACAGGCCGTCTTCGCCGGGCATCATCAGGTCAAGCACGATCAGGTCGATGGTCTCGCGGGTAAGCAGGCGGTTCAGCGCCTTGCCGTCCTCGGCCAACAACACCTCAAAGCCTTCCTGGGTCAGGTAGCGCCGCAGCAGGTCGCGTATGCGTGCGTCGTCGTCGACAACGGCGATGCGGTCGGGTCGGGCACTGGTATTTGAATTCATCATGCTCCTCCATTTGTAACAGAGGCATTGTGCGCGGCCAAAATCATGGTTTCCCCACGGTATTGACCGTTGGTTACAAATAGCGCGAACAGGTTTCCGAATGCGTGACCCAGTGCCCAACTGACGCGGCCTGTACGCCACAAATGCACGGCCTGGGCTAAGGCGACGCTGAATAAGTCCCCGCGAGTGCGGGCGCCCTGGTTTGGGATGGGCTGCAAGGCGCAAACCGCAGCCATAGCCCAGGCTATGGCGAGGCTTTGCAACGCCGCAGACCGCCCAAAGCAGGGATGCCCGCGCCGCGAGGGACTTGTTCAGCGTTGCCTTAAGCTTGGCGCACATCAAACGGAGCCAAGATGACCAGTGCCAGGGCAACGGAACAACACGGCTTGTCTACTCCGCCGTGCAGTCGAATGGGCATGGCAACGGTTGCACTTGTGCTGATCTGGCCTTTGGCCGGGCCGGTTCGGGCGCAGAGCATGGTGCTGGCCAGCCCGCCGCAGAACGTGCTGCAGCTCTCCGCCGAGGCCAGTGCCGAGGTGCCGCAGGACATGCTGGCGATCACGCTGCAACTGCTGCGTGAGGGCAGCGACGCCGCCGCGGTGCAAAGCCAGTTGCGCCAGGCGCTGGAGGCTGCGCTGGCCGAGGCGCGCAAGGCGCAGCGGCCGGGCCAGGTCGATGTGCGCAGCGGCGCCTTTTCGGTCTATCCGCGCTACGGCCAGAACCAGCCCAAGCCGGTGATCAGTGGCTGGCAGGGCCAGGCCGAACTGGTGCTGGAAGGACGCGATCTGACGGCGATCAGCCAGTTGGCCGGGCGCCTGACGGGGCTGAACGTGGTGCGGGTGGCCTTCGGCTTGTCCAAGGAAACGCGCGAGCGAAGCACCGACGAGATCAGCACCGAGGCCATTACCCGCTTCCGCGCCCGCGCGGCCAGCCTGTCGCAGCAGTTCGGCTTTGCCGGTTACAGCCTGCGCGAGATCGCCATCACCGGTGGCGATACGCCCGGCATGCCAGCCATGCCGATGCTGCGCCGGTCGGCGTCCATGGCCAGCGCCGACAGCGCCGAGTCGCAACCCCTGGCGCCCGGCAAGGCCACGGTCAGCGTGTCGGTCAGCGGCACGGTGCAGATGTCGCCGAGGTAGAGCCCAGCATCCAGGCGCCGGCAGCGCCCGTCGGGCTCAAGCCCTCTGGCGAACGGCTATTGCGCGACCCAGCCGCCGTCAACGTTCCAGGCCACGCCCTGAATGTTGTTGCCCGCAGCTGAACACATGAACAGCGCCAGCTCGCCCAGTTGCTCGGGCGTGGTGAACTGCAGCGAGGGCTGCTTCTCGGCCAGCAATTGGCGCTTGGCCTCGTCCTGCGACACGCCCTGCAGATCGGCGCGTGCGTCGACCTGCTTTTGCACCAGGGGCGTCAGCACCCAGCCCGGGCATATCGCGTTGACGGTGACGCCGCTGGCCGCGCATTCCAGCGCCACGGTCTTGGTCAGGCCGACGATGCCATGCTTGGCCGCGACATAGGCCGACTTCTGCGCCGACGCCACCAGGCCATGCACCGAGGCCACGTTGATGATGCGACCCCAGCCCCGCTGCTTCATGCCCGGCACGGCCAGGCGGGTGGTGTGAAAAGCGCTGCTCAGGTTGATGGCGATCACCGCGTCCCAGCGCTCGACGGGAAAGTCTTCGACCAGGGCCACATGCTGGATGCCGGCGTTGTTGACCAGAATGTCCAGCGTGCCGAATTCGGCGGTGGTGGCAGCGATCATGGCCTCGATTTCTTCGGGCTTGGACATGTCCGCACCGTGGTAGCTCACCCTGGCGCCGCCAGTGGCTGCGGCGGTCACGTCGATTTTGGCGGCTTGAGCGTCGCCAAAGCCGTTGAGCATGATGTTGGCACCGTTGCGCGCCATGACCAGGGCCAGGCCCAGGCCGATGCCGCTGGTGGAGCCAGTGATGAGGGCGGTCTTTCCTTTGAGCATGCAGGTTCTCCTTCGGCTTGCTGCGATGATTATCCCCAGCGTGCCTGCTCCCCGCCTTTCAGCCAAATCAAAGTCCGCACCATGTCCGCCGCGTCCCAAGCCCCCAGCCCCGCCCAGCCCCGTCTGAACCACGTGCAATGCCTGGGCGCCAAAGGCCTGCACCGCATGGCCTATTGGGAATGGGGCGACCCGGCCAATGCCCGCGTGCTGGTCTGCGTGCATGGTCTGTCGCGCCAAGGCCGCGACTTCGACACCCTGGCCGCCGCACTGTCCGACCGCTACCGCGTGGTCTGCCCCGACGTGGCAGGCCGAGGCCGCAGCGACTGGCTGGCCGACCCCATGGGCTACAGCATCCCCGCCTATGTCGCTGACATGGTCACGCTGCTGGCGCGGCTCGACGCCCATGATCTGCACTGGCTGGGCACGTCGATGGGCGGGCTGATCGGCATGGGCGTGGCCGCCTTGCCGGGCTCGCCGGTGACCCGCCTGGTGCTCAACGATGTGGGGCCGACGCTCGAGCCGTCGTCGCTGGCGCGCATTGGCAGCTATCTCGGCCAGCCCGCGCATTGGGCCACCGAAGAAGACGCTGCGCAGGCGCTGCTGGCCATCAGCACCAGCTTCGGCCCCCACACGGCCGAGCAATGGCTGGCGCTGACACGGCCGCAGCTCAAACCCGACGGCACGGGCTTCAAGCCGCACTACGACCCGGCCATCGCTGTGCCGTTCAAGCTGATCACGCCCGAACTGGCCCAGATCGGTCAGGCCGCGCTGTGGCAGGCCTACGACCAGATCCGCTGCCCCACGCTGCTGCTGCGCGGGCAGCACTCCGACCTGCTCTCGCCCGCCACGGCCCAGGCCATGACCGAACGAGGACCGCGCGCACGCCTGCACCAGGTCGCCGGTGTCGGCCACGCGCCCACGCTGGTGCAGCCCGACCAGGTTCGGGCGGTGCGGGAGTTCCTGCTCGCGCCATGAAGACCGGTGCCCTGGTGGCAGCGCCCGAGCCCGGCGTTGCAGCGCCCATCGTGCTGGTGGCGGGCGGCGGGCCGTCTGGCGACGACGAGCGGGCCGGCGACGCCGCCTTGCAGCGCGCACGGGTCTTTGCCGAGCCGCTGCTGGCCGGCCGGCTGCTGGACACCGGCGAGCCGGCGCTGGACCATGCCGACGGCGTGGCCGCGATCCTGCAGCACATCGGCGCTGCGCCGTCGATGCGGGCGGCGGTCTACCTGGTCTATGCCGGCGACTTTCTCAGCCAGCCTGAAGAGGTGGTGGCCAAGGCCTTTGGCGAGCGCTATGCCAGCCTGGTCATGCACACCCGCAAGCTGGTGCAGATCCAGCGTGCCGCGCGCGAAGCCCAGGTCGAAGCCGAGCGCCGCGCGCAGCAGACCGAGCGTGTGCGCAAGATGCTGCTGGCCTTCTCGCGTGACCTGCGCGTGGTGCTGCTGCGCCTGGCATCGCGCCTGCAATCCATGCGCTGGTACGCTGCCAGCCGCCAGCGCTGCCCGGCGCTGCTGGCGCAGGAAACGCTGGAGGTTTTTGCGCCACTGGCCAACCGCCTGGGCATCTGGCAGATCAAATGGGAGCTGGAAGACCTGGCCTTCCGCTTCCTGCACCCAGCCGACTACAAGCGCGTGGCCACGCTGCTGGCCGAAACCCGCATCGCCCGCGAAGCCGGCATGCATGCCGCGCGCGATCAGCTGGAGCAAGACCTGGCCGAGGTGGGCCTGACGGCCCAGGTGCAGGGCCGGCCCAAGCACCTGTACAGCATCTGGAAAAAAATGCGCGGCAAAGGCCTGGACCTGGCCCAGGTGCACGACCTGCGCGCGCTGCGGGTGGTGGTGGCCGACGTGCCTGCCTGCTATGCCGCGCTGTCGCGGGTCCATGAGCGCCACAATGCCGTGCCCGGCGAATACGACGACTACATCGCCCGGCCCAAGCCCAATGGCTACCAGAGCCTGCACACCGTGGTGCTGGCTGACGACGGCCGGCCGATGGAGGTGCAGATTCGCACTGCCAACATGCACGAGCATGCCGAGCATGGCGTGGCCGCGCACTGGGCCTACAAGGAGGCCGGCGTCAAGGGCTATGCCGGGGTGGTCTCAGCGGGCGAATTCGAAGGCCGCGTGGCCGAGGCGCGAAAGGCCGTGTTGCGCCAGTTGCTGGCCTGGGAGCGTGACCAGGCCGGGCAGCCCGGGTCTGATGCAACCCAGGCTGCGGTTGGCGCCACGCCGACCTTTGACGACCGCATCTATGTCTTCACGCCGCAGGCCACCGTGATCGAGCTGACCGCCGGCGCCACGCCGGTGGACTTTGCCTACAGCCTGCACACCGATCTGGGCCACCGCTGCCGGGGCGCCCGCGTCGACGGCCAGATGGTGCCGCTGAACACGCCGCTGGCCAATGGCCAGACCGTGGAAGTGGTGGCGGCCAAGGAGGGCGGCCCGTCGCTGGACTGGCTCAACACCGAACTGGGCTTTCTGCGCAGCCCGCGCGGCCGGGCCAAGGTGCGGGCCTGGTTCAACGCCCAGGCCCAGACCGCGACCATCGCCCGCGGCCGCGAGCTGGTGGAGAAGCTGCTGCAGCGCGAAGGCCGCACCGCGCTCAAGCTCGATGAGTTGGCCGGCAAGCTCGGCTTCAAGGGCGCCCAGGCGCTGTTCGAGCTGGTCGGCAAGGACGAGTTTTCTCTGCGCCACATCGAGCAGCTGTTGCGACCGGCGCCGCCGGCGGTGGTTGACGCCGACGCGGTGGCGCTCAAGCGCACCCGCGCCACCGAGGGCGGTGTGCTGGTGGTCGGTGAGGCCTCGCTGCTGACCACCTTGTCGCGCTGCTGCCGGCCGGCGCCGCCCGACGGCATCGGTGGTTATGTCACCCGGGGCAAGGGCGTGGCCATCCACCGCAGCGCTTGCGCCAACTTTCGCCAGATGGCGGGCCAGCAGCCCGAGCGGGTGATCGCCGTGACCTGGGGCGAGGCCGCGCCGGCCAGCACGGCGGCCTATCCCGTGGAGGTGCTGGTCGAAGCCAGCGAGCGGCCGGGCCTGCTGCGTGACCTGTCTGAACAGTTGTCGAAAGACCGAATGAATCTGACCGCAGTGCACAGCCAGACCCGGCGCGGCCCGGCCGGGCGCAGCCTGCTGTTGACGCTGACCGTCGAATTGGCCGACGTCGCCCGGCTGCCCGCCGCGCTGGCCCAGGTGCAGCGCCTGCCGGGCATTCGCTCTGCCAGGCGGCGCTGATCGGGCGGCGGCGGCTATGCGCCGAAGTGCCGGTGCAAGCATGCTATAGTTCGAGGCTTCGCAGGCGCGTAGCTCAGCTGGTTAGAGCACCACCTTGACATGGTGGGGGTCGTTGGTTCGAGTCCAATCGCGCCTACCAAGATTTGCCCAGGGCTCCGGCCCGAGGCATTGCCATGGCAAAGGCCTTGGCTGGTGGGCTGGCCTGATCGTTGGATCGGGCTGAGCCTGCCGGTTGGTAGTTGAGAAGGCCCCGGCGCTCGCCAGAGTACTGGGGCCTTGGTTTTTGTGACCACCTGCCTGACCTCGTCAGGCGTTTCAGGACCGTTGGAGTTCATTCATGGCAATCAAGATCCGCACCGAAGCCGACCGCAAGGCCACCCCCCGTCCGGCCATGCCCCCTGGCGCTACCGCTACCGTCAGCCGTGGCCAGAAATCCAGCCTCGAGCGCGGTGCCCACACCCGCAGCAAGAAGAACCCGGGCAAGCGCCCGCACAAGGGCGGTTGATTGCCCCGCAGCCGCCGGCCCTGCTGCCGAGGCTGCCACACTGAAGTGAGTTCCCGGCGCCGCGCTCACCCTGCGGCCGCCGCTCACCGCTGCATGCCATGCTGCGCATCACCGACCTGAAACTGCCGCTGGACCATGCCGAAGGCGCCTTGCGCGCGGCGGTGCTGGCCCGGCTGGGCCTGGCCGATGAGGCGCTGCGCAGCTTGAGCGTGTTCAAGCGCAGCCATGACGCGCGTCAGCGCTCTGGCGTGGTGCTGATCTACACCGTGGACATGGCGCTGGCCGACGCCGGCGCCGAAGCCGCCGTGTTGGCGCGACTGGCAGGCGACCGCCATGTGCGGCCCAGCCCTGACATGGCCTACCAGTTTGTCGGCCATGCGCCGGTGGACTTCTCGTCCAGTCAGCGGCCACGCCCGGTGGTGCTGGGCTTCGGCCCCTGCGGCCTGTTCGCCGCGCTGATCCTGGCCCAGATGGGCTTGAAACCCCTGGTGCTCGAACGTGGCCGAGCTGTGCGCCAGCGCACGCAAGACACCTGGGGCCTGTGGCGCAAAGGCGTGCTCGACGCCGATTCAAACGTGCAGTTCGGCGAAGGCGGTGCCGGCACCTTCTCCGACGGCAAGCTCTGGAGCCAGATCAGTGACCCGCGCCACCTCACGCGAAAGGTGATCGACGAGTTTGTCGCCGCCGGCGCGCCCGAAGAAATCCGCTTCGTCGCCAAACCCCACATCGGCACTTTCCGCCTCGTCGGTGTGGTCGAAAAAATGCGTGCGCAGATCACCGAACTGGGCGGCGAGGTGCGCTTCGAGCAGCGGGTGGAAGACCTGCTGATCGAGCGATGCGCGCTGCGCGGCCTGGTCCTGGCCAGCGGTGAGCAGATCGATTGCGAGCACCTGGTGCTGGCCCTGGGCCACAGTGCACGCGACACCTTCGCCATGCTGCAGCGGCGCGGCGTGGCGCTGCAGGCCAAGCCTTTCTCGATCGGCTTTCGCGTCGAACACCCGCAAGGCCTGATCGACCGTGCCCGCTTTGGCCGCCATGCCGGCCACCCCATCCTCGGCGCGGCCGACTACAAGCTGGTCCACCATGCCGGCAACGGCCGCTCGGTCTACAGCTTCTGCATGTGCCCCGGGGGCACCGTGGTGGCCGCCACGTCCGAGCCCGGGCGCGTGGTCACCAACGGCATGAGCCAGTACTCGCGCAACGAGCGCAATGCCAACGCCGGCATCGTGGTCGGCATCAACCCGCAGGACTACCGCCAGGACGGGCTGCTGGAAGGCCCGGTCAACCCGCTGGACGGCGTGGCCTTCCAGCGCTTCTGGGAGTCGCGCGCCTACGCGCTGGGCGAGGGCGGCTACCGCGCCCCGGCGCAGCTGGTGGGTGATTTCATCCGAGGCCAGCGCTCGTCGGCGATGGGCGGGGTCGAACCCTCGTACAAGCCTGGCGTGACGGCCACCGACCTGGCCCAGGCCGGCAACGGCAGCCTGCCGGTCTATGCGCTGGCCGCGATCCGCGAGGCCCTGCCGGCGTTCGAGCGTCAGCTCAAGGGCTTTGCGCTGGCCGACGCGGTGCTCACCGGTGTCGAGACCCGCACCTCGTCGCCACTGCGCATCCCGCGCGGGCCCGACAAGCAAAGCATCAACGTCACCGGCCTGTATCCAGCAGGTGAAGGCGCGGGCTACGCCGGCGGCATCATGTCCGCAGCGGTCGACGGCATCGAGGTGGCCGAGGCGCTGGCGCGCCAACTGCTGGGTACTGCCGCGACGCATCGACCCTGACGGGGTAAGCCCTGCCGAGACCTCGGCCTGTGCTCCGTTAAATTGACGCACTGCACAAAGGAGATGCCACCGATGCCTTCCCAACGCCGTGCACCGGCCGGAGCCCCCGTTGAGGAGGCTGCCGAAGCCGCTCCGCGCATTCTCAAGAAGTACCCCAACCGCCGCCTGTACGACACCCACAGCAGCAGCTACATCACCCTGCACGATGTGCGGCAGATGGTGCTGGACGGCGAGGCCTTTGAGGTGCTGGACGCCAAGAGCGGCGAAGAGCTGACGCGCAGCATCCTGCTGCAGATCATTCTGGAAGAAGAGTCGGGCGGGCTGCCGATGTTCTCGACCCAGATGCTGTCGCAGCTGATCCGCTACTACGGCCATTCCATGCAGGGCCTGATGGGCTCCTACCTGGAAAAGAACATGCAGACCTTTGTCGAGCTGCAGAACCGTTTTGCCGGGCAGAGCACCGGCGTCTACGACCCGAAGACCTTTACGCCGGAGATGTGGGCCCAGTTCATGGGTGGGCAGTCACCGTTGATGTCGGGCCTGATGGGCAACTACCTCGAAGGCAGCAAGAGCCTGTTCGAGCAGATGCAGCAGCAGATGCAGGCCGGCGCGCTGTTCCGTGGCATTCCGGGCTTCGGGCTGCCGCTGAAGGACGAGGACAAGCCGTAGCTCGCACATGGGCCGCGCACGAGCGCACGGCCCATTCAGTACCGGGCCGGCCTGCCTCAGTTCGGCCGGGGCTTGCGCCGCGCGGCTCGGCGTTTCATGCCCAGCAGCAGGGTGCCGCCGGCCAGCATCAAGGCCAGGCTGGCCGGCTCGGGCACGGGCGCAGCTGCACGGTAGAGCCAGATGCCGTAGGCGTCAGACCTGCCGCCGTAGTTTTCGTTGGCCGCTGCATAACTGGTCCACACGCAGGAAGGACCCGTGCACAGCCAGTTGAAGTTGCCTGGTGCTGCGTTGCTGAAGCCGAAGGTGTACGAGTTCAGGCCATTGCCGTTGTAGTTCGGCAGGGTCACCCCCACGACATTGATGACGTTTTGAGCCCAGCTGTAGGACATGGTGCCGTAGCCGCCGCTGCCGGTGATGTTGACCGTTGCGGTGTTGTCGCCGGCCGCGACCATGAACTCACCGATCAGTGCCACCACCTCGGGGCGGCTGGCCCAGGTCCAGCCGGTCAGGTCGACTGCGCCCAGATTGCCGCTGCAGGGACCGGCGGCCTCGGCCGCACTCTGGCAGACCGCGTCGATTTCGGCCCAGCTGAAGTTGGTCACCGCTGTCAGCGGCAGCCACTCGTGGTTCATCGAGTCGACAAAATTGGCGGCTGAAGCGCTGCCGACAAGACAGGTGCATGCCGCTGCCGCAAGCGCCCACTTCGGATGACTGCTGATGCTTGACCTTTCGACATGACGGGGACCTGCTGAGGGGGATGGCAGCTTTCACCGACGCCCGGTCGACCAGCGGTGGCGCCCATTTTGTTCGCTTCGACATCGGTATGAAACGCCTGTTTCAGCCCGACCGCGTGACCAAGGGGCCGTACAGACGCGGGCCCTTGCGCAGAGCCACAGGACAGAACAGCGTTGTCGTCAGCCTGGCCGAGACGCTGGCCCGGCGCTTCGGCGTGAGCCTCTGATTCACCGTGCTGGGCAGAGCCGCCGACCCGTTTCCAGCGGCGCTGACGAAAGCACTGCGCGGCGGATTGGGGTGAGCCATCCAGGCCCAGTCTTGACCCAGCAGCCGGCCGACCTCGCGGGCGAGCAGCAACCAGTAGTTGCGTTCGCTGATGTGTCCGGCCTGCATGTCCTGCCACAGTGCGTCGTGGTCAGGGTCGAAGGGACCGCGCCAGATCAGCGCGCCCTGCGCCAGCGCCGACCGGCACAGGCTGTTCAGGCCCTAGAGCCCGCCGGCCCACAGCAGCATGATCAGGTCGGGCGAGATGCGCTCGCGCGGGATCAGATGCGAATGGGCGATGGTGCTGACCACCACCTTGGGCAGGCCGATGGGCAGGGCTGCGGCCACGTCCAGGGTCAGGTCGGTGCCCATGCTGCCGCCAAGTGCCAGCAGGCCTTGGATGCGGCCCTGCGCCTGCAAGCGGCTGGCGATGGCCGCCGCGCCCTGCGCCATCAGCACCATCGCGCTGTGCTCGTTGCCGCTGGCCATCACCGATGGCAGGCTGCTGCCAGCGGCTTCGGCCACCTCGATGTGGAGGATGTCCACGCCGGCGTGGCCAGCGGCCATCACGCCCACATCCATCAGCAACACCTGAGCCGCCCAGGGCTTCGATGCGTTCACGCAGAAAGGCCACCGCGTCGATCTTGGTGTCGGCGGTGCCGACCAGCAGTACGGTATTCATAGGCTGGCCGCCACCTCGTCGAAAGCGGCTTCGAGCATGCTGCACAGATCGTCAAGCTCGGTCTCGGTGATGACCAGCGGCGGCGACAGGAGGAGCTTGGGCCCCGACGCGCGCCACATGGCCGGGCACATCGTCGGCCTGCAGGATCTTCAGCGTGGCAATGGCTGCCGCTGCGGCCACCGGGCGGGCGCTGTAGGTGTAGCCAAGAGTGACCTGCCCGGCGCCGGTGGCGTCGGCATCAAACAGATTCGCGACCTTGGCCGAAATGGCCGTGGCGACCAGCGGGATATAGCCACTGCTGATGCCCTTGGCCAGACACCACAGGTCGGCCTGCACGCCCACAACCGGGAGCCGAACATCGCGCCGGTGCGGCCAAAGCCGGTGACCACCTCGTCGGCGATGAGCAGCACGCCATGGCGATCGCAGACCTCAGGCACCAGGGGCCAGAAGTTGGCCGACGGCACGATCACGCCGCCCGCACCCTGGATCGGTTCGGCGATGAAGGCCACCACGGTGTCCGGGCCCTGGAAAATGATTTCACGCTCCAACTGGTCGGCCACGATGCGGCCCAGCGCGGTCTCGTCTTGCGGGCCGTCGCCGCTGACATAGGCGTTGCGGTACAGCCAGGGGCTGTCGATGTGGAAGCAGCCCGGCAGCAGCGGCTCGCAGGCACGGCGAAAGCCCGTGTTGCCGTTGACGCTCATGCCGCCAAAGTGCACGCCGTGGTAGCCCATGTTTCATGGCGATGAACTTGCTCCGGTCCTTGTCGCCGCGCAGCTTGTGGCATTGGCGCGCCAGCTTGAGTGCGCCTTCCACCGCGTCGCTGCCACCGTTGCTGAACATCACCGCGGCCACGCCATCGGGGCGCATCAGCTCGACCAGCGCACGCGACAGCTCGATGGCGCGTGGGTGCGTGGTGCCGCGAAAGGTGTTGAAGAACGGCAGCTCGTCCAGCTGCGCCACCACCGCGTCGCGCACCGACCTGCAGCTTTGGCCCGGGTTGCAGCTCCACAGGCCCGCCACGCCGTCGAGCAGCTTGTGACCGTCGATGTCCCAGACATGGCAGCCATCGCCTCGCGCAATGATGTCGGCTTGCCCGCCCTCGGCCTTCATGGCCTTGGGGTGGGCCATCGGGTGCCACAGGTACTGGGCGTTGTTGCGCTTGAGGTCGCTGTTGTCCATGTCTATGTCGCCTTCAGCCGGGGCCGCCTCGGTCACGGTTTTGACGGTTGTACAGGCAGCATGCCTTCGCGGCCCATCGCCATGCCCAAGGTGTCAAACGACGCCAGCCCCGCGGTCGGGCCAAAGCGCTCGATGCGCATCAGGCCACTGGCGGCAGATTCGTCGGCCATCGCCGTGAGCATGCCGGGCCGAGGCCGGCGTCGAGGCGAACGCTCGCATGGCGTGTGCAGCTCGCTGCTTGGTGTATCCGGGGCTGCAGGTGCACAGGATCCAGCCATGCGGGCGCCGGCACGCCGAAGCGGTAGGTGGCGGCTGAATCGAGCCTTCGAGCGGTGGCATTTCGAGCTGCTCGCAGCAGCACTTGAGGCCAGAGACCTGCCAGGCCCACCAGATCGGCGAAAATCGCCGCCATGAGCGAAATCACCCCTACCACCGCCCCCGCGCCCGCCGCGATTCCCAAGGTCGGCTTTGTCTCGCTCGGCTGCCCCAAGGCGCTGACCGATTCCGAGCTGATCCTGACCCAGCTCAGCGCCGAAGGCTATGCCACCAGCAAGAGCTTCGAGGGCGCGGACCTGGTCATCGTCAACACCTGCGGCTTCATCGACGACGCGGTGAAAGAAAGCCTGGACACCATCGGCGAGGCCCTGGCCGCCAATGGCCGGGTCATCGTCACCGGCTGCCTGGGCGCTCGCCAGGGCGACGATGGCGGCAACCTTGTGCGCGGCATGCACCCCAGCGTGTTGGCAGTCACCGGCCCGCATGCCACGGCCGAGGTCATGGACGCGGTGCACAAGCATTTGCCCAAGCCGCACGACCCGTTTGTCGATCTGGTGCCCGAGGCGCGGGCGCAGTTTCGCGCGGGTTTTGGTGGCGAGGCCGGCATCAAGCTCACGCCGCGCCACTATGCCTACCTGAAGATCAGCGAAGGTTGCAACCACCGCTGCACCTTCTGCATCATTCCCAGCATGCGCGGCGACCTGGTCTCGCGCCCGGTGGGCGACGTGCTGGCCGAGGCGCGCGCGCTGTTTGAATCAGGCACCAAGGAGCTGCTGGTCGTCAGCCAGGACACCAGCGCCTATGGCGTGGACATGAAGTACCGCACCGGCTTCTTCGACGGCCGACCGATCAAGACCCGCATGACCGAGCTGTGTCAGGCCCTGGCCGAGCTGGCCGCGGCGCATGGCGCCTGGGTGCGGCTGCACTATGTCTACCCCTACCCGCATGTGGACGAACTGCTGCCGCTGATGGCCTCGGGCGCGATCCTGCCCTACCTGGACGTGCCATTCCAGCACTCGCACCCGGCCGTGCTCAAGCGCATGAAGCGCCCGGCCAGCGGTGAGCGCAATCTGGAGCGCCTGCTGAACTGGCGCGAGGCCTGCCCGCAGCTGGTCGTGCGCTCGACCTTCATCGCCGGTTTTCCGGGTGAGACCGAAGCAGAATTCGAGCACCTGCTGCAGTTTGTGCAGGAGGCCCAGATCGACCGCGCCGGCTGCTTTGCCTACTCGCCCGTCAAGGGCGCGGTGGCCAACGAGCTGCCCGGTGCCCTGCCCACCGAGCTGCGGGAAGAGCGCCGCGCCCGCTTCATGGCGGTGGCTGAAAGTGTGTCGATCGAACGCCTGAAACGGCGCGTGGGCGCAACCATGCAGGTGCTGGTCGACCATGCACCGGCCCTGGGCCGCAAGGGCGGCACCGGCCGCAGCTATGCCGATGCGCCCGAGATCGACGGCACCGTGCGCCTGTTGCCGCCCGAGAAAGCCAGCAAGACCCTGAAGGTGGGCGAATTCACCCGTGCCCGCATCGTGGCCACTGACGGCCATGACCTGGTCGCCCAACCGATCTGACGGACCCAAGATGAGCGACACCAGCGACGACACCAGCCTGCCCAGGGACGAACTGATCACCGGGCTGATCCACCACCCCTACCAGCCGCCGGCCGGCTGGGGCGCGGTACCGCCGGGGGTGTTCAAGGCCTCGACGGTGATGTTTGCTGACGTGGCGGCGCTGCGCAGCCGAAGCTATACCGCCAAGACCGGCTACACCTACGGCCTGCGCGGCACGCCCACCACCTATGTGCTGGAAGAGCGGCTGGCCGCGCTGGAGGGCGGCCAGTACTGCATCCTGTCGCCCAGCGGCCTGGCCGCAATCATGAGCGTCAACCTGGGCCTGCTCGACCAGGGTGACGAGCTGCTGCTGCCGGCCAACGTTTATGGCCCGTCGGCCGACATGGCCGCCACGGTGCTCAGCCGCTGGGGCATCGCCCACCAGTTCTACGACCCGATGGACGCCGCCGACCTGGCCGCGCGCATCGGCCCACGCACCAGGCTGGTTTGGCTGGAGGCGCCGGGCTCGGTGACGATGGAGTTTCCTGACCTGGCCGGGCTGATTGCGGCGGCACGGGCTCAGGGTGGCCCAGGGCTCAAACTGGCACTGGACAACACCTGGGGCGCGGGTCTGGCCTTCCGGCCCTTTGATCTGCCCGGCGGCGTCGACATCGTGATGCAGGCGCTGACCAAGTACCCCTCTGGCGGTGCCGACGTGCTGATGGGCTCGGTCGTCACCCGGGACCAGGCCCTGCACCTCAAGATGCTGCGCGTGCATGGCCAGCTTGGTCTGGGTGTGGCGGCCAACGACGCCGAGTTCATCCTGCGCGGCCTGCCGTCGATGGCGCTGCGCTACCACGCCCATGACCAGGCGGCCCGCGTGCTGGCGGCTTTCCTGAGCCAGCAAGCCCATGTCAGCCGCGTGCTGCACCCGGCCTTGCCCGGCGCGCCGGGCCACGCGCATTGGGCGGCCCATTGCAGCGCCGCGGCAGGCCTGTTCTCGGTGCTGCTGGACCCGGGCTTGTCGGGGCAGCAGGTCGACCGCTTTGTGGACGCGCTGCGGCTGTTCAAGATTGGCTATTCCTGGGGTGGTCCGGTCAGCCTGGTCGTGCCCTATGACCTGGGCGCGATGCGCAGTGACCGCTCGGATCTGCCGGGCCATCTGGTGCGCTTTTCCATTGGCCTGGAGGCGGTGGCCGACCTGCAGGCCGACCTCGCCCAGGCCCTGACCCAGCTGGACTGAGCATGACCGGCCACGGCCCCTGGCAAGACGCAGCGGCGCTGGCCGATCTGCGCCGGCGTGGTGCGATGGTGGTCAAGCTGGGCCAGCGTCAGATTGCCCTGTTTGCCACCGCCGGCGGTGGCCTGCATGCCTGCAACAACCGCTGCCCGCACGAGGGCTATCCGCTGGCCGAGGGCCATCTGGACGAGCATGGCGTGCTGACCTGCCAGTGGCACAACTGGAAGTTCAAGCTTTGCAGCGGTGCGAATCTGCTGGGCGGTGATGCGCTGCGCATCTACCCGGTGCGCGAGACCGACGGCCGGGTCGAGATCGACCTGAGTGAGCCGGCACCCGAGCAGGTCCAGGCCGGCGCGCTGACCCAGTTCGATGCCGCCATGGCCGACGAAGACCGGCCGCGCATCGCGCGTGAACTGGCCCGACTGGAGGCCGCCGGGGGCCGGGTCGAGACCGCGCTGGCGCGGGCGGTGGCCACCAGCCACGAGCACCTGCGCTACGGCATGACCCATGCCTATGCCGCAGTGGACGCCTGGTTGAGCCTGCGTGATGGGCTGTCGGACCCAGCGCAGAAGCTGGCTGCCGCCACAGAGGCCGCCGCTCACATCGCCCACGATGCGTTGCGTGAGCCGATTTGGCCCTACACCGATGTCGAACAGCCGTGGCACGCGGCCCACTTTCTGGCCGCCGTGCAGGCGCAGGACGAGGCCGGTGCGCTGGCGCTGCTGCAGGGCGCGCTGGCCCAGGGTCTGGGCCTTGAACAACTGGAGCCGGTGCTGGCCCGCGCCGCGCTGGCGCACTACAACGACTTCGGCCACGCACTGATCTATCTCGGCCATTTGCCCGGCCTGGTCAAGCGGCTGGGCACCGACAGCTTGCGTCCGCTGCTTCGCGCCTGGCTGCGGGCGCTGGTGATGGCCACGCGGGAAGATCTGCTGCCCGACTTCAAGGCCTATGCACCCGCGCTCGCGCGCTGGCCGGTGCAGCCTCGGGCAGCGGGTCAGCACGAAGCCGCTGATCCGGCCCGGTTCGAAGCCTTGACGGTGCGTCAGACCCTGGACGCCACCCTGGCCGCTGCCGCGCACATGGCGCCTGAAGCGGTGCTGAACGGCCTGCTGCACGCCGCTGCCCACCATCTGCTGCGCTTTGACGAGCGCTGGGCCACGCGCGACGACAGCAAGGTAGCCGACCAGGTCGGCTGGCTGGACTTCAGCCATGCCATCACCTTTGCCCAGGCGCTGCGCCGGCTGGGTCGCCGCCATGCCGAACTGTGGCCGGCGGGCCTGCTGCAACTGGCGCTGTTTGTCGGCCGCAACACGCCCTACCTGGCTGCCGAAATGAGCCCGACCGCAGCAATGGCAGGCTGGCAGGTGGCCGACCTCGAGGCCTTCGACAACGCGGCCCGGCTTGGCCTGGTCGACCATGGCCTGGGTCTGGACATCTTCTCGGTGCACCGCGTCAAGACCTTTCTGGCGGTGCAGCAGGCGCTGGCCGACGGCGTGCCGCCTGCGCTGGCCGGGGCACTGCATGCGGCACTGAACCGCCTGCTGGCCGCGCGCTTCAAGCAGCGCCATGCCTTGCGCGGTGCCCGCCAGGCGCTGGACATGGTCTCGCGCGAGGCCTGAGCGGCGGCAGGACGGTCACAACGGCACCTGACGTGGACAACTGCGCGGCCGTGGCCGGTGGTGATGGGCACAGCGCGACATGGCGGGGTATGCCCGCAGCCTGGCACCGGCGCATCTCGCTCACGGGCCGGTTTTCTCGGCTTTCAGACCTGACCAAGCCATGTGGGACCCCGCCACCATCGTTGTCGACGCGGCCGATTGCTCGCTGCCGCAAGCGCTTCAGCCATTGAACCCGCCGGTGGACGACCTGGGTCGGCTGGTGCTTTACAGCGGCACCCAGGCTGGCCGCAGCGTGAGCTTGCAGCGTGGCCGCCTGTGCATTGGTCGAGCGGCAGACGCCTGGCTCAGGCTTGACCATCCCGGTCTGAGCCGTTGGCATGCCGAGTTGCAGGTGAGCGACCAGGGCGCCGTGCTGCACGACCATGTCTGGCGCCTGGCGGTGGTGGACGCCGGTACAGGCGTTTTCAACCGCCGCCACCTGCCGGAGCAACTGGCGCGTGAACTGCCGCTGGCCCGCCATGGCCGGCAGCCGATCAGCGTGGTCTGCTACGACCTGGACCGCTTCAAGCAGGTCAACGACCAGCATGGCCATGCGGCCGGTGACCATGTGCTGAGCGAAAGTGCGGCGCGCGTGCATTGCGCGCTGGACGGCCAGGGCCTGCTGTGCCGCCAGGGTGGTGAAGAATTTGCGGTGTTGCTGCCCGGCCTGGGCCTGGCCGAGGCAGCCGCGCTGGCCGAAAGGCTACGCATGGTGGTGGCCGAGCGGCCGTTCAGCCTGCCTGGCACGCCAGCCACTGCGGCTGTGCAGCAGACCATCTCGCTGGGCGTGGCCGAGTGGCAGCCCGGCATGGACCAAGGCACCGACATGCTGGCCGCAGCCGACGCCATGCTCTACCGCGCCAAGCAAGCCGGACGCAACCGGGTCTGCGCCTGAGGTCCAGCCTCGCCGCCTGGCGTTCGCTTGCCCCTGGCCGTTCTCCGGCCTGTTCTCTGGCCTGTTGTCTGGTCGGTTCGTGCGCTGATGCACGCGTTGGCGGTACGGCTGCCCGGCGCGAAGGACCGAGGTTCAAGCCGGCGTCCGGCAGGCCGATGAAGATGCCGATGAACCCCTCTTGCCGCGTGCCCACCCGAACGCCGTCTGGCGGGTCCGTTCCCCTGGAGCCGCGATGAGCAAGACCTTCCGCAGCAAAGCCAGCGCTGGCGCGCGATCGGTGCCGTCAGTGCCGGTCACCACCGCCGCGGCACCGCCTGCCGGCAGGCGCCAGTCAGGCCATGTGCGGCGCGCGCAGGCCAAGCCGCAGCCGCGGCAAGGCCTGGCGGCCGGCGCGGCCTTGACCGGGCTGGCCATCGACCTGCTGCCGCATGGCCTGAGCGTATTCGATGCCCAGGACCGGCTGGTGCTGGCCAACCAGAGCTTCCGCAGCATCTGGCGACTGCCCGACGCGCTGTGCCAGCCTGGCGCGCAGTTCGACGACATCATCCGCGCCAGCCATGGCGCCACGCTGGTCCTGGACCGGACCGAGCCAGCCGATACGGCCGACGGCACGCAGCGCCGACACCGCGAGTGGCGAACCCTGGACGACCGCACGATCGAGGTCAGCATCACCCGTCTGCCCGATGGCGGCTGTGTGGCGCTGCACCAGGACATCTCCGAGCGTCGGCAGGCACAGCAGCAGGTGGCACATTGGGCCCGGCACGATGTGCTGACGGGCCTGCCCAACCGAGGCCACCTGCGCGAACTGCTGCTGCGTGAGCTGCCGCGCACCCAGCGCGGCGAAGAGCTGGCCGTCCTGTGCCTGGACCTGGACCGGTTCAAGAACGTCAACGACACCCTGGGCCATGCCGCGGGCGATTTGCTGCTGCGCCAGGTCGCCGAGCGGCTGAACACCTGCGTGCGCGAAGGCGATGCCGTGGCCCGCCTGGGCGGCGACGAGTTTGCCGTGCTGCAGGTCAGCACCACCCAGCCGGGTGGCTCGGCGGCGCTGGGCAAGCGGCTGATCGAACAGCTTTCCAAGCCGTTCAACCTGGCAGGCCACCTGGCCCACATCGGCACCAGCGTGGGCATTGCGGTGGCACCGTTCGACGGTGACGACGCCGAAGCCCTGCTCAAGCATGCCGACCTGGCGCTGTACAGCGCCAAGGCCAGCGGACGTGGCCAGCTGCGCTTTTTCGAGACCGCCATGGACCAGCGCCTGTTGCTGCGCCAGGGCCTGGAGGCCGACCTGCGCTCTGCGCTGGCGCTGCAGCAGTTCGAGCTGGCCTACCAGGCCCAGGTCGACGCCAACAGCCAGGCCGTGGTCGGCGTGGAGGCCTTGCTGCGCTGGAACCATCCCACGCGCGGGCGCGTGTCGCCGCTGGACTTCATCACGCTGGCCGAAGAGACCGGCTTGATCATCCCGATCGGCCAATGGGTGTTGCGCCAGGCCTGCCTGGCCGCCGCCCACTGGCCCGACAGCGTCATCGTGGCCGTCAACCTGTCGGCGGTGCAGTTCGGCAGCCGCAGCCTGGTGCAAGACGTGTTGTCGGCCCTGGCTGAGGCCGGACTGCCCGCGCGCCGGCTGGAGCTGGAGATCACCGAGTCGGTGCTGCTCGACGACACCGAGCAGAACCTGCAGCTGCTGCACGCGCTGCGCCAGCATGGCGTGCGCATCTCGATGGACGATTTCGGCACCGGCTACTCCTCGCTGAGCTATCTGCGCCGCTTCCCGTTCGACCGCATCAAGATCGACCGTTCGTTTGTCACCGACGTGGCCAAGGGGGGCGACGCCCTGGCGTTGATCGGCGCCATCAGCGGTCTGGGCAAAAGCCTGGGCATGGCCACCACCGCCGAGGGCGTGGAGACCTGCGAGCAATTGCAGGCCGTCAAAGACGCTGGCTGCACCGATGTGCAGGGCTTTCTGTTCAGCCGGCCCGGCCCGGCACAGGCCGTAGATGCACTGATTCTGGCCGGCCCGGTGCCGGCCCTGAAGGAGAACCCGAATGTATGAACGGCTTGTGTACGTCAGCCGCGCCGCGCCCGGCATCGGGCCCCGCGACTGCTACGACATCATCCGCGTGGCGCACAACCGCAACAGCACGTACCAGCTCACCGGCGGGTTGGTCTTTGTCGACGGCTGCTTCGTGCAGGTGCTGGAGGGCAACGCCTGGAATCTGCGCCGGCGCTTCGCCGTGATCGCGGCCGATCCCAGACACCGGGACGTCACCGTGCGCCAGCAGATCGCCAGCCCGGAACTGCTGTTTGCCGACGACTGGATGGCCTTGCGTGGCGACGCCGACATCAGCGACGAGCTCAAGGCCGCCTGGAGCTACCACCCGGCCTGGCCGATGGCCGAGCGCGACGGCCAACGCCTGGCCGACTTTGTCCAGGCCTGTTGCCGCGCACAGAGGCCTGCCCGGGCCGAAGTCCAGGCCCAGGCCGAGGCCCAGGCCGGCTGAGCCGCGCGGCTCAGGCCGCCGAGCCGTCGCTCGGCCCGGCCAGCAGCGGAATCGCGCCGTCGGAATACTCGCCCAGCAGGCCGGTGGCGCTGTAGATGCCCAGCTTGGCGCGGCTGTCGGCAATGTCCAGGTTGCGCATGGTCAGCTGGCCGATGCGGTCTTGCGGCGTGAAGGCGCCTGCCACCTTTTCCATGCTCAGCCGCTCGGGCTGGTAGGTCAGGTTGGGGCTGACGGTGTCGAGGATGGCGTAGTCGTTGCCCCGACGCAGCTCCAGCGTGACCTCGCCGGTGATCGCGCGCGCCACCCAGCGCTGGGCCGTCTCGCGCAGCATCAGGCATTGCGGGTCGAACCAGCGGCCCTGGTAGAGCAGGCGGCCCAGCTTCAGGCCGTTGATGCGGTACTGCTCGATGGTGTCTTCGTTGTGGATGCCAGAGACCAGGCGCTCGTAGGCGATGTGCAGCAGGGCCATGCCGGGGGCTTCGTAGATGCCCCGGCTCTTGGCCTCGATGATGCGGTTCTCGATCTGATCGCACATGCCCAGGCCATGGCGCCCGCCGATGCGGTTGGCCTCTTCGAACAGCGCCACCGGGTTGGAAAAGACCAGCCCGTTCAGCGCCACCGGCTGGCCTTCTTCGAACTGCACCGTCACCGTCTCGGGCTTGACCACCACCTCGGGCTTCCAGAACGCCACGCCCATGATCGGCTGCACGATGTGCATGCCCGAGCTGAGCAACTCCAGGTCTTTGGCCTCATGGGTGGCGCCCAGCATGTTGCTGTCGGTGGAATAGGCTTTTTCGACGCTCATCTTGTAGTCGAAGCCGGCGGCGATGAGGTATTCGCTCATCTCCTTGCGCCCGCCCAGCTCGTCGATGAAGGTCTGGTCCAGCCAGGGCTTGTAGATGCGCAGTGCCGGGTTGGCCAGCAGGCCGTAGCGGTAGAAGCGCTCGATGTCGTTGCCCTTGTAGGTGCTGCCGTCGCCCCAGATGTTGACGCCGTCGTCGCGCATGGCCACCACCAGCGCGGTGCCGGTCACGGCTCGGCCAAGCGGCGTGGTGTTGAAGTAGGTGGTGCCGCCGCTGCGGATGTGGAAGGCACCGCACTGCAGCGCGGCAATGCCCTCGGCCACCAGGGCCTTGCGGCAGTCGATCAGCCGCGCCAGGTCGGCGCCATAGGCCAGGGCCTTGCGCGGGATCTCGTCGTAGTCGGTCTCGTCGGGCTGGCCCAGATGGGCGGTGTAGGCGCAGGGGATGGCGCCCTTGGCGCGCATCCAGTGCACGGCCGCGCTGGTGTCCAGGCCACCAGAAAACGCGATGCCGACACGTTCGCCGGCGGGAAGTTTCTGCAAGATGTTGGCGCCCAAGGTGTGCTCGCTGCTGAAGGGTTGACCGGCGATTTTAGGCCCGTGGTGCGGGGCCCTCGAGGTCAGGCCTGCCGCGCACGCGGCCTGGGCAACAGGCCCAGCACCAGCGCCGTGCCGGCAATGATCACTGCCCCGCCGACGAGCATGGGCGGACCCACCGGCTCGTCCAGCAGGCCCACGCCGAACAGCGCGGCAAACACCGGCACCAGAAAGGTCACGGCCGAGGCCTGGGTCGGCCCGACGTTGCGGATCAGCCGGAAATACAGCACGTAGGCCACGCCCGAGCAGAGCAGGGCCAAGGTCAGCGCCATCAGCCAGTCGGTGGCGCTGGGCGTCACGGTGTGTGGCCAGCTCCAGAGTGCGGGCAGAGCCAGCACCAGCGCGGCAGCGAACTGGGTGCCAGTGGCCATGGCCATGGCCGGTGTGCCCTGCAGATGGCGTTTGGCAAAGTTGGCCGAATAGCCATAGAGCAAGGTCGCGAGCAGGCAGGCGCCAATGGCCAGCGCCGCTGCGGCGTCGAACTGCAGCCCGCGCAGGCCGTGCAGGTCGTCATGGGCCAGCGACTTGTGCAGCGCCAGACCGACCACGCCGGCAAAGCCGATGACCAGGCCCACAGCGCGCCAGCGTGTGGGCTTGTCGGCCAGCCAGGCCCAGGCGATCACGGCCGTGGCCAGCGGTGTGGCGGCATTGAAGATCGCCGACAGCGCGGCCGGCAGCGTCAGCAGCGCATAGCCGAACAGCATGAAGGGCAGGGCCGAATTGCACAGCCCCAGCACCAGCAGACCAGGCCATTGCCTGGCCATGGCCCTGGCCTCACCGCGCCAGAACAGCAGTGGCAGCAACAGCAGGGCGGCGCCGGCCACGCGCACAAAGGCCAGTGCCACCGGGCCGAACACCGGCGCGGTGACGCGCATGAACAGGAACGAGCTGCCCCAGATCGCGGCCAGCAAGAACAGGTCGACCAGGTCGCGTGACTTCACAGCAGCAACGCGCCTTCGAGGGTCAGCAAGGCCTGTTTGCGGTCGAGCCCGCCGGCATAGCCGGTGAGCGAGCCATCGCGGCCGATGACCCGGTGGCAGGGCACGAGGATGGACACCGGGTTGCGGCCGATGGCCGCGCCCGCCGCCCGAACCGCCGCCGGCGAGCCGGCCTGGCTGGCGACCTCGGCATAGGTGCTGGTGCGGCCAGGCGCTATGCCCAGCAGCGCCTGCCAGACCGCTTTCTGAAAGGCGGTGCCCTGCAGGTCCAGCGGCACGGCGGCCAGGCCCTGTCCCTTGAAGTAGGCCGATAGCACGGCGGCGGTGGCGGCCAGCCAGGGCTGGCTGTCGTCCATGGGCGCGTCAATCGGCCCCGGATGATGGCGCTGGCCGTCAAACCAAAGGCCGGCCAGACCGGCCGAAGTAGCGGCCGCCGTCAAGGGCCCGAGCGGCGTAGAAATCCTTGACTGGGCAATGAGTTGCGAATGCTTGTTCATGTTGATTCCAGGTTTTGCCAGAGCTGCATGACGGCGTACGAGCGCCAGGGCTGCCAGGCCTCGGCCAGGGTCTGGGCAGCGCGCTGGTCGCGCACGCCCCCGGTCAAAG
>JANOWE010000151.1:0-11182 GCA_031417735.1 Betaproteobacteria bacterium
TCAGCGTGCCGGCCTCGACCGCGCTGTTGATGTCGGTGCGCAGCGCGCTGGCCAGTGCCACCGCGCCGGCCACGTTCAGGTAGCCCGCGCCCTGCTGCAGCAGGTTGGCGCCGGGCAGCGGCTGGGCCGAGTACTGCAGGATGGCCTTGACCAGCGGCGGCGTCAGCCCGGGGTTGGCCTGCAACATCAGCGCCACCGTGCCCGACACCACCGGCGCGGCGACCGAGGTGCCGCTGAGCAGCATTTGCGCTTCAGGGTAGATGGCCGGAATGCCCAGCGGGGTCACCAGAGTGGCGAAATTGGCGCTGGCCAGGCCGTTCCAGGTCGGGCTGGCCGACGAGGCCTGGGTGGCCGCGGCGCTGACGATCTTGTTGCCCGGCGCCACCAGGTCGGGCTTGAGCAGGTTGTCGACCCGGCGCACGCCGGCGGCGTCGATATAGGCACCACGGGTCGGACCGCGCGAGCTGAAGTTGGTGACCACGTCGTCGCTGCGCTGCACCGTGTCCTTCAGATTCACCGCGCCCACGGTGATCACCGACGGGTCATGCCCGGGTGAGCTCACCGTGCCATAGGCCTCCAGGCCGTCGACCCTGCGGCCGAAGTTGCCGGCTGCCACCACCACGGTGATGCCGGCCGCGCTGGCCTGGCGCACCGCCAGGCACAGCGGGTCGGTCTGCCAGCTCTCGGTGGAGTTGGTGGCCAGGCTCAGGTTCATGACCCGGATGTTGTGTGCGCGGGAATGGAAGATCACCAACTGGATCGCCTCCAGCACGTCGCTCACATTGCCCACGCCGTCCTTGTCCAGCACCCGCAGGTCAATGATCGACGCGCCGGGCGCGATGCCGGTGGTGTCGGGCGTCGACGGCTCGTAGTACCTGGCCCGGCCCGCAGCGACCGAGGCGACGTGGGTGCCATGGCCATAGGGGTCCTGCGTCAGCTGGCCGCTGCTGTCGATCGATGCCTGGTAGGCCGCCAGCGCGAAGCTGCCGGGCACCAGGGCGCCGGCACTGCTGTCCAGACCCGCGGTCCACAGACTCTGGCTGCTCTTGAGCATGTCGAAGCTCCTCCTGACCCGGCTCGGCGGGTTGGTGCTTGTGGTGTTTGAGCCCAGGAAAGCGTCGTGGGCGCGCATCACGCCGGAATCAAGCACCGCGATGCCGATGCCGGCGCCGTCGAAGCCGCTGTAGCCCGTGCGGCTGCTGTTGAAGCGCACCGGGCCGCTGGACCCCGTCACCGCCGCGCCGGTCACCGACTCCAGTGTGCTGAAGGTGCGCGCGGTGCTGCGGTTGGGTGAGACGCTGAGCACGTCATGGCGCTGCGCCAAGGCCTGCAGCGTGCCGGCCTTGACCATCACCGTCAACGCGCGGATGCCGCCATGGCGCACCAGCACCGAACCACCGCTGCGCAGCACGAAGCGGCGCAGCTCGGTCAGCTCGGGGTCGGCGCCCTGGCCGACCACGATGGCCTGCACATGGCGCACGCCGTTGATGTCGCGCGCCCAGGCCGCCCGGGTCGGGCCCACACGCTGGACCTCGGCCTGCAGGTCTTGTGCGATGCGCGAGCTCCTATGGCCCTGGCTTGGCTGCGCCAGCGCCTGCCCGGCCAACAGTGAGCCCAACGCGATGGCCAGGGCCAGCTTCAAGTTGAGTCGGGTGAAGGCGTGGTTTGCGTCTTGCAGCTTCAGGTTCATGGGTGGTTCACCAGGTAAGTGTTGGTGTGGCGATCAGCGGGTGCTGTACTGGGTGTCCTTGCCGGCAGTTGCTCCCCCCAAACAAGGGATTGACGCAGTCAAGAACTTGATGAATTCATGTTGCCATCTTTTGCCTCCGAGGACCTTGGGTCCGGCACGCCATGTGCCGTCTGAACGGTGCTTTTCCGCGTTTTGCGGCCGAAGTTGAATCGCTGTGGCGGGCCTGTGGTGTGGCAATCTCTGCGCCAACCCAATATGCAATGGACGCGGCTTTTCCGCGCCTCGACCGAGCCCCGAGCTTGGCCGGCAGACCGGCCTCAGTGCAGCAGCGCTGCCATCGTTTCGCCGGTCGTGGCCGGCGGCGCGCACAGCGTCGGCGACGGCAGGGCGGGCAGGCCCGCCTGAGCCTGGCGCTGATGGATCAGGTCATAGAGCAAGGCGTCCACGCCTTCGACCATCAGTGGTCGCGACAGGTGGTAGCCCTGGCCCGATTGGCAGCCCATCTGCAGCAGGCGCCGGACCTGCGCTTCGGTCTCGATGCCCTCGGCGACGATGTCCTTGCCCAGCGACTTGCCGAGCTGGATGATGGCCTGCACCACGGCGGCCTCGCCCTGGCCGCGCAGCAGGTCGGCAACAAAGGCGCGGTCGATCTTCAAGCTGTTCACCGGCAGGCTGGACAGATGGCGAAGCGATGAATAGCCGTTGCCGAAGTCGTCGATGCTCAGGTTCACGCCCTGCTCACGCAAGGCCACCAGCGCCGGGCGCGCGGCCTCCAGCCGGCTGAGCAGGATGTTCTCGGTCAGCTCCAGCGTCAGGTGCCGCGGCGCGATGCCGGCCTGGACCATCGCGGCCTGCACCCGGGCGACGAAATTGGGCTGGCCGATGTCGTGGCCCGACACATTGACATGCATCACCATCTCGGCCAATGAAGCATCGCGCTGCTGCCATTGGCGCAGCTGCGCACAGGCCGTGCGCAGCATGAAGTCGGTCAGCGGCACCATCAATGCCACGTCTTCGGCCACCGGGATGAAGGTCAACGGGCTGATCTGGCCCAGCTCGGGGTGATGCCAGCGCGCCAGCGCCTCGAAGGCCATGATCTGGCCCGAAGCCAGGTCGTACAGCGGCTGGTATTCCACCGCCAGCGCGCCCTTGGCCAGCGCACGGCGGAAGTCGGCCTCCAGCCGCACCCGTTGCGTCACCTCCAGGTGCAGGCTGGCGTCGAACAGCGCGTAGCGGGCCTTGCCGGCCAGCTTGGCCTTGTACATCGCGGTGTCGGCGTCGCGCAGCATGTCGGCGGGCGTGGCGTAACCCATGCCGCTGAAGGTGATGCCGATGCTGGCGCTGGTGATGATTTCGTGGTTGCCGATGTAGAACGGCCTGCGCAGCGCCTCGAGCAGGCGCTCGGCCAGGCCGATCGCCTCGCGGTCGCCGTGCAGGTCCTCGGCCAGCACGGCGAACTCGTCGCCGCCCAGCCGCGCCACCACGTCCTGGGGCCGCAGATGCTGCTGGATGCGCCGCGCCACCTCGATCAGAAAGTCGTCGCCCACCGCATGGCCCAGGCTGTCGTTGATGAGCTTGAAGCGGTCAAAGTCCAGAAAGATCAGACCGAACTGGCGCCCCTGTGCCTGCTGGCTTCGCGTGAGCTGCTGCGTCAAACGGTCGTGAAAGCGACGCCGGTTGGGCAGGCCGGTCAGGCTGTCGTGGAAGGCGATGTGCTGCAGCTCGGCCTCGGCCTGCCGCCGCGCGCTGACATCCTGCACCTGCAGGATCAGGCAGGGCGCGTTGGCCCCGGCCTCGGAGAAGTGGCTGCCATGCACCGCCACCCAGACCTTGGCCCCGGCGCGGTGGCGCAGGCGCAGCTCGACGGTGAACGAGTCGATGCCGGGCGTGTCGAGCTGGCTCATGCCTTCGGCCAGCCTGGGCGCATCGGGCAGGTCGACCAGTTTGTTGAAGGCACCACGGGTCAGCGCGCTGCTGTCGGTCTCGCCGATCAGCTCGCACAGCGCGTCGTTGACCTGCAGCACCTGGCCGTCGAAGTCGATCAGGACCATGCCAATCGAGGCATGGGTGAAGGCGCTGTGGAAGCGGCGCTCGCTCTTTTGCAGTTCCACTAGATGGCGGGCCGACATCTCGGCCACGCGCTCGATGGCCTCCATCTTCTGGTGCCGGGCCAGCTCGGCGGCCTCCTGCTGGCCGAAGAAGTAGTGCAGCGTGGCCACCAGCATGCAGATGATGGGTGCGGCGGCCACCAGCACGCCGATGCCGGCCTGCTCGAAGGCCAGAAACAGCAGGCAGGACACCGAGGCACTGCCGGCCAGGGTGATGCCGATCCAGCTGGATTCGGCGAACTGCGCGCCCAGCGCCGGCCAGCGGCTGAGCTTGAGGTGGTGCAGCGCGGTGATCAGCAGCGTGTTGAACACGAAGTACAGCACCGCGCTGGCCATGGTGGCCAGCAGCAGCAGGCCGGGGCCGTACAGGCCATGGACCTTGGCGCTGGCAATCACCGATTGCAGCAGGCTGCCCAGGCCGAACATGGCGATGCTGGCCATGGCCGGGCTGGCGATGCGGCTGGTCCAGCGCTTGGACGTGCGCCAACTGCCGGTCAGCCCTTCGGCGGCGGCGGCCAGCATGGCGGCGGCGGGGCCATGCAACAGCAGCAGCAGAAAAACGAAGATCTCGCCGGCGGCGAACGAGTTCTTGCTGCGCGGAATGCGGATCGGCACCAGGCCGGCCATCATGGCGATGGCCGTGCCCACCACCACTTGCAGCTGGCTGGCCCAGGGCAGTGCCAGCAGTTGCAACACCGACCCGGACAACAGAGAGAACCCGACCAGCACCACGGCCCACCAGTAGACCGTGGCCTTGCGGTTGTAGTCGGGCATGAAGCTCGCATGCAGGCGCTGCCACCAGGCGCCAGGCAGGGCGGTGATGGCAGGGCTGGCGGAGGTTGTCATGGCTGGCGGTGGGGTGTTTTCATCTGGGCGGCACCTGGCGGGTCTGGCCATGCTGACTGACCCTGTCAGGCGGGTGTCTCAGGCCGGTGCTTGACCTGTTGTCGGTCAAATATCGATCAAACTGAAGCCCCTTGTTCACACGGTCAGGTCAAGCGCAGCACGGCCAGACGCCGCGCCCGTGCGCCCGGTCTCAGGGCTCGCCGAGCCGGCGGACGTCGTTGGGGTTGACGCTTTCGCTCAGGACAATGCCCTCGCTCAACACCACGCCTTCGCTCAGCACGATGCCTTCGCTGAGCACGATGCCCTCGCTGAGCACGATGCCCTCGCTCAGCACGATGCCTTCGCTGAGCACGATGCCTTCGCTCAACACGATGCCCTCGCTCAACACCACGCCGCTGCCGGCCATCAGCCAGTTGCTGAGCGTGGCGCCGGGAAGGAAGGCGCCGGTCTTGCCGAAGGCCGAACTGGCACCGACCAGGCTGGTGGCGCGCACCACGCCAGCGCTGAGCAGCGGCTGGTTGGGGGTGGCCGAGCGGGTGAAGGCCTTGGTCAAGCTGTTGGCCGGTCGGCTGAAGGTCGCCGGCCAATAGCTGACGTTGCTGCGCTGCACCGCGTCGCGCACCCACAGCAGGCGCGGATCGTAGATCGGCTGGAAGCGGCTGAACAAGGCCTCGCCACCGAGCAGCTGATTGCCACCGGCGATGATGAAGCGGCTCCAGTCGAAGCTCTGGCCGTTGATGGTCGAACGCGGCGCAGGCAGGGTCTTGCCGGCGGCCAGCAGGCTGGCGCCGGCGCTCAGGCTGCCGGCCTCGATGGCCGCAGCAATGTCGGTGCGCAGCGCCTGCGCCAGCCGCACCGCGCCGTCGACATTGAGCAGGCCGGCGCCCTGCTGCAGCAGGCTGGCGCCGGGCAGCGGCTGGGCGCTGTACTGCAGGATGGCCTTGATCAGCGGCGGTGTCAGCCCGGGGTTGGCTTGCAGCATCAGCGCCACCGTGCCGGCCACCGCCGGTGCGGCGACCGACGTGCCCGACAGGCTCATCAGTGCGCTGCCCGGGGTCTTGTTGCTGGGCGCGACCTGGACCAGCTGCGGGTAGGTGGCGGCCAGGTAGTTGGGCACCAGGCCCGCAAGTTTGTCGGTAGCCATCACGCCGACGATGCGGTTGCCCGGCGCCACCAGGTCGGGCTTGAGCAGGTTGTCGGCCAGACGTTGGCCCTGGGCATCCACGCTGCCGCCACGGGTAGGCCCGCGTGAGCTGAAGAAATTGACACTGTCGTCGCTGCGCAGCGCCGTGCCCCGGGTGTTGGCCGCACCCACGGTGATCACGCTGGGCTCGTTGCCGGGCGAGCTGATCGAGCCATGGCGCTCGGCACCGCCGGCGGTCTGGCCGAAGTTGCCGCCGGCCACGACCACTGTGATGCCGGCCTGGGTGGCGCTGCGCACGGCCATGGCCAGGGGGTCGGTGCGCCAGCTCTCGGTGGAGTCGGTGGCCAGGCTCAGGTTCATGATCCGAATGTTGTATTCGCGGGCGTGGTAGACCACCCAGTCGATGCCGGCCAGCACATCGGACAACTGGCCCAGGCCACGGCCGTTGAGCACGCGGATGTCGAACAACTTGGCGCCGGGCGCAACGCCGCTGGAGTCCATCGCTTGGTAGGCACCCCGGCCGGCGGCCACACCGGCCACATGCGAGCCATGGCCGTATGGGTCGACGTTGTCCATTTTCTGGTTGGCAACCAGGCCCTCCAGCACGGCCAGCATCAGGCTGCCCGGGTACAGACCGACGGAGGTGTCGATGCCCCGGGTCCAGTCCAAGGCGCCGGTCCAGGAGCCGTCGCCCACCTTGAGCAGGTCGATCGAGCGCGTGACCCGGCTGACGCCGGCCGCGTCCAGCATGTTGCGGTGGTTCCACATGATGCCGGAGTCGAGCACCGCAATGCCCACGCCACTGCCGTCCAGCCCGCTGTAGCCGCTGCCTGTATAGGTGCGGTGGTTGAGCGCGCCGCTGGATGCCTCCAGCGTGCTGGCGCTGCTGGCCGCGACCCGGTTCGGCGAGATGCCGATCACGTCGCCGCGCGCGGCGATGTTGTAGACCGCTGTCGCCGGCAGCAGCACGGCAATGGCCCGCACCGTCAGAAAGCGGTAATAGACCGAACCACCGGTGGCCATCACCGCCGAACGCAATGCCACCAGGTCGGCGTCGTCGCTGTTGCTGACCACCAGAGCCTTCACAAAGCGCACGCCGTTGATGTCCTTGGCCCAGTTCAGCTTGGGCGTGGTGGCGGCGTTGATGCCCTGCTGCAGGTCGGCGGCCACCTTGTAGCTGGTCGCGGTCTGGGCCTGGGCTGGCGGCAGGCCAAGCAGGCCTGCCAGCAGCCAGACCAGGGCCAGCACCAGGGACCCGCGTTGCACACCGCGGGACAAGCATTCAGTGCAGTGGGTGAAATGGTTCATGGTGGGTCCTGTAGTGGTCTGGATTGACCAGCCGGGTGCCGCTGTGCTTGTCCCCGGCCCGGTTCAACAGCGGCGTGCTGGTCGCGTCGATCACCTGCTGCAGGTCGGCGGCGAGCTTGGTCGACGTGCCGGCCTGTGCATGGGCCAGGCCCGGGCTGAGCAGGCCGGCCAGCCAGGCGGTGATGGCCAGGGCGCAGACACCCAGAGCTCGCCAGCGCCAGCGCTGCCCGGGCTGCACAAGCTGCTGGTGTCTGGAGCGCATGGCGGTCGACGCGCGGGGCTGAGGCATGGTGTCGATTCCTGAAAGGCGCGGTGGGCTCGGCCGAGAAAGAAGTGCTGGTGGACGCTCACCCTTCATGCAAGGGCTTGACGTCACATCACTTTCAAAGTTCGATCTTGCGTTGAAAGCCTGCCTGGTGCGTGCGCGGCAGCTGCGGTGTGCACGTTTTTGCCGGTGCTTTTTGGCATCTGCGCGCGAGCCTCGGGCCGGAGCTGGCTGTCGATGCCGGCCATGCCCATGCCTGCCACGATCGCTGCTCAGGCCAGCGCCGCTGCGGCCGGCACGGCCATTGCGGACTGCGCTGTCTGCTCTGTCTGCGCGGGAAGCCGGGCACCGGGCAAGGGCTGCGGCCGCTGTACGCCATAGCCCTGCGCAAAGTCAACGCCCAGCGCGCGCAGCGCGTCGATCACTTCCTGCGACTCGGCAAACTCGCCCACCGTGCGCAGGCCCATGATGTGGCCGACGCGGTTGATGGTGTCGGCCATGGCCCGGTCCACCGGGTCGGTGGCGATGTTGCGCACGAAGCTGCCATCGATCTTCAGGTAGTCCACCGGCAGCGTCTTCAGGTAGGCCAGCGAGCTGCTGCCGATGCCGAAATCGTCCAGCGCAAAGCCGAAGCCCAGTGCCTTGAGCCGGTGCATGAAGCGCGCCGCATGCTGCAGGTTGTCGATGGCGGCGGTCTCGGTGATCTCGAAGCAGATCGCACCGGGCGGCAGCGCGTGCAGGCGCGCCTGCTCGGCAATGTAGGCCAGCGTGCCCTCGTCGTTGAGCGTGGTGCCCGACAGGTTGATGGCGCAGGTCAGCTCGGCGCCCATCTGCCCGCGCAGACGCTTGTAGCGGCTGAAGACCTCGCCGATGACCCAGCGGTCGATGGCTGGCATCTGGCCGTAGCGCTCGGCGGCCGGAATGAAACTGCCGGGCTCCACCAGATGCCCCTGCTCGTCGACCAGACGCAACAGGATCTCGATGTGCAGGCCACCGGCGCCGCCTGGCGTCAAGGCCTGGTAGGGCTGAAAGTAGAGCCTGAAGCGCTGTTCTTCCAGCGCCAGGCTCAGCCGCGTGGCCCAGCCCATGTCGGTGCGGCGTTGGGCCAGTTCGCTGTCGTTGCTGTGGAACACGCAGACCCGGTGGCGGCCCTGCTCCTTGGCGCGCTGACAGGCCAGGTCGGCGCCGATCATCGCCTCGGCCCGGCTCGTCGTGGCCCTGCCCAGCGCCACCATGCCCACGCTCATGCCCAGGCCCAACCCTCGACCGGCATCGGCCAGGCGCAGCCCACGCACGCTGGCCAGCAGTTCGGCGGCCAGCGGCTGGGCCGAAGCCAGGCTGCAGTCCTCGAGCAGCAGGCCGAACTCGTCGCCCCCCAGCCTGGCCAGGCTGTCGCTGCCACGCAACTTGCCCTGCAGCAGCCCGGCCACCTGCTTGAGCAGCTCGTCGCCGGCGGCATGGCCGCAGCTGTCGTTGACGATCTTGAACTGGTCCAGGTTCAGGCAGCACAGCACATGGCGCTGGTCGGCCTGACGTGCGCTCAGCAGCGCGCGGTCGATGCAGGCCTCGAACTCATGGCGGTTGACCAGGCCGGTCAATGCATCATGGGTGGCGGCCCAGTTGATGCGCCTGGCCAGCCGGCGGGCGGCCGACACATCGCGCATCACCATCACGCCACCCATGACCCGGCCCTGTTCGTCGACGATGGGCGCGGCCGAGTCCTCCACCGCCAGCGACAGGCCGTCGCGGCGCAGCAGCGCCACGTCCTTGCCGCTGAAGGCGCGGGGCCAGCCGTCCTTCATGGCCTGTTCGACCGGAGGTGCCAGCGTCTGCATGGTGGCCTCGTCGACCAGAGCGCAGACTTCGGCCAGCGGCCGGCCCCGGGCCTGGTCCAGCGGCCATTGCGTCAGCTGCTCGGCCACCGGGTTCATGTAGTCGATGCGGCCGCCCAGGTCGGTGGTGATCACCGCGTCGCCAATCGACTGCAGCGTGACGCGGGCCCGTGCGGTCTGGTTGAACACCGTCTGGGCCAGTTCACGTTCACGCCGCTGCGCCCGGCGCAGACCCAGCAGCAGGCCTCGGCCCAGGGCCAGTCCCAGCAAGGTACACAGCGCGCTTTCGGCGACCAGGCCGCTGATCGAGCGCTGCAGCACCACCCTGCCGACCCAGGTGCCCGAATCGAAGAGCTGGCCGCTGCGCTGGATCACCGGCCATGGCAGCGCATGCTCGGTGGCAGCCACCACCTCGCCGTCGTCGGCCACGATGTGGCCACGTTCCTGCTGCAGCTCGATCGGAAAGCGCCTGAGCAGCTCACCCAGGCGGTGCTCCTCGAAGCGCCACATCTGCGGCGAAGCGCCGATGGCCTGGTTGATGACCTCGGCCTTGATGTCGGCCTTGGTCTGCAGCGACGAGCTGACCGCGCTGTAGCCGATGGCCAGGTACATGCCCGGCAGCACCAGCGCCAGCAGCGCGGCGGTGGCCAGCACCAGCCGCCCGAGCAGCCGCGATGCCGGCAGCACCGCAGCGGCCGCTTGGCCAGCCGCCGGCGGCAGGGCCTGGGACCGGGCCACGGGCTCGGGCGCCTGCTCGTGCTCGGACGGGGCCTTCATTTCAACCAATGCCCGGTCTGCTCGAGGATGGCCCGGCCCGCCGGTGAGCGGACAAAGGCCAGGAACTCCTGGGCCAACGGCGGCGACTTCGGCCCGGTCACCAACAGCATGGTCTTGTACAGCGGGTAGCGGCCGCTGGCAATGCTGGCCGCGCTGGGCACCACGCCGTCCAGCGTCAGTGCCTTCAGCGCCGGACGCTCGGACAGCAGCAGCGCCAGCGTGCTCGGGCCCAGCGCGCCCGGGATCTTCTCGATCGCAGCGGCAGTGTCCTGGTCGGTGACGGTGAAGACCATGCCCTTGCGTTGCTCGGCGGCGGTCTTGGCGTCACGCATGGCCGGCGACATGGCCTTGATGGTCTCGCTGTCAGAGTCACCGATCGGGCGCAGCACCAGCCGCAGCGCGGCGCCGTCGGGCCAGTGGCTGAGCTTGCCGCTGTAGTGGTCGATCAGCTGGTCCAGCGTCACGGCCTCGCTTCGATTGCTCGCCGAGGTGGCAAAGACAAAGGGTGTGCGGCCATATTCCACCGCCACCGCACCGGCGCGGGTCTCGGGCTCGGACAACGGGCGTGAGCTCAGGCCGACCTGGATCGCCCCGGCCAGCACCGCCTTGATGCCACCGCCACTGCCCATGCTGGGCAGCACGCTGATGCGCGCCTCGGGCCGGGTCTTGGCATAGGCCTGGGCCAGCAGGTGCATGGTGCCCAGCGCCGCACCGGTGCCGCCGAGCTTGAGCTCCTGAGGCTGCGCCTGCGCGCCCAGCCCCAGCAGCAGCGCCAGCGCCATTAGCGCCCTGGGCAGGGCCAGGCCTGCGCGTTGTGAGCGGCCTGGGCCGGGGGTGGTGGAGGCCAGCGGTGGGCAGGACGGGTGCATGGTGCGGCGTTGGTTGTCGGCCTGAGCCAGAGGTCTGAACTGTGGGCAAACGGGTTGCGAACAGGCTGCGAACAGGTTGCAAACGGGGCTGAAAACGGGGCTGAAAACGGGGCTGCCCTCAGCGCTGGGCCGCCGGCAGTCATGGGATTCGAGGCATCCCCGTGCAGATGTCGGCCAATGAGCAGCCCGGCTTGAGCCGCCGCGCAGGGCCAAGGCCCCGGACGGTTCATTCGTCACACCCTCGGGCCTGGCCCGGTCCAGGACTCAGAGTGGTGTCAGCCGGCGCATCGCCAATTCGGTGCTGGCGATGCTCACCAGCAGCCAGGCTGCGCCCGAGGCGAAG
>JANOWE010000152.1:0-28562 GCA_031417735.1 Betaproteobacteria bacterium
GGCAACGCGGTGGGCATGGAAGCGTGGGCGGCCGACTCGCAGGCCGCGCGCATCCTGGCCGGCCGGCTGCGCAACGACCACGCTTGAGCTTGATGTAGCTTTCATCCCGAAGGAGCACGCCATGACGCAACTCACTCTCGACATACCCGAATCGGCATTTGCCACGCTGCATCAGGCCCCGCGGGATTTCGCTCAGGAAATGCGCATTGCCGCCGCCGTGAAGTGGTACGAGATTGGCAGGCTTTCTCAAGGCCGCGCTGCCGAAATCGCCGGTCTCACACGGTCCGGCTTCATCGACGCACTTTCGCGCTACAAGGTCAGTCCATTTCAGTACACGGCCGACGAGGTGGCCGAGGAGCTGCGCGATGCCGATTGAGGCGGTCGTCGTCAATGCTTCGCCATTGATCACGCTGTTTCGCAGTGGACAGGCCGACTTGCTGCCGCGGCTGTTCAAACGCATCGTCGTGCCCCAGGCCGTCTGGCAGGAGGTGGTGCAAGACGCCTGGGACGACCCTCTGCGCGGGAGCTGCGTCTGCAGACTTGGCCCGTTCTGGAGCCCGTCGAAGATTCGCCTCGGGTTGCCGCTTGGTCGCTGGGTGCCGGTGAGACGGCCGTGTTGAGCTATGCCTTGGCCCATCCACCATTGCGCGCGGTGATTGACGACATGGATGCGCGCAGGTGTGCCCAGACCTTGGGCATTCCCATCTTCGGCACGGGTGGCCTGCTGGTGCTTGCCAAGCGTCGAGGCTTGCTGCAGTCCGTGGCTGAAGGCATCGCCAAGCTCCGCGGTGCTGGTCTCTGGCTTTCGGCCGAGCTTGTCGAGATCTTGCTGGACCAAGCAGGCGAGGGCCCGTCAGGAGCGGTTTTTCAGGCCCTGTTGGACAAGGTACCCGACCGACCGCCGATTCCGGGCGACGAATGAAGATGGCCTGATGCTGACCTACCACTCCAGCCGCCGCAGCCGCCTGGACCGCACCGTGCTGGCCCAGCGCCTGGCCGGTGCGGTGGCCTACGACCGCATCGCCGGCTACTTCCGCAGCAGCTTGTTCGAAGTGGCAGGCGAGGCGCTGGCGCAAGTGCAGGGGCCGGTGCGCATCATCTGCAACTCCGATCTCGACCCGCAGGACGTGGTCACCGCCGCCGCCGCGCAGGCCGCATTGCGGCGCAGCTGGTGCGCCGGCAAGCCTGAGGAAGCGCCGCCTGTGGCGCTGCCGCGCTACAAGGCGCTGTATGAGGCGCTGACGAACACGCGCATCGAAATCCGCGTGCTGCCTGATCAGGCCTTCGGCCTGATCCACGGCAAAGCCGGCGTGATCCGCCGCGCCGACGGCACGGCCACAGCCTTCCTGGGCAGCGTGAACGAAAGCGCCTCTGCCTGGCGATTGAATTACGAGCTGCTTTGGGAAGACGACGCGCCGGACACCGTAGCCTGGGTGCAGGAGGAGTTTGACGCGCTGTGGAACGACCGCCGGGCGATGGACCTGAGCGTGTGCCCGTTCATCGCGCAGGACCTGCAGCGCATCGCAGCCCGCCGGGTGATCGAGCCACCGCAGTGGAAGGCCACCACCGACACCCAAACCGCTGCCGCTTCGGCCGCCGTTGAGACGCCCGTCTACCGCCGCGAACAGGGCTTGTGGCCGCACCAGAAATACTTCGCCCAGCTGGCACTTGAGCGCCATCGACTCGGCGGCGCGCGGCTGGTGCTGGCCGACCAGGTGGGCCTGGGCAAAACGGTGCAGCTGGCCATGGCTGCGCTGCTGATGGCGCTGGAAGACCCCGACGGCGGCCCGGTGCTGGTGCTGGCCCCCAAACCGCTGCTGCAGCAGTGGCAGGGCGAGCTGATGGAACTGCTGCTGCTGCCCTCGGCCCGCTGGAATGGGCGCGCCTGGGTGGACGAGAACGAGCTGGAGTACCCGTCGGACGGCGTGAAGTCGCTCGGCAAGTGCCCGCGGCGCATCGGGCTGGTGTCGCAAGGTCTGGTGGTGTGAGGCCTGCCTGAGGCACTGCAACAGCTGCTGCAGCGGCGCTACACCTGCGTGATCGTCGACGAGGCGCACCGCGCGCGGCGGCGCAACGTGCCCAAGGTGGACGCCAGCCCCGACGAGGTGGACGAACGCGCCGAGCCGAACAAGCTGATGGCCTTTCTGAAGCAGATCGGCCCGCGTACCAAGAGCATGCTGCTGGCCACGGCCACACCGGTGCAGCTGCATCCGGTGGAGGCCTGGGACCTGCTGGACATCCTGTCCCAAGGCAACGACGGCGTGCTGGGCGGCTGGACGCGCACCAGCCCCTGGTTTCGTCCCAGCCATTGCCTGGCGGTGGCCAACGGCGACACCCGCGTTCCCACCGAGGCGGTGGCGGGGTGGCAGTACGTGCGAGACCCCCTGCCTGCACGGGCCGAAGGCGACGGTTTCGACAGCATCCGCCGCAACCTGGATGCCGACGACCGCAGCTGGCAGTTCGCGCCCGAGGTGCTGGACAAGCTGTCGCCGGCCATCAGGCGCGTGAAACTGCAGAACGGCGTGCTGCCGGGCTACGGCGAGCAGTTCAACCCGCTGCTGCGCTGCATCGTGCGGCGCACGCGAGCTTACCTGGAAGCCACGGTCAACCCCGCGACCGGAGGCTACTTTCTGCCCAAGGTCACGGTGCGCCTGTTCGGCGAGAACACCGCCAGTGCACTGGGCCTGGGCGGTTACCTGCGCGACGCCTACGAGGAGGCCGAAAACTTCAGCCACCTGCTGCAGCAGCGCGTGCGCGGCGCCGGGTTCTTCAAGACGCTGTTGCTGCGGCGCCTGGGCAGCTCGATGGAGGCGGGCCGCAACACGGTGATGAGGTTGTTGAGTGCCGCGCCTGACGAGCCCACTGACGAAGACGACGACGACAGCGACGACACCAACGGCGCCGATGGCGGTGGCGGTGGCGGTGGCGATGATCACCTGGGCCACCGCGCCATGGCGGCATCCGACTTCAAGGACTTCACCAAGGCCGAGGTGGCTTCGCTGAACCGTTGCCTGGCGCTGCTGCGCCAGGGCGGTAACAACGATCCGAAGCTTGACGCCGTGATCGGCTATCTGCTGGGCACGGGGTCGGATATGAGCGAGCGCTGGATGGCCCGTGGCTGCATCCTGTTTTCGCAGTATTACGACACGGTGCGCTGGGTCGGCGACGAACTGGCCAAGCGGCCGGAGTTCGCCGGGTTGGAAATTGGCTTGTACGCTGGCAGTAATCGTTCAGGCATCTGGAGCGCGGGCCGCTTCCAGCGTTGCGATCGCGAGCTGCTGAAGGCCCGCGTGCGCGCCGGCGAGCTGAAGCTTTTGCTGGGCACCGATGCGGCGTCAGAAGGCCTGAACCTGCAGCGGCTGGCTACGCTGATCCACATCGACCTGCCATGGAATCCGACGAGGTTGGAGCAGCGCAAGGGGCGCATCCAGCGCATCGGCCAGGTGCGCAGCGAGGTGTGGATCGCCAACCTGCGCTACCGCGGTTCGGTGGAAGACCGCGTGCACCAGGTGCTGGCCGACCGGCTGGAATCGATCCACCAGCTGTTCGGACAGATTCCGGACACGCTGGAAGATGTGTGGGTCAAGATCGCGCTGGAGGGCGAGCAGGAGGCGCGGCAACTCATCGACCGCAGCTCGGCCACGCGGAACCCGTTTGATGCCAAGTACAGCAGAGTCGACGACGCGGACTGGGAGACCTGTTCGCTGGTGCTGGAGCCGCAGGCGGTAAAGGAGCAGCTGTCGCGGGGGTGGTGATGGCTGAGATGAGCCCGCCGAGGCAAGGCTCGCGCGTACGCGGTCAGCAGCACGCCCAGCCGATGCAGCTCGAAGCGCACGCGCGGATCAAGCCGGCGCGCGCGATCGCACTCGGCCGCTGACTCGGCAGCGCGGCGGTGAGCCCATGAACGCGGACACGGCCAGGTCGAGAACCTCTCGCTGCTTCCAGGAGCCCGTCGGGCTTGGGGCGTCGTAAGCGAGAAGCGGCCCCGGAGAGGACAGTGGTTGCCCGATTTGCAGGCCCATGGTTCAACCATGGGACAAAAAACTGGTGTTCTCGGGAGCGGCGAAGCCAAAAATGGTCCGCTGAGGCCGTTTCCCAGCCGATGATCGCCAAGTCCGACAGGCTGCTAGCCTCTTGCCAGACTGAACCCAACCCTGGAGTCCCCGCATGCAACCCTTCAAGCTCTTGCCCGCCCTGCGCCCGCTGCTGCTGGCCGCCATGTCGCTGACCCTGGCCGCCGCCGCCCAGGCCCAGACCAAATGGGACCTGCCCGCCGCCTACCCCGCGACCAACTTCCACAGCGTGACGCTGAGCGAGTTTGCGGCCGACGTGGACAAGGCCACCGGCGGCAAGCTCAAGATCACCGTGCATGTGGGCGCGTCGCTGTTCAAGGCGCCCGAGATCAAGCGCGCAGTGCAGGGCGGCCAGGCCCAGATCGGCGAGGTGCTGATCTCCAACTTCGCCAATGAATGGGCACCCTTCGGTGCCGACGCCCTGCCCTTTCTGGCCGACAGCTACGACGAGGCGATGAAGCTGTGGCGGGTGCAGAAGCCGCTGTTCGACAAGAAGCTGGCCGAGCAGGGCCTGATGGCGCTCTATGCCGTGCCCTGGCCGCCGCAGGGCGTGTACAGCAAGAAGCCGCTGGCCAACGGCGCCGACATGAAAGGCATGAAGTTCCGCGCCTACAACCCGGCCACCTCGCGCCTGGCCGAACTGCTGGGCGCGCAGCCGGTCACGGTGCAGGCGGCCGAGGTCAGCCAGGCCTTTGCCACCGGTGTGGCCGACAGCATGATCTCGTCGGGCTCGACCGGCGCCGACAGCAAGCTCTACGAACATGTCAAGTACTGGTACGACACCCAGGCCTGGCTGCCGAAGAACGTGGTGCTGGTCAACCGCGCCGCCTTCAACGGCCTGGACAAGCCGACGCAAGACGCATTGCTCAAGGCCGCCGCCGCCGCCGAAGAACGGGGCTGGGCCGCGAGCAAGAAGGCCAACATCGAGTCGCTGGACAAGCTCAAGGCCGGTGGCATGCAGATCCTGCCGCCCACCGCTGCGCTGAAGGCCGACATGAAGAAGGTCGGCGAGGTGATGCTCAAGGAATGGCTGGACAAGGCCGGGCCCGACGGCCGTGCCATGGTCGACGCCTTCCACGCCAAGTAAGCCGGCACGCCGCCACCGATGCGCCGCGCTCTGAATGGCCTGTACGACGGCGCGGCGGTGCTGGCCGCGCTGTGCATGGTGGGGCTGCTGGTGATGGTGTTGCTGTCCGTCGTCAGCCGGCAACTGCACTTCTATGTGCCGGGCACCGACGCCTACGCCGGCTACCTGATGGCCGCGGCCGGTTTTCTGGCCCTGGCCCACACGCTCAAGCGGGGTGAGCACATCCGCGTCACCCTGCTGCTGTCGGTGCTGCAGGGCCGGGCTCGCCATGCGCTGGAGCTGTGGGCACTGAGCGCGGCCAGTGCGCTGGCGGTGCTGACGGCGGTCTACAGCGTGCGCCTGGTCTGGCAGTCGCATGCCTTTCACGACATCTCCACCGCCGCCGACGCCACCCCGCTGTGGCTGCCGCAACTGGCCATGGCCGCCGGCACGCTGGTGCTGGCGGTGGCCTTCATCGACGAGCTGCAACTGCAGTGGCGCGGCCTGCGTGTGGCGCCCACGCACACCGAAGCGAGCCACAACGAATGAACGATCTGCTCATCACCGGGCTGCTCATCGCCGCGCTGTTCCTGATCCTGGGCAGCGGCGTGTGGATTGGCCTGACCTTGTCGGGCGTGGCCTGGATCGGCATGCAGCTGTTCAGCCCGCGGCCGGCTGGCGACGCGATGGCGGTGACGATCTGGGGCTCGTCGTCGAGCTGGACCCTGACCGCACTGCCGCTGTTCATCTGGATGGGCGAGATCCTGTTTCGCACCCGGCTGTCGCAGGACATGTTGCGCGGCCTGTCGCCCTGGGTCCAGGCCCTGCCCGGCAGGCTGCTGCACACCAACGTGGTCGGCTGCGCGATCTTTGCCGCCGTCTCGGGCAGCAGCGCGGCGACCTGCGCCACCATTGGCAAGATGACCCTGCCCGAACTGTCCCGGCGCGGTTACCCCGATGACATCGCCGTCGGCTCGCTGGCCGGCGCCGGCACGCTGGGCCTGCTGATCCCGCCGTCGATCATCATGATCGTCTACGGCGTGTCGGCCGATGTGTCAATCGCCCAGCTGTTCATCGCCGGTGTGCTGCCCGGCATCATGCTGGCCAGCCTGTTCTCGGGCTACCTGGTGGTCTGGGCGCTGTTCAACCGCGACCGCGTGCCGCCGCGTGACGCGCCGATGTCGCTGGGCCGCAAGCTGGCCGAGTCGCGCTTTCTGATCCCCGTGCTGCTGTTGATCGGCGCGGTGCTGGGCTCGATCTATTCCGGCGTGGCCACCGCCACCGAGGCGGCGGCAGTGGGCGTGGTCGGTGCCTTGATCCTGTCGGCCGCGCAGGGCTCGCTGACCTGGCAAAGCTTCACCGAGTCGCTGATGGGCGGCACGCGCTTGTACTGCATGATCGCCATGATCCTGGCCGGCGCGGCCTTTCTGACCCTGGCCATGGGCTACATCGGCCTGCCGCGCCACCTGGCCGAATGGATCGGCGGGCTGGGCCTGTCCGCGCCCATGCTGCTGGCCGCGCTGATGCTGTTCTACATCGTGCTGGGCTGCTTCCTCGACGGCATCAGCATGGTCGTGCTGACCATGGGCGTGATCCTGCCCACGGTGCAGGCCGCCGGCATCGACCTGATCTGGTTCGGCATCTTTCTGGTGCTGGTGGTCGAGATGGCGCAGATCACCCCGCCGGTGGGCTTCAACCTGTTTGTGCTGCAAGGCATGACCGGCCGCGAGATCGGCTGGATCGCCCGCGTCTCGCTGCCATTTTTCTTCCTGATGAACGCTGCGGTGCTGCTGATCTGGTTGTTTCCGGGCATCGTCACGGCCTTGCCGGCGCATATGCGGGGCTGAGCCGCGCAGCCCAGGCGGGGCAGTCCGCAGCCAGGCCGGCGGCGCACGGAGCAAATAAGGCCACCCGCCACCGGCCTTCTCCGGCCTTGGCCTGTGGCCGCTGCGGCCTAGCATCAGCGGGCGTCTTGCGCTGTCCGGCCCTTCCGCTGGCAGGCATGTGGGCGCGCAGCATGCTGCCGAGGAACCCGCATGTCCGATCTGTCTCTGCCACCCTTGTCGCTGGTGCCGTTTGCCAACGAGCCCCCGGCCACGCCCGTGGTGGCTCGCCCGGTCACCGCTGCGACTGCGGCGGGTTCCGCACCGGCAGCACCGGGCGCATCAGCCGCCCGTCACCCGTCCAACGCGAAGCGTCCGGGCCTGCTGACGGCGACGGCGGCTGCGCTGGCCAATGGCTTTGCCTGGCCCACGCCGCCCGACCATGGCTACCCTTTGCCCACGCCCTTGGCCGAGGCCGAACCCTGTGAGCTCGAAGGCCCCAATGGCACGGTGAGCGCCGGTCAGCTGGTAGGCATGGACCTGGCCGCCGGCAGGGTGCTGATCAAACTCAACAGCTCACGCACGGCCTTGCCGCTGAAGTTCAGCCAGTTCCGTCGCCTGACGCTGCTGCACCCGCTGGCCCCACGCGGCAGCGACGGTGTCGACCTGTTGTTCGAGGCCACCGCCCCGCTGCTCCCGCGCCACGCGCCGGTGAGCTGCAAGCTGCGCTACCACGATGGCCAGGAAAGCAACGTCAACAGCCTGGGCCATGTTGAACTGCCGGCCGGGCTGTTCACCTTCTCGCCGCTCAACGCCATGGGCAACCTGCTGCGCAGCTTCTACCCCAGGGTGATGCTGGCGGCCTTGGAGATTGGCGACCGCATCGGCGACACCCTGGTGGCACAGCAGGCCACCACGACGCTGCAGGTGGAGCAGGCCGCGCTGGAGCAGGCCGCGCTGCGCAAGCGCAAGCTGGGCGATATTCTGCTCACCGACCAGGTGGTCACGCCCGAGCAGTTGCTGGTGGCCATCGACCAGCAGGCCACGATGCCGATGGTCAAGATCGGTGCCGCGCTGATTGCGCTGGGTTTCCTGACCGAGGCCAAACTCAATGAGGCGCTGCAACGCCAGTCCACCGACCGCAGCATTCCGCTGGGCGAGTTGCTGGTGCGCCGAGGCGACGTCACCCGCAGCGACCTGCAGACCGCACTGGCGCGCAAGATGGGCTACCCCATCGTCGACGTGGCGACCTTTCCGGTGGAGCCCGAGGCCGCGCTGCGGCTGCCGCTGGCGGTGGCGCGGCGCCTGACCGCACTGCCGCTGATGATGCGCAACGGCCGCCTGGTGGTGGCGCTGGAAGACCCGTCCGCACGCGACGCGATCGACGAGATCGAGTTCTCCGCCCAGTGCAAGATCCTGCCCGTGCTGGCCCGAACCGGCACGCTGGCCCATGCGGTCGAGCGTGTGTACCAGCGCCTGGGCAAGGAGTCGATCGAGCCGGGGATGGACTTTGACGGTATCGTGCCGCTGGTGGACGACGCCCAGTCCGACCGCGCCAACAAGCTGCTGGCCAACCTGGAGCAGATGGAATCGGACGCGACCGACGACGAAGGTCCGCAGATCGAGCAAAGCGACAACTCGCTGGTGCGGTTGATCAACACCATGATCCTGGAGGCCCGCCAGCAGGGCGTGTCCGACATCCACCTCGAATGCCCGCCACACCCGCAGAAGGTGCGCGTGCGCTTCCGCAAGGACGGGCTGATGCAGCCCTACATGGAACTGCCCCAGGGCTACCGCCAGGCACTGGTCGCACGCATCAAGATCATGTGCGACCTGGACATCTCCGAGCGCCGCAAGCCGCAGGACGGCAAGATCAACTTCGGCCGTTGGGTGCAGGGCCAGAAGCTGGAACTGCGGGTGGCCACCATCCCCACCGCCAACGGCGCGGAGGATGTGGTGATGCGCCTGCTGGCCTCGGCGCGCACGCTGCCGCTCAAGGACATGGGCCTGCAGCCCGACACCCTGGCCAGGCTGATCACCGCGATCGAGCGGCCTTACGGCATGGTGCTGTGCGTGGGGCCCACGGGCAGCGGCAAGACGACCACGCTGCATGCCGCGCTGGGCCACATCAACACCCCGCAACGCAAGATCTGGACCGCCGAGGATCCGGTCGAAATCACCCAGGTCGGCCTGCGTCAGGTGCAGGTCAATCCGAAGATTGGCTGGACCTTTGCCAAGGCGCTGCGCGCCTTCTTGCGCGCCGACCCCGACGTGGTGATGGTCGGCGAGATCCGCGACAGCGAGACCGCGCAGATGGCCATCGAGGCCTCGCTCACCGGCCACCTGGTGTTCTCGACCCTGCACACCAACAGCGCGGCCGAAACAATCACGCGGCTGCTGGACATGGGCATGGACCCCTTCAGCTTTGCCGACAGCCTGCTGGCCGTGCTGGCCCAGCGCCTGGTGCGCCGCTGGTGCAAGCACTGCGTGAGCAGCCAGCCAGCGTCGGACGACGAGGTTCAGGCTTTGCTCGATGAATACCTGCAAGCCTTCCGCCATACCGACGACCGGCCCGACCGCGAGGCCTTGCTCCTTGATTGGGTGAGCCGCTTCGGCCACGACGGCCGGCTGCTCCACCACCACGCGCCTGGCTGCCGCCAATGCAACGACTCCGGCTTCGCCGGCCGCGTTGGCCTGCATGAACTGCTGGTGATGGAGCAGACCCAGCGCCATCTGGTGCAGACCAAGTCCCGGGCCGATGACGTGCAGCGCGAGGCCATGGCCCAGGGCATGCGCACGCTGCGCCAGGACGGCATCCTGAAGGTGCTGTCCGGGCTGACCTCGGTTGAAGAGGTGCGCGCGATCAGCAACAACTGACGCCGCGCCGGAGCGCGGCGTCGAGCCGCTGGCTCAGGGCTTGCGCCAGCCGACCTTGGCTCGGGCGAACATCTGGCCCAACTCGCCCGAGGCCGTCAGGGTGTTGATGGCCAGCTGCAGCGCCTGGGCCAGGTCGGTCGCGCTTTTCTTCACCGCCAGGCCCACCGCCCAGCCGTCGCGCATGCGCGGCAGCGGCAGGGGCTCGATGGCAAAGCGGGCATCGCCGGCCAGCACCGATTCCAGCTCGGAGGCCAGCCCGGCGGCGCCGCCCACCTCGCCCTTGGCCAGCGCCATCGCGGCATCGGCGCCGTTCTTCCAGGTGGTGAGCAGTTGCTCGCGGTATTTGCCGCTCTCGGCGCCGATCATCAGCCAGCCGGCCAGACTCTGGCCCGGCACCGCGATGCGCTGGCCCTTGAAGTCGTCCAGCGATTCCATGCGCGGTGTGGTGGCCAGCGCGCGGGCAATGGCCACCCGTTCACGGTAGTAGGGGCCGAAAATGCTGACCTGCGGGTTATCGGCCATCAGTGGACGGTCCACCGGCACGTGCAACAGCACGTCGGCCGGGCCATAGCCCAGGTAGTGGCCCTTCCAGACCATGTTGCGCAGGTCGTCGTTCATGTTTTCGTCGGCATGGAACGGCAGCAAGCTCAGGCCCAGGCCCAAGGCTTTGGCCAGGGCTGCGGCCAGTTCGGCGTCGATGCCCTGGCCACCGACATGGAAGGGCGGCATGTCGTTGTAGATGCCCACGATCAGCCGGCCTCGGGCCTGAATGCGCTCAAGCGCGGGCTTGTCCTGGGCCCATGCCGGCAGCGCCGTGGTGGCCAGGGCGCCGGCCAGGCTTTGCAGCAACAGGCTGCGGCGACGGGTCAGGTGCGGGTCTGAAACATCGTTCATGAGCGGCTCACAGCGGCTTTTCACGCCGGGTTTCGAGGTAGGCCTTGATGGCCCAGACGGCTTCCTGGTTCAGGATAGCCTCGAACGGCGGCATGTAGACCGCACCGTTGCGCACCTTGCCTCGGCGCACGCTGCCGGCATAGTAGTCGTCCATCTCCTTCACGCAGGCCGCCTTCTTCTTCTCGTCCTTGACGCTCACGCAGTCGTTGTCCAGCTTGCGCAGGTCGGGCGCAATGCCGCCCGAGATGGCTTCCAGACCATGGCATCGGGCGCAGTTCTGGTTGTAGGCCGACGAGCCGACCTTGATCGCCTTGTCGTTCTTGCGGTAGGGGTTCTCGGCCCGCCACTTGTCGCCCAGCGTGGGCAGTTCCCTGGTGTCGACGGCCTGCGGCGTGACGTCACCGTGGGCGGTGGCCGCGCCGGCGCTCAGCGCCAGGGTGGCGAACATGGCAGCGCGCAGGCTCGCTTGCAGAACGCGGTGAATCGGGTCGATCATGGTCTGTCTCCGGAAAAAAGTGGCTGGGGTTGGCAACTGCATCAGCAGGCACCGCTTGGCCAGTGTGACTGCAATGCCCGTGCCAAGCCCGACGGCAGCCACATCACGCAGACTGACAGCGCTCACATGGCGGCCAAAGTCGAAGAACCTGGCGGGCTGTGCGCCAAAACCCAGGCCTGCCGGCACCGGCGCGCTAGGATCGGGCGGTTTGGCTGAGCGCTTGTGCCCATCTGGAACAGTCTGTCCGACCCGGAAGTTGCACCGTTTCCTCAGGGCGAGGCTGCAGGCAGGACCCGAAACCAGACAGCGCAGGTACGCGGCGCCGGCGGTCAGCGAATTGCGCGAAGTCGCAGTGCATGATCAGGCAGACGACCAGCCCGGAACACCGGGCGCAGGAGACAACCGAGATGCGTGGACCCTTCCATACCAGCCCACGCGGGTCGGGTGCACGGCGCGCGGCAGTGGACCAGACCAGGCCCATCGCAGCCAGCCTTAAACTGAGCGAAGCACACACCGTCAAGATCGACGAGTCGCACGAACGCTGCGTCGCCCTGGGCGTGTCGCGCATCGAGCGGCCCGACTTCTCGCCGCTGGGCCGCAGTGACCTGACCGTGGTGCGCGAGCGCAACCTGCGCCTGTACGACCATGCCGCCCCGGTGATGGAGATGCTGTACGAGCAGATCGTCAACACCGAGAACATGGTCGTGCTGACCGACGTCACCGGCACGATCATCCATTCCATCGGCGACGATGATTTCTTGAGCCGCGCCAGCAAGGTGGCGCTGGCGCCGGGCGCGAACTGGTCGGAATCGGCCAAGGGCACGAACGCCGTGGGTACGGCGCTGATGTCAGAGCAGCCGACCCTGGTCCATGCCGATGAGCACTATCTGCATGCCAACCATTTCCTGACCTGCTCGGCCGCGCCCATCCTCGACCCGCGCGGCAACATCCTGGGCGTGCTGGACGTGTCGGGCGACCACCGCAGCTACCACCAGCACACCATGGCGCTGGTGAAGATGTCGGCGCGCATGATCGAGAACCACTGGCTCACCGACGACTACCGCAACGTGATGCGACTGCATTTCCACGGCCGGGTCGAGTTCATCGGCACGCTGATGGAAGGCATTCTGGCCATCAGCGCCGACGGCAAGCTGGTGGGCGCCAACCGTGGTGCGCTGGAGCAACTGGGCCTGAACGGCGCGGCGCTGCGCATGCACAGCCTGACCACGCTGTTCGGCACCACCGTGAACGCGCTGGTCGACCGCTTTCGCTCGCCGCTGGCCACGCCGATGCCGGTGCACAGCCACAGCGGTCGGCCATTCCATATCCATGCCCGCTTCAACTGGCCGGTCTGGACCAGCCTGGCCGAAGCCGTCAACCAGGGTCCGGCGGACCAGCCGCCAACCAACGGCACGGCCGCCGACACCAGCGCTGCCGCCGAGGCGCCTTCGGTGGCCGCCAGCAGCGCGGGCGGGGCGTCGTTCAGGGCCTGCCAGCCCGGCGCGGCACTGGCCGAATTGCACACCGGCGACGCCCAGATGGCCAGTGTGCTGGACAAGGTGCGGCGCGTGCTGGACCGCGACATCCCGATCCTGATCCTGGGCGACACCGGCACCGGCAAGGAACTGCTGGCGCGCGCCATCCACCAAGACTCGGTGCGCGCCAAGCAGCCCTTCGTGGCAGTGAACTGCGCGTCCATTCCCGAATCGCTGATCGAGGCCGAGCTGTTCGGCTACGAAGACGGTGCCTTCACCGGCGCGCGGCGCAAAGGCGCGGTGGGCAAGATCGTGCAGGCCAATGGCGGCACCTTGTTCCTGGACGAGATCGGCGACATGCCGATGGCGTTGCAGGCGCACCTGCTGCGCGTGCTGCAGGAACGCCAGGTCACACCGCTGGGCAGCAGCAAGAGCGTGGCCGTGGACGTGGCACTGATCTGCGCCACCCACCGCAATCTGCGCGAAATGATCGAGGCCAAGCAGTTCCGCGAGGATCTGTTCTACCGCCTGAACGGCTTGGCCGTGCGGCTGCCGCCGCTGCGTGAACGCAGTGACCTGGCCGCCCTGGTGCGCCGCATCCTTGACCGCCAACTCGACGCCCCGCGAGGCCGGAGCCCCTTGCAACTCACCCAGGAGGTGATGCGCCTGTTCGGCGCCTATGCCTGGCCGGGCAATGTGCGCCAGCTGTTCAATGTGCTGCGAACGGCGTCGGTGATGGCCGCCGGTGAGCCGCAGATCACGCGCGAGCACTTGTCCGACGATTTTCTCGAAGAGGCCTGCAGTCCCTCGACTGGCGACGTCGGCGCGGCCGCGCGCGCGCCGCTGCCGGCAGAGCCTGCGGTGCCTGCCCAAGGCCAGGCCCCTGCCAGCCATCACCCCCATCACCCCCATGCCGCTGCGCCGCTGGCCCCGGCCACGGCACCGCCACCCAGGGCCGAGCGCTGGGTCGAATGCCGGTCCTTGCAGGAGCAGGAGATCGATGCCATCCGCCATGCGCTGGAACAGGCCGGTGGCAACATCTCCGAGGCCTCCAAGCGCCTGGGCATCAGCCGCAACACCATCTACCGCAAGCTGCGCTGGAACGAGCAGCGCTGAATCAGCGCCCGGGCCAGCTTGCAGGCGCAGCGCCCGGCCCACCCAGCACCAGCGGCTCGATCTGCCGCCAGGCGCGTTGCCAGTTCAGGTCATGCAGCGGATGGCTGGCCCAGGCCTCGGCCAGCCCGGGCCAGCGCTGAGCGGGCGCGCTGTCCTGGTCACCGTTTTCGATCGCACTGCGGACCTGCGCCAGCAAGGCCTGCCAGTAACGCTGTTGCAAAGTGGCGGTGGTGGCCGGCAACAGGCCACCCTGCTCGCCCAGGAACCGCGCCGTCGACCCGTCTGCCGCCACCCGTGCCGCCAGCCGGCCGTTGGCCAGCGCCAGGGTGTGGATGTCGGCGTCACGTCCGTCAGGCGGGCCGGCGCCCTGGACCAGACCCGGTGCCAACCAGACTGGTCCTGACGCAGCAGGCACCCGCCAGACCGTGACCACCGAGTTGGCCGCTCTGGGCAGCCGCCACCAGCGCAGCGGGCCCAGTCGACCCTGACTGCCACGCAGCAGCCGGTCGGGCAGGCGGATCGGATCGTCGCCCAGGTCATCTGCCGCCGCACCAAGGCTTTGGCGCAGGCGGTCCACGCAGGTCGGGCATTGGCTGGTCATGGCCTGCGCCACCTGCGCATGGGCCCAATGCCGCACCGGGCCAAGGCCGGCCACGCCCAGCACCAGCTCGGGTCGGGCCCAGGGGCTGACCACGTCGGTGACCACCAGGCCCAGCTGGGCCTTCAGCTGACAGGCCAACAAGCGGCCAAAGGCCGGGCTGGGACCGCTGCCCAGCAGCCACAGCCGCCGACCCTGGCGCGTCAGCAGCAGGTTGGCCACCTGGCCCCGGTTGGCCGCGTCGGCCTCGCCGGGCTGTGCCGGCAACCACCAGCGTTGTGGCCCCAGCGCCTGAAGGACCAAGCCCGTGTCTGAGCAGGTGGCGGCCAGAGGTGCTGTCAGCGCCAGCGGTCCGATGCACAGCAGCAGCCCTGCCAGCAGCCGGGTCCCAGCCCTTGACGCGAGCAAGCCCTGGTCGCACAGCGGCGGGAGCCAGGCCCGCAAGCCCGACCAAATAAGGTGTTTACCCTGAACCCACAAGGAGCAGGTCCGGTCCGTGTTGGCACAACCCGGGCCAGGCCAGCGCGCCGGCAGCGGGCCCGGCCGGCAAACCTGGGCCCTGCCGGGCCCGGCATGTGTCTTGCAGCGCAGCCAGACCAACAGGCCTGCAGTCGACAGGTTCATCGTTCTCCAGGGAGTTCCCAGCATGTGCCATCTTGCCCCAGGCCCGGACCGCGGCCCCACGCAAGCCGCTTGCCAGCCGTGAGAATCGTCTTTCTGCAAGGCGGCGCGCTGCCTGGCCGACAGCGCGGCGCGATGGCGCTGGGCGACGGCGCCGGCAACTGGCTGCTGCTGAACCTGTCGCCGGCGGTGGCGCAGCAACTGCACTGCCCGAGCCTGCGCGCCAAACACATCGGCCTGGGTGACGGACAGGTGCGCGCCGTGCTGCTCACCGACGCGCAGGTGGATCACCTGGGCGGTCTGCTCAGCCTGCACCAAGGTGCGCCGATCGACCTTTACGCCACGCCCGCCGTGTTCGAGGCGCTGACCACCGGCATGCCGGTCTTGCCCGTACTGCAGCACTACTGCGGCGTGCAATGGCGCGTGGTGCCGATAGCGGGTGACCGCCTGGTGGCCGGCTTCCAGGTCCAGGGCCTGCCAGGCCTGGCGTTCACGGCCATCGCCATCGCAGCCCCGGCACCGGCCCACCTCGCCCACGACGGTGCCCGTCAGGTCGGCGACAGCATTGCACTGGCAGTACACGACCTGGCCAGTGGCCAGCGCTTGTTCTGCGCGCCGGGCCTGCCACAGAACGGCAGCACCGCGATGGCCTGGATGGAACAGGCCGACTGCCTGCTGCTGGACAGCCCGGGCCCGGAAGCCGCACCGGGACAGGCGCAGCGCTGGTGCGAGCAACTGCGCCACCTGCCAGCCAGGCACAAGCTGCTGTTGCGCAGCGATCTGGCCCACAAGCCCGACCCCGGCTGGGCCGAGCAAGGCTTTAGCCTGGCCCATGATGGCCTGGCCATCGACCTGTGAGCGGCGCCACCTTGATGCCGCGGGCAAACCTCAGGTGGTCAGGGCCGTTGCCAGCCGCTACAACCCTTGAAATCGCCGCCGCCAGGCCTGCCCATGACTGCTGACCCCGCAATGGTTTCCCCTGTCATGCACCTTGAATCAGCATGAAACTGCTCCAGCGACTGCGCGGCGCCGTCGCGCCAGCCCGTCCCCCGCACCCGGTTGAGCCGCTGTGGCTGGAATGGCTGGCCCTGGGCGGCATGCTGCTGTTTGGCGGCTGGCTGCTGGGCGTGCGAGGCGTGTGGGCGCTGCTGCTGTCGTCCGACCCGACCGGGCTGACCCTGGTCATCGTGCTGATCTTCGTCGCTGCCACGCTGTGGTGTGGCGCGCGCAGCCGGGAGTTGCAGCGCCAGCGCGGGCTGCTGCGGCAGGCCCGCAGCGGCCAGGCCAACGCTGGCTGGGCATTCGAGTACCACCATGCGCTGCGCCAGCATGGCCGCGACTTTGACGCGCCGCTGGACATGCTGATGGAGTGGACCCATGGCCCCCACCACACCGCCTGGTGGGTCAACGGCATCCAGTTGAAGCTGGGCCTGCTGGGCAAGGTGATCGGCTTTTCGGTGCTGGCGCTGCAGATCGGCCAGATCCAGAGCTTCGATGCCAGCCAGTCGCAGGACCTGCTCAAGAGCCTGACCGCCGGCCTGGGCATCGCGCTGCTGACGACCATGGTCGGCCTGGTCGGCAACATCCTGCTCGGCCTGCAGCTGACCCGACTGGACCGCTATGCCGACAAGCTGGTGGCCGACTGCCAGCGCTGGGGGCTGGATGTTCACTCAGGCGGCCACGGCGACGGGCCGCACTGAGCGCATTGCGTACCCACCATGGCCCGCCGACGATTCAACCGTGAAGCCGAAGTCGACCCGTTCTACGACATGTTGTTCAACATGCTGATCGCCTTCGTCTTCTGCTTCATCATCGCGCTGCTGGCGATGAACCCGAAGGCGCTGAAGGCGGGCGACATCCCGGCCAAGGCCGAGTTCATCATCACCGTGTCCTGGCCCGACATGAACCCCAACGACATCGACGCCTGGGTCCAGGACCCGGGTGACAACCTGGTCTGGTTCCGCGCCCGCGAGGCCGGCCTGATGCACCTGGACCGAGATGATCGCGGCCTGGCCAACGACTCGATCGTGGTCAATGGCCGATCAATCATCAACCCGCTGAACCAGGAGGTGGTGACGCTGCGCGGCATCGCCCCGGGGGAGTACACCGTCAATGCGCACTACTACGAGAGCAAGGACGGCAAGCCGGTCGAGGTCAGCGTCTCGGTGGTCAAGGTCAACCCGCGTGCCGAGGTCGTCTATTACGGCCAGCTCACGCTGGCGCGCAAGGGCGACGAAGGCACGGCCGTGCGCTTTTCCGTGCTGCCCGACGGCAGTGTGGCCAATATCAACACGCTGCCCAAGCAACTGGTGCAAAGGATGTAGATGACGCTCACCCTGAGTCTGTGTTTTGCCGTGCTGGCACTGCTGTGCGTGCTGGCCTTGCTGTGGTCACGCTGGCCGGGTTGGCTCAAGGGCCTGCTGGTGGCCGGCCTGGTCGGCTTCTTCTTCTATGCCGACGAGGTGGTGCACAAGCTGTCGGGCTGGCCTTCACCAGACGCGCTGCCAGAGCGCTTCACGCTGCTGGCCGTGGTGATCGAGGAGCCGACCAACAAGACCTCCGGTGCGCTCTACCTGTGGGTCAACGCGATCGACAACGGCAAGCCGCTGGCGCTGCCCCGGGCCTACCGTCTGGGCTACACCAAGGACCTGCACGCCCTGCTCAACGAGGGCATGAAGAAGGCCCGTAACGGCGTGACGCAGATGGGCACGGCCGAGCCCAAACAAGGCAAGAAGGGCCTCGGCTGGCTGCGCCCGGGCAATGACGAGCAGCAGATCAAGATCCGCGACCTGCCTGCGCCGCAACTGCCGGAGAAATGAGGTGCGCGCCGCTGCTGTGATCTTTGGGTTGGCTCTGGCGCCCATGTTGGTAACGCTGGCGGGCTGTGGTGACGCACCGGCCTCGGCCTCGTACTTTCCGCTGGAGGCTGGCCACCGCTGGACCTACGAGCTGCGCACCGAATGGGACAACCTGAGCCTCGACCGCGAAACGCGCGTGCTGATCAACCTGGGCGAGCAGTCCCTGCCCGACGGCGCGGCCGGTGGCGGCAGGGCCTGGCTACGGCGCAGCGACGCCGGCGCCGAGTACTGGCTGCGCGAAGACGCCAGCGGCAGCTATCGAGTGGCCAGCAAGTCCGACAACCAGGCCGAGCCTGAGGCCGACAAACCGCACCGCTATGTGCTGAAGTTGCCGCTGGCGCTGGGCACGCAATGGCAGGCCAGCACCACGGCCTACCTGCTCAAGCGCCACAACGAGTTTCCGCCCGAGATCCGCTACAGCCATGCGCCGGTGCTGATGACCTACCAGATCGCCGCCCTGGGCGAGGCCTTGTCCACGCCGGCGGGTGACTTCAAGGACTGCGTGCGGGTGCAGGGCCAGGCCGTGATGAAGCTGTTTGCCGACCCGGTGAACGGCTTTCGCGACATGCCGCTGAGCACCACCGAGTGGTACTGCAAGGGCGTGGGCCTGGCCCGCCTGGTGCGTGAAGAGCCGACCAAGCAGTCCACCTTCATCCAGGGCGGCAAGCTGGTGATGGACCTCGTGGACTGGCGGTAGGCGCGCCAGGCACGCTGCCGGCGCTCAGCGTTCGGCGATGTACTGTGTCGTCGTCACCGGCTGGCCCGGGATGGCCAGTGCCCGCACCTGGGCCTCCAGCGACTGGTCGGCCATGGTCGCGCGGGCGCGCTGGTGCAGGTAGTCGGCCCAGCTGGTGACGATGAAGCGCTCGACATAGCGCGTGGGGTCACCAAGGTCGCGGTAGACCCGCCACAGCGTGGCGCCGTCGCGCTGGCGTGGCGCCTTGAGCATGGTCACCGCGGCCAGAAACTCCTCGGCCTCCTCGGGCCGGATGCGGTAGGCCACCTCCACCGACACCGGGCCGGCACCGGGCGCGGGCTGGTCGCGCACCAGCAGGTCTTCGAACGGCGCCTGGGTGACATCGTGCACCGCACCCATGCGCAGCGGGAACGGTCGCTCCAGCAGCAGGCCAGCCAGCATCAGCGCGGCGGCAATGCACAGCGCCACCTGCAGGCCGAACAGGCTGGCCACCGCGCCCCACAGTGCCGAGCCGATGGCGAACGAACCCAGCGCGCTGAGCACATGCATGGCCGTGGCGCGGGCGCGCACCCAGGGCGGCGCGCTGGTCTGGGTGGCGGTGTTGAAGGTCGACATGGTGCTCATCCAGGCCGCACCGCCGGCCACCAGCGCGACATAGACCGGAAAGGCCCAGCGCGACAAGGCCGCCGTGAACATGACCAGCGAAAACACCACGCAGCAGACCGCGATCAGGCGCTCCAGCCCCCAGCGGGTACGCAAGGGGCCGATGACCAGCCCTGCACCCACCGCGCCGAAGCCCAGGCAGGCCATCAGCAGGCCGAAACCCTCGGCGCCCAGGCCCAGGCGCTGTTGGCCGATCACCGGCAGCAGTGCCCACAGCGCCGAGCCGGCGCCGCTGTAGGCCGCCGTGCGCACCAGCTGGGCCAGGATGGTCTGCGAATGGCGGGCATAGCGCAGGCCGGCCAGGGTGCCGCCCCACAGGCGTTCGGGCGGAAGTCGGCTGGGCGGGTGAGGCCGGGGTGGCCAGCGCAGCATGGCCCAGGCCAGCACCCCGGTGCCCAGCATGGCCAGCAGAAAAACCACGCCGCCGCCGACCTGCTTGCCGCCAAAGCCGCTGGCCAGGCCATAGACCACACCGGCCAGCGCCGGGCCCATGGCCCGCGCGCCGTTGTAGGCAATGCTCATGGTGATGATGGCCTGCGGCAGCTGCTCGCGCGGCAGGATCTCGCCCACCGCTGAATTCCAGGCCGGTGACAGCACCGCCGTGCAGCAGCCGGCCAGGCAGGTCAGCAGCAGGATGGTGGTGGGCCCGGCCCAACCCGACAGCAGCAGCACGGCCAGCAGCAGCACCGCAGCGGCCTGCAGCAGCAGCGCAGCGACGATCAGCCGCTTGCGGTCGGTGGTGTCGGCCAGCACGCCGGCCGGCAGGGCCAGCACAAACATGGGCAGGAACACCGCCGTCTGCACCAGCGCGGCCAGGAAGGACGAGCCGGTGAGCTCGACCATCAACCAGGCCGCAGCCATGCCGTGCATGGCGTTGGCGATGAAGTACAGGCCGCTGCACAGCCACAGGCCACGAAACTCCGGGTGGCGCAGCGAGCCCCAGACCATGTGCGGGGCCTTGGCGGCGGGCGCAGCCTCAGCTGGGGCCGCTGGCAGCGGCGACGAACCTGGGGGCGGAACGGGTGGCAAGGACATCTGCGCCCGATTGTGGGCCAAGGTCCGCAGCGGGCACCACGGTGCCCGACCGGTCGGCCGGTCGGCCGGGATAGCCTCGCTGGCACCGGACAGCAGGATCGGCCAGCGCTCAGTTAGATCCAGATCATGAACCGGTCCAGGATCGCCAGGCCCGAACAGATCACGTCATGACTGCCCGAACCGACGACAAAGGCCGCAAAGGCCCAGCCCGCGGATTGCCAGCCCACCCCGCCGACCAGGGCGCCAACGCGCCTGTTCCCGGTGCGGCCAGGATGCGCAGGGCGACCTCGACCCCACGCTCGCCCAGCGGCTCCAGAACGCGCAGCGGCAGCGGCAGCGGCAGCGGCAGCAGCTGGTTGGCCAAGCCGAAGGACTTGAGCGCCGAAAGGCTCAAGGCCAGCAGGCCAAGATCGACAGCAGCGTGGCTTGGACCCGGCGCATTGCCGCAAGCTGAGCTGGCCCATGGCCAGGTCACGGCCCAGCACCTGCAGCCTGCGAAGCCAGCGCGGCCCGAACGCCCGGCATCGCGACAGCGGTTGCGCCGGTGCGCTCCAGCCCAGGGTGTCGAGGCGTTGCAGCAGGTCGGGCGAGGTCTGGCTCATGTCAGGCGCTGGGGTCTCGGTGCTGCAGCCTGCAGGGCTGGCAGCAGGCGCGGCCTGCGCCGGGCTCAGCGCCGGCCCAGACCGCCGAGCATCGATTGCACCTCGGTCTGTCCGGCAAAGCGGTCACCCAGGATGTCCAGCCGATCAAGCTCGGCCTTGGCCTCGCGCTTTTCGCCCGCCTGGATCAGGAACCGGGCCAGATTCAGCCGCAGCGCGGGGTCGCCCGGCTGCAGCAATACAGCGCGCCTTTGCACGGCCAGCGCCTGGTCGGCACGGCCCTCGGCCGCATGAACCAGGGCCAGCGTGTCGAGCAGCGCGGGCCGGTCGGGGGCGGCCTTGACGGCCCGTTCGGCCAGCGCCAGCGCGCCGGGCAGCTTCTGTTCCAGCCGCAGCCAGGCCAGGTTGTTCAGCGCCAGCGCCTGCTCGGGCTGCACTTGCAGCACCGCCTCGTAGTGCTGCTGGGCAGCGGGCAGGTCTTTGCGGTGCAGCGCCAGGTCGCCCAGGTAGAAGTGGAACAAGGTGTCCTGCGGGTGGTCACGCGTCCAGGTCTGGGCAAACTGGGCCGCCTCGGCCGTCTGGCCGACGCCCAGCAGGGCCTGGTGCAGTCGCGTCGGTGCCTGGCCGGGCATGGGCCGCGCCACGGCCTTGCGCAGCACGGCCAGTGCCGCGTCCCAGCGCTTGGCGGCGATCTCGATCTCGCCTTCATAGACAAAGCCCAGGCCATCGTCCGGACGCAGTGCCTGGACCTGGCGCGCCAGACTGAGCGCCAGCGCAGACTGCTTCTGCAACATGGCCACCGCGATGCCCTGGCGGTGTGCGGCCAGCGACTTCGGCGCCAGTTCCAGCGCGCGCTGCACGCTGCGCGCGGCGGCCGGCAGCTCCTTGTTGGCAATCTGCGCTTCGGCCAGACCGAGATAGCCCTGCTCGGACCGTGGCTGCAGGGCCACCACACGGCCGAAGCTGCTGATCGCCTGCTGCTGTTCGCCGGCGATCAATTGCGCCCGGCCCAGACGGAACAGCAGGTCCAGGTCTTCGGGCAATTGAGCCAACGCGGCCTGGGCGGCGATCATCGCGGCCTTGGCATTGAAGGTGGCCAGATGGTGGTCGACCAGCGCCAGCCGGACGGCCAGACTGTCGGGGTTGGCCTTGACGGCCGCCTCCATCAGTTTGGCCACGGCGTCGCGGTCGGCGCCGCCACGCCGGGCCAGCTCGGCCAGGCCCAGGCGGGCGGTGGCATTGCGTGGGTCGGCCTTGACCAGGGCCTCGAAGCGGGCCTTGGCCGCCTCGGGTCGGTCCTGGCTGAGGTCCAGCCCGGCCAAGGCATTGACCGCCGGCAGGTAGGTATCCTGGCGAATCAGGGCTTGTTCGAAGGCCTGTCGCGCGCCGGCCAGGTCCTTGCGTGCGAGCAGCACCTGGCCGCGAAGGTAGGCCGGCATGGGCTTGTCGGCCTGCTTGGCCTCCAGCGCCATCACCGCCTTCAGCGCCGCGTCGTAGGACCGGGCTCGCATGTGGGTGCTGACCAGGGCCAGGTCGGCTGTGATGCCCTTGTCCATGGCCGCTACCGATTGCAGCTCGGCAATGGTCTTGTCGGCTTGGCCGCGCGACAGATGGGTCAGCGCCAGCGCGGTTCGAACCGATGGGTCGTCGGGCTTGAGCTTGGCCACCCGGTTGAAGATCGCCTCAGCGGCCCTGGCGTTGCCGCCCAGCAGTTCGGCCTGGGCCGCCAGGGTCAATGCCTCGACATCGGTGGACGCTGGCTGCAGCAGTGGTTCCAGCGCGGCCAGCGCCCGGTCTGCCTGGCCCAGTGCCACATACGACTGCGCCAGCAGGCGGCGCGTGGGCGCCACCTCGGGCGCCAGCAGCAAGGCCTTTGCCAGCAGGCGCTCGGCCATGGCCGGGGCGTTCAGCCTGAGCTCCACCGCACCGGCCGACTGCAACAGCACCAGGTTGTTGGGCGCGCCGCGCAGCAATTGCTGAAACAGACCTCTGGACTTTTCCAGGTCGCCGGCCAGAAAGGCCAGCTGGCCCTCGAACAGCCGGGTGTGCGGGTGATTGGGCAGCGCCTGCTTCATCAGCGCGAACTGGGCCTTGGCGCCGTCGACCTGGCGCAAAGCCAGCTGCGCCGAAACCAGAGCGGCATGGGCGCGCACGTGGTCAGGCTTGTGCTGCAGGGCCTGGCGCCAGGCCGCCATGGCCTGGTCCATCGTGGCCGGGTTGCGTGCGCTCAGATCGCCTTTGAGCACCCAGGCCTCGGCGTCGCTCGGGCGGTTCTGCAACATCTTGTCCACCAGCGCCATCGCGCCCGGCAGGTCGTCGGCGGCCACGCGCAGCCGCACCTGCAGCAACTGCGCGGGCTCGTAGTCGGGTGCCTGCGTCAGCGCCCGGTTCAGGGCAACGCCGGCAGCGGCCAGGTCACCCGTCGCGGCATGGGCCTGGGCCACGCTGGTCTTGAGTTCGGCATTGGCCTGCGGCTCGGGCAGTTCAAGCGCGCCATACTGGGCCAGCAGCTTGCGCATGTGGCCACCGGCCACCAGCGTGCGACCCAGCAGCGGCAGCACCCTGGCCTCGGGCGCGCCCAGTTCAAGCGCGCGCATCAGCTCGATTTCGGCCAGCCCGGGCTCACCGCTGTCCAGCAGCAGGCTGGCCAGCAGCCAGCGCGGCTCGGCCAGATGAGGCCGGGTCTGGATCAGTGCCTTGGCACTGACCGTGGCGGCCTTGATCTCGTTCCTGGCCATCAACTGACGCAGTGCTTCAAGCTGCGTGGCCTCGTTCTTGCCACAGGCAGCCAGCGTCGCGGCCAAGGCCAGGGCAAGCAGCAACTTGACCACCAAACCCCGCCGATGCTGCGGCGCGACCATGCTCAGCGCAAGCCTGTGGCCTGGCCCGCAGCGCGCAGTGCGCCCTCGCCCATCGCTGCGCCGAAACGCTTGGCCAGGCGCTCGGCCACGTTCTCGCGCGGGGTGTAGTCGATCACCTCTTCGGCCTTGATCACCTCGCGGGCCACAAAGTCGAGGTTGCCGAACTGGTCGGCCAGGCCCATTCGTACCGCCTCCTGGCCGTTCCAGAACAGGCCCGAGAAGGTGTCGCTGGTCTCCTTCAGCCGATCACCCCGGCCGGCGCGAACCACGGCGATGAACTGCTGGTGAATCTGGTCGATCATGGCTTGCGCATAGGCCCGGTGCTTGGCGCTTTGCTCGGAGAAGGGATCGAGCATGCCCTTGTTTTCACCGGCGGTGATGAGCCGGCGCTCGATGCCCAGCTTGTTCATCAATCCGGGGAAACCGAAGCCGTCCATCAGCACGCCGATCGAGCCGACCAGGCTGGCCTTGTCGACATAGATCTCGTCGGCCGCCACCGCCACGTAGTAGGCGCCAGAGGCGCAGATTTCCTCGACCACCGCATAGACTTTCTTCTTGTGCAGGGCTTTGAGGCGCAGGATCTCTTCGTTGATGATGCCGGCCTGGACCGGGCTGCCACCGGGGCTGTTGATGCGCAGCACCACGGCGCGCGCGCCCGGGTCCTCAAACGCGCTGCGCAGGCCCGCCAGCAGCTGCTCGGCGCTGGCGTCGGAGCCTGCGCTGATCTCACCGCGCAGTTCCACCAGCGCCGTGTGCGGGCCGGTCGGTGCCCTGAGGTGACTGCGCTGCGCGGCCACTGTCCAGGCCAGCCAGAGAAACAGACCCAACCAGATCAGGCGAAAAAACACCCGCCAGCGCCGCTCGGCGCGGCGCTCGCCGATCAAGGCCTTGGCCAAGGCCTCGACCGAGCGTTCCAGGCTGGTGATGCCGACCACCGCCGGGCCCGTGACGGGGGCGGCAGAGCCAGATGATGCGGACCCGCCGATGGCGGAGTCGTCCTGCGGGTTCATGGTGTGCTTTCGGGATCTGGGACGGCGCGAACGCCGGCTGGCCGCACGGGGCGGATATCGGCCGAAGGATACCAACAGGCCATGCCATCGGCCTCGGCGGTGGTGATGGCCAGCAAGCGGCCCCGGCCGCAGGGCCCACCCACACAGTGGCCATCGGCAGGCTCGTAGCTGGCGCCGTGGATGCTGCAAACGATGAAGCGCCGGTCGGCGTCCAGAAACTCATCCGGTTGCCAGTCCATTTCCACCGGCACATGGGCGCAGCGGTTGACATAGGCCACCACCCGACCGTCAAAGCGCAGTGCAAAGGCGCGCGCCGGCTGGCCCCACAGCAGCACGTCGAAGCCCAGCGCGCGGCCACGTTCGGCCAGCGCGTCGCTGGGGCACAGCGGCTGGGGCGGCGCGAGCGGGCCGGCCGGGCCGGCCGGATCAAGCATGCTGCAGCAGCCAGGCGCCCAGTGCTGCCGTCGAATGCACCACCTGCAGTGGTGACAGTGCGGCAAAGGCCTCGGGCTCATGGGCGCCAAAGCTCACCGCCACGCTGGCGCAGCCGGCGTTCAGTGCCAGTTGCAGGTCGTGCGTGGTGTCGCCCACCATCAGCGTGCGCTCGGCCGGCACGCCGGTGGCGGCCATCAGCTCGTGCAGCATTTGCGGGTGGGGCTTACCGGCGGTTTCATCTGCGGTGCGGGTGGCGTCGAACAGGCCTTGCAACTGCACCGTGTGCAGGGCTTCGTCCAGGCCCTGCCGGCTTTTGCCGGTGGCCACGGCCAGCAGATGGCCGCGCGCCTTCAGCGCCTGCAGCATGGTCAGCGTGCCGTCGAACAGCACCAGCTCATGCTGGCGCTGAAAATAGTGGTGGCGGTAGCGCCGGCCCAGTTCGGGGTAGCGGGCTTCGGGCAGGCCGGGCACGACATGCTGCAGCGCATCGGTCAGACCCAGGCCGATGACATAGGCCGCCTGTTCGCTGCTGGGCACGGGCAGGTCCAGGTCGGCGCAGGCCGACTGGATGCACAGCACGATGAGCCCGGTGGAATCGAACAGCGTACCGTCCCAGTCGAAGGCAATCAGGTCGAATTGGCGCTGGGTTGAGGTCATGGCGTGGCAGGGCTGAAGGGCTGCAGCAGCCCGGCGTCGAGCTGCTCGAGCAGTGTCGCGCATTCGTCCGGCAGCGGCGCCGCCAGGGCCAGGCGCTGCCCGCTGACCGGGTGGTTGAACGCCAGCGCCCGGGCATGCAGAAACATGCGCTCGAAGCGCGGCAGGCCGTCGGCCCGGGCAAAGCGCTTGTTCAGCGCAAAGTCGCCGTACTTGGGATCGCCGACGATGGCGTGGCCGGCCTGGGCCAGGTGGACCCGGATCTGGTGCGTGCGGCCGGTCTTGATGGTCACGTCAAGCAGGCTGAAGCCACCGCCACAGGCCACCACCTGGACCAGGCTGATCGAGCGCCGGCCATCGGGATGGTCGGCCGCCACCGGCAGCACATGGCGTTCACCCCGTGCGTCCAGCGTCTTGTGCAGCGCCACGTCGATGACCTTGAGCCTGGCCGGCCAGGCGCCGGTCACCAAAGCGGCATAGGTCTTGCCGGTGTCGCGCTGGCGAAACTGCTTTTGCAGCGCCACCAGCGCGCTGCGCCGCTTGGCCAGCAGCAGGATGCCCGAGGTCTCGCGGTCCAGCCGGTGCACCAGTTCCAGGAAGCGCGCCTGTGGCCGGGCCCGGCGCATTTGCTCGATGACGCCGAAGCTCACGCCCGAGCCGCCGTGCACGGCCACGCCGGACGGCTTGTTGATCGCCAGCAGATGCTCGTCCTCGAACAGCAGCTCGAACTCGCGTGGTGGCGCGGAGCTGGCCTGGGTGTTGGCGGCGGCCACGCGCACCGGCGGCACCCGCACCTCGTCGCCCAGTTGCAGCCGTGTGTGGGCGGCGGCTCGGCCCTTGTTCACCCGCACCTCACCGGCGCGGATGATGCGGTAGACATGGGTCTTGGGCACGCCTTTGAGCAGGCGCAGCAGGAAGTTGTCGAGCCGCTGGCCCTCGCCCGCTTCGTCGACGACCAAACGGCGCACCACGGGGGCGGCCTGGGTGTCGAAAGACGCCTGCACTTTGGTGCTTATAATGTTTTCAGCCACGATTGGGCCGTAAGTGCTTGATTATTCAGAGTTTAACCGGGCATGACCGGTGCTACCGTGGCGCGGTACCTGTTGGATGGGTACCACCAAGCGTTGATGCAACGCCTGCGTGGCAGGGGGCAGGCCCGTTCCAAGAGGTGAACGGGCGGCCTCCAGGCGCAGGCGGAAGAACCAAGTCACCCCGCCGTCCCTGTACAGGGAACAAAAAAAGGTCATGGGTGGCAGAGTGCCCTGCCGGGCGGTCTGCCGCCCGCGTTGAAGCCCACGGTTCGCATGCCGCCCCGCCTCCCCACCCGCCGCTGCGCCATTTCTGGCGCATCCCACCGCCTTGCGCTTGTTGGCCATGTTTGGCCCGCGCTGGCGGTAGCGGTGCTGGAGGCAAGCGCCATACCCACCGCTCGGTTTCGGCGCACGCTGCCCCGCTGCGCGCTTGAGCCGTCAGGCTCACCGCGCGGTCCAGGGCGATTCCTTCTGTCGGCGTCTGTGTCCTGGCTCGTGCATCGGATGGGCTGCTGGCCTGTGACCCTCTAGGGTCGGGCTTCGCAGCTGGATCGCGCGCACCCGCATCAACGGGTGTGCGACTGGAGAAATGCACATGAAGCGCATGCTGATCAATGCCACGCAGCCGGAAGAACGGCGCCTGGCGATCGTGGATGGCCAGAAACTGCTCGATTTCGAGACCGAGATCGAAGGGCGCGAACAGCGCAAAGGCAACATCTACAAAGCGGTGGTAACCCGCGTCGAGCCTTCGCTCGAAGCCTGTTTCATCGACTACGGCGAAGAACGCCACGGCTTCCTGCCATTCAAGGAAATCTCGAAGACCTATTTCCGCGACGGCATCGAGCTGAAGAACGCCACCATCAAGGAAGCGATCCGCGAGGGCCAGGAACTGCTGGTCCAGGTCGAGAAGGAAGAGCGCGGCAACAAGGGCGCGGCGCTGACCACCTTTGTCAGCCTGGCCGGCCGCTACCTGGTGCTGATGCCCAACAACCCGCGCGGCGGCGGTGTGAGCCGCCGCATCGAGGGCGAAGACCGCGAAGAGCTGAAAGAAAACCTCGAACAGCTCGACTATCCCAAGGGAATGTCCCTGATCGCGCGAACCGCCGGCATCGGCCGCAGCGCTCCCGAGTTGCAGTGGGACCTGAACTACATGCTCAAACTCTGGACCGCCATCGACGGCGCGTCCAAGGTCGGCAAGGGTGCCTTCCTGATCTACCAGGAAAGCTCCTTGGTGATTCGCGCCATCCGCGACTACTTCACCTCCGACATCGGCGAGATCCTGATCGACACCGATGACATCTTCGAGCAGGCCCAGCAGTTCATGAACCATGTGATGCCCGAGTCGGCATCCAAGGTCAAGCGCTACCGCGACGACGCGGCACTGTTCAGCCGGTTCCAGATCGAGCACCAGATCGAGACCGCCTTCAGCCGCACCGTGAACCTGCCGGCCGGCGGCGCGATCGTGATCGACCACACCGAGGCCCTGGTCTCGGTGGACGTGAACTCGGCCCGCGCCACCCGGGGCGGCGACATCGAGGAAACCGCCACCCGCACCAACCTGGAAGCCGCCGACGAGATCGCGCGCCAGATGCGGCTGCGTGACCTGGGCGGCCTGATCGTGGTCGACTTCATCGACATGGAGGAGAGCAAGAACCGCCGCGAGGTGGAACAGCGCCTGCG
>JANOWE010000153.1:0-3122 GCA_031417735.1 Betaproteobacteria bacterium
GACTGACATGTGTGTTCCTGAAGTTGGGTAGGTGCTGGCTTGTTCTTTTCGCAGGCGACCGCCTGGCTCATCCCGCGCCGCATCGTGCGCCCCAGCGGGTGTAGCGAGCGGCGCTCGGGCTAGTACTGCGACCCGGAGATATCGAAACATGAAACCGCGTCTTCGACCCGAGGGCGTCGTTGCACATCCTCGCGATACCTACGGGTATCGCTGCGGTTTGCGCCTAGCCTTCGGGCCGAATCCATCGTTTTCATCATGTTTCGATCCTTCCGGGTCGCAGTACTAGGCGCGACCCGGAGCCTGGCTAGCGCCAGGCGAGGATCGCAACGACGCCCGAGCGTCGTGCAGTAGCCTGCTGGGACGCACGATCACCAGCGCTTGGTCTTGATGTTGTGCACATGGGCGTGCTGCCCGGCTTCGATCGGCGCCACCACCTTGCCCATGTCGATGCCGTACTTGATGACCGTGTCGCCCTGAGCCATGTCGGCCAGTGCCACCTTGTGGCCGATGGGGATGTCCTGTTTGGCCTTGACCTCGATCATGCGGTCTTCGTCCATGATCCAGCCATTGAGCGTCATGCCCGCGCTCACGCCTTCGACCACCACCACCGCCACCGTGTCCTTGGCGTCGTGCAAAACAAAATGAATCATTGAGGGTCTCTCCTGTTCGTGCTGCCGTTCTTGACAGCATGGCGTGCATGTTGTTCCGCCATCCACAGCACTGTCAAACATGTCATTTAAATGACTTGCATGACTTTGCTTGCCGGGCAGAATGGCGGCGATGAAGCCCTCACCTGCGCTGTTCGCCACCATCGCGCCAGAGTCGGCAGACATGCCCCTGTACCGGCTGGTCAAGCGCGAGTTGCTGCGCGCCATCGAAGACGGTCAATTGCCGCCCGGTCAGGCCTTGCCGAATGAAGCCCGATTGGCGGCAGCCTTTGGTGTGGCCATTGGCACACTGCGCCATGCGGTGAGTGAACTGGTGGCCGAACATATCCTGGTCCGCCGCCAGGGCCGCGGCACCTTTGTGGCCACCCACAACGACGACCGCTTTCTGTTCCAGTTTTTCCATGTCGAACGCAACGACGGCCTGCGTGAGGCGCCAAGGCTGGAGCTGCTGCGTGTCAGCCGCCAACGGCTGGAAGACGGCGACGCAGCTGCGGCACTGGGGCGCAAGGCTGGCGAGCCCGTGCTGTGCTTCGAGAACCGCCTGCTGCTGCAGGGCCGACCGGTGGTGCATGACCAGATCACTCTGCCCGCGCTGCTGTTCAAGGGCCTGAGCGAGGCCAGGTTGCAGGAGCGGCCCAGCACCCTGTACCAGCTCTACCAATCCGAATTCGCCATCACCGTGGTGCGCGCCGTGGAGCGCGCCCGCGCCGTGGCGGCCGACCGCGCCAGCGCCCGCGTGCTCGGCCTGGCCCCGGGCACGCCGGTGATGCGCGTCCAGCGCACGGCGCTGACCTTCGGCGACAAGCCGGTGGAGTACCGCGTCTCGACCATTCACACCGCGCTGCACGACTATGTGCAGACCCTTTCGCGGCCGCGCTGAGCCCGCACGAGCAGGCCCCAGAAGCCGCCTATAATGCTTGGCTGTTGCCGGAGTAGCTCAGTTGGTAGAGCAGCTCATTCGTAATGAGAAGGTCGGGGGTTCGATTCCTCTCTCCGGCACCAATTGAGTCAAGCACTTAGCCCAGCGCTCAAGCTTGGGCTTTTTTGTTTCTGGACGGCGTGTAGGCAAGCTGTAGGCAAGCCGCAGGCAAACAGCCCGAATCGCAGCCTTGAATCTGCAGCAAGTGCGGTGAGCGTGGCGCTCAGGCTTGGCCTCGGTGACACGGCTGCGAAGCGGCCACGAACGATGGACGCGTGCCCGGTCGTTTCTTGGGCAAGGCTGCCGGCGCACTGGTTCGGCCAGCGCAAGCACCCGACAAAGCGCTACGCCGCTCCGGCAGCACGGGATGGGTCACGCTCGTACAGATGCCGCTGAAACCCCACAAACACCGACCGCACCTGGTCGGGCTTGCCCAGATCAGCAAAGGCGTCAGCCAGCGCGTTCTTGTACTTCAGCCGCAGCAGTGGTGACAGCTTCTCGGTGTCGAGCTCATCGACGCCCTGGGCCACGTACTGGGCCAGCACAAAGTCGACGAAGGCGCGCTGCTTGTCGGTGAACTCGGCGGCGGTGGCCGCATGCGCTGCCGCAGCGCGCTCGGCGCGCGTCACCGGCACCGCCGCGTAGGACACATAGGCCAGCACGTCGAACAAATCGCTGTTCTCGGCCTCGATCAGTTTCTGCATCTCGGCCAGCGGTTCGCGGCCAATGCCCTTTTCGGCCAGGCCGGTGAGCAAGGCCTTGCGGGTGCCGGGGTCGCTCCACAGCTGCCGCAAATGGTCTTCGTCCTTGAAGAACTCGGGCAGCGTGCCGTACAGCATTTCCAGGAACTGGGCCGCCGACATCGGTTTGCCGTCGGCGCTCCAGAAGGTGGTGGCCGTCATGTGCTGAATCTTGCGTTCCTTGCCGTCGGCCAGCTTGACCTTGATCTTGGCCGGTGGCGGGTCTTTCAGCGGGCGCGGTGCGGGCTCACCGGCCGGCACGTCGTTGGCACCGTCACCGGTGCGCAGCGCACGCACTGCAGGCTCGGCCGGCGCCAGCGGCTCGCCATCCCACTCGGGGTCGTTGAAGTGGTGGTGGGCCTTGACGAAGTCGTAGATCGTGAAGTGGTCTTTGCCGTCGTACAAACGCGTGCCACGGCCGATGATCTGCTTGAACTCGATCATCGACGCCACCGGCCGCAGCAGCACGATGTTGCGCACGTTGCGCGCGTCCACACCGGTGGACAGCTTCTGCGACGTGGTCAGCACCGTCGGGATGGTCTTCTCGTTGTCCTGGAAGTCACGCAGGTGCTGGTCGCCCAGCGCGCCGTCGTTGGCCGTCACCCGCACGCAGTACAGCGGGTTCTGGCCATGCGAATCGAGGGTCTTGGCCTGGTTGATCAGGTCGCGCACCGCCAGCGCGTGGAGCTGGCTGGCACAGAACACGATGGTCTTTTCGCGCTGGTCGATCATGCCCATCAGCAGCTTGACCCGGTAGGCCTCGCGCTCCTTGATCTCGATGATCTTGTTGAAGTC
>JANOWE010000154.1:0-4288 GCA_031417735.1 Betaproteobacteria bacterium
CGATGACCTTCTGCTTTGACTTGGCTTCGGCAGCCTTTTTCTGTTCCTGGTACTTGAACTTGCCGTAGTCCATCAGCCGGCACACCGGAGGATCGGCGGTGGGCGCGATCTCGACCAGATCGACATCGGCTTCGCCTGACATCCTGAGCGCGTCCTGGATGCTGACGATGCCCAAGGGCTCGTTCTCGATCCCGTTCAGGCGCACGGTGGGCGCCATGATTTCGCGGTTCAGCCGATGCTTGCGCTCGACGTTGGGTGTCCGGCGGTCAAGATAAGTAGCGATGGTGCAAACCCCTCACGACCCCATGGGGTCAACAGCCCTCAGGCAAAAACGGGCCTCGAATAAAAGCAGAAGTGCACGCTGCGATGGCTGCTTCAGTGCTTGGCGGCGATGTCGGCGACGAGCTTGCTGATGAAGTCGCCAACCGGCATCACGCCCAGATCCTGGTTGCCACGTGCGCGCACTGCGACGGCCCCGCTTGCCTTTTCCTTGTCGCCAGCGACCAGGATGTACGGGACCTTTTGCAACGAATGCTCACGGATTTTATACGTGATCTTCTCGTTCCGCAAATCAACATGCACCCTAAGCCCTTGTTTTTGCAGCATTTTCGCCACTTGACGGGCGTATTCGGCCTGGCCATCGGTGATCGTGGTGACCACCACCTGCACCGGCGCCAGCCAGGCCGGCAAGGCGCCCGCATGCTGTTCGATCAGGATGCCGATGAAACGCTCCAGGCTGCCGACGATGGCCCGGTGCAGCATCACCGGCGTGTGGCGGGCGCCGTCTTCACCGACATATTCGGCGCCCAGGCGCTCGGCCATGAAGAAGTCGACTTGCATCGTGCCGCAGTGCCAGGGCCGGCCGATGGCGTCCTTGAGCGTGTACTCGATCTTCGGGCCGTAGAACGCACCCTCGCCGGGCGAGATCTCGAACTCGCAGCCCGAACGGCGCAGGCTTTCGATCAGCGCGTGCTCGGCCTTGTCCCAGCTCTCGTCGCTGCCGATGCGGGCCTCGGGGCGCGTGGCCACCTTGTAGATGATGTTGGCAAAGCCGAAGTCGGCGTACACCTTCTGCAGCAGCGCGGTGTAGGCCACGCATTCGTCCAGGATCATCTGCTCGGTGCAGAAAATGTGGCCGTCGTCCTGCGTGAAACCGCGCACCCGCATGATGCCGTGCAGGGCGCCGGTGGGCTCGTTGCGGTGGCACTGGCCAAACTCGCCAAAGCGCAGCGGCAGGTCGCGGTAGCTCTTCAGGCCCTGCTTGAAGATCAGGATATGGCCGGGGCAGTTCATCGGCTTGAGCGCGTAGTCGCGCTTTTCCGATTCGGTGACGAACATGTTCTCGCGGTACTTGCCCCAGTGGCCGGTCTTCTCCCACAGGCCCTTGTCCAGGATCTGCGGGCCCTTGACCTCCTGGTAGCCGTTGTCGCGGTAGACGGCGCGCATGTACTGCTCCACCACCTGCCACACCGTCCAGCCCTTGGGGTGCCAGAAGACCAGACCGGGGGCGTGCTCGTCAAGGTGGAACAGGTCGAGCTCGCGGCCGAGCTTGCGGTGGTCGCGTTTCTCGGCCTCTTCGAGCATCGTCAAATACTGCTGCAGGGCGTCCTTGCTCGGCCAGGCTGTGCCATAGATGCGCTGCAACTGCGCGTTGGCCTGGTCGCCGCGCCAATAGGCGCCAGCCACCTTCATCAGCTTGAAGTGCTTGAGCCGCCCGGTGGACGGCACATGGGGGCCGCGACACAGGTCTTCGAAGTCACCTTCGCGGTACAGCGACACATCCTGGTCGGCAGGGATGCTGGCAATGATCTCGGCCTTGTACAGCTCGCCCTGGACCTTGAAATGCGCCACCGCCTCGTCGCGCGGCAGCACGCGGCGCAGCACCGGCTCGTCCTTCCTGGCCAGTTCAGCCATGCGCTTTTCTATTTGCCCCAGATCGTCGGGCGTGAACGGGCGCTTGTAGGCGAAGTCGTAGTAAAAGCCGTTCTCGATCACCGGGCCGATGGTCACCTGGGCCTCGGGAAACAACTGCTTGACGGCATAGGCCAGCAAATGCGCCGTGGAATGGCGAATCATCTCCAAGCCATCGGCGTCACGGTCGGTGACGATGGCCAGCGCGGCGTCGGCGTCGATCACATGGCTGGTGTCGACCAGGCGCGCGTCGTCGCCCTGCCCCAGCCGCCCACCCAGCGCGGCCTTGGCCAGGCCGGCGCCAATGGACGCCGCCACCTCGGCCACGGTGACCGGGCCAGGGAATTCACGTTGAGAAGCGTCGGGTAGCGTGATCGTGACCATGGTTCATCTCCAGGCTGCGGGCGAGGTGCGGCGCAGCGGTTGGGCGTGCAAAACAAAAAACAGACGAAAAAAAGCGCGGTGATGACCGCGCTGTGCTGTGTTCGGGGCGAAGAGCTTCAGGCGAACGGGCAGAGCAGCGCGGCCGGCAGGGTGCCGGCAAAGGTCAGCCGAGTTCGCGGTGTCATAACCATGCTGCCTTTCTCGCTCTTGTTGCTTGCTTGGGCCCGCGATTGTAGGTCAGGCAGGTGATCAGAAAGGCAGGATCTTCAGGCCAGCCGTGCGCTCCACCAACCAGGCGGCGGCCACCACCAACGCCAGGCCCGAACCCGCACCCAGCACACCCGGCACATAGGCCGGCCGCCGGCGCAGCAACAGCAACAGCGGCACGACCAGCGCCACCACCAGCAACTGGCCCAGTTCCAGCCCCAGATTGAATTGGAACAAGGCCCAGCCGAACTGCGCTGCGGGCAGGTCCAGCTCGCCCAGCACGCCGGCAAAGCCGAAGCCGTGGATCAGGCCGAAGCCAAAGGTCAGCCAGCCGCGCCAGCGCAACAACCAGGGCCGCAGGTTGTCGAACGCGGCCAGCATGATGGTGGCCGCAATCGCCGGTTCCACCAGCGACGGTGGCAGCTGCACCCAGCCCAGCGAGGCCAGCGTGAGCGTGACCGAATGGGCCAGCGTGAACAAGGTGACGGTCTTGGTCACCGGCCACACCGCCTCGCGCCAGCCGGCCACCGGCACCCAGCGTCCGTCTTGCCGCAGCAGCACCGACGGCAACAGCAGGCAGAGCAGGAACAGCAGATGGTCGTAGCCGGTGACCAGGTGGTGAATGCCTTCACCGATGAACGAGGCCGCTGCATGGGCCTGTGGCGCGGCTGCGGGCAAGGGCGCTGCAGTGCCGACCTTAGCCTCGGGCATGCTGGCAACAGCAACGACTGCGGCCTCGCCCAAGGCCGGCGGCGCTGACGCCAGCGTGGTCGGTGGCGCAGCGGCCAGGGCCACCAGCGGCGCGGGCACCATCATGCGCAGCTGCGGCGCTGCGCCGTCCACGGTCAGGCGCAGCAGGCCCCGGTGCGTGGGATCGACGTCGTGAAACAAGGCGTACTGCAGCGGCGTCTGGCCGTCGACACGGCAGGCAGCCTCGGCCTTGAGCACGGCATAGGCACCATCGTTGCGGCGCTCGAGCGCATGGCCGTTGATGCGCCAGTCGCAGCCCGACACGCGCAGCGCGGCCAGCGCCAGGGTGTCGATGCGCGGCCAGGCGGCCTGCACTTCGCCCCAGGTCAGGTTGCGGTCATCGTTGGCGTCCAGCGGCAACACCACGTCCAGGTCGCGCAGCGCGATGTCCCAGCGCAGCGTGCTGTGGCCGGCCTGGCTGTTGATGAACAAATAGGCGTCGCTGGATTTGTGCGCCCACGCCGCCAGGGGCCACAGTGCGGCGACGGTCAGTGCCAGCGCGACCAGCCGGCTCTTGATGGGCAGGCTCGGGTTCATGGGCCCAGACCTTCGATGCGCTTGTCCACCATGCCGATGCGGCCGGCCAGCGCCAGCACCTCAGCCCTGGCCTTGGCATTGCGCGTGGCCTTGGCCGTACGGGCCAGCAGCCACAGGTCGATGGCCTCGTTCTGCTGCGCCACGTTGCGCCGGGCGGCGGCCAGCGCCTGCGCCGGACGGTCCAGCAGGTCCAGCGCGAACATCGCCCGCTCGCGGTCATGGCCGGTGCTCTCGGGCCGCAGGTCGGCCTGGGCATAGCGGGCCAGCAATTCCTGCTGCAGCGCGGCCGCATCGGGCCGCTGCAATCGGCGCGCGGCGATGGCCAGGCGCAGCAGCACACCGTCGCTGCGTTCCTGGCCGGCCAGCGCATTCCAGGCCTCTTGCGGCCGTTGCTGGTCGAGCAGAAAGTCGGCATGGCCGATGGCGGAATAGCTGCTGGTCTCGGCCTTGAGTGCGTCGCGCCAGGCCTGGTCGGCGGCGGCCACGTCGTTGGCGCGCA
>JANOWE010000155.1:0-1896 GCA_031417735.1 Betaproteobacteria bacterium
CTTCCCCTTTTCTGCAATCACCCGCCACCCCAGGAGTTTCGATGGCCCCCAAGTCCACCCCCAGCGGCACCGGCAGCACAGGCAGCACCGACGCCGGCCATGGCTACACGCTGAGCGAAAAGACCAGCGAGACCGACGACCAGCGCATCAAGGACGTCACCCCGCTGCCGCCACCCGAGCACCTGATCCGCTTTTTCCCCATCGCCGGCACGCCGGTGGAGGCGCTGATCGGCCAGGCCCGGCAGAGCATTCGCCGCATCATGGACGGCAAGGACGACCGGCTGCTGGTGGTCATCGGCCCCTGCTCGATCCACGACCCGGCCGCGGCGCTGGACTATGCGCGCCGGCTGAAGGCCGAGCGCGACCGCCATGCCGGCACGCTGGAAATCGTGATGCGGGTGTACTTCGAAAAACCCCGCACCACGGTCGGCTGGAAGGGCCTGATCAACGACCCCTACCTGGACGAGAGCTACCGCATCCACGAAGGCCTGCGCATCGCCCGCCAACTGCTGGTGGACATCAACCGTCTGGGCGTGCCTGCCGGCAGCGAGTTTCTCGACGTGATCAGCCCGCAGTACATCGGCGACCTGATCAGCTGGGGCGCGATCGGCGCGCGCACCACCGAAAGCCAGGTCCACCGTGAACTGGCCAGCGGCCTGAGCGCGCCGATCGGCTTCAAGAACGGCACCGACGGCAACCTGAAGATCGCCACCGACGCGATCCAGGCCGCCTCACGCCCGCACCACTTCCTGTCGGTGCACAAGAACGGCCAGGTCGCCATCGTGCAGACCAAGGGCAACAAGGACTGCCATGTGATCTTGCGCGGCGGCAAGATGCCCAACTACGACCGCGACAGCGTGGCCGAGGCCTGCGCCGAGTTGGCCGCCGCCAAGCTGCCGACCACGCTGATGGTCGATTGCAGCCATGCCAACAGCAGCAAGCAGCACCAGCGCCAGATCGACGTGGCGCGCGACATCGGTGGCCAGATCGCCGGCGGCGGCCGCCACATCTTCGGCGTGATGGTGGAAAGCCATTTGCAGGCCGGCGCGCAGAAGTTCAGCACCGGCCGCGACGACCCGGCCAAGCTGGTCTATGGCCAGAGCATCACCGACGCCTGCATCGGCTGGGACGACAGCCTGGCCGTGCTGCAGGGGCTGAGTGAGGCGGTGAAGGCGCGGCGCAAGGGCTGAAGCCGCCTGCCCAGGGCCCATTCAGCCCTGGCTGCGCGCAAGCTTTTCACTGCGCCAGTACACGTCGTCGCCACCCAGCCCGTCCAGGTTGGCGCGGTTGAGCACCCGGGCCAGCACAAACAGCAGATCGGACAATCGGTTCAGGTACTGGCGCGGAGCGTCGTTGACGGGCTCGGCCGCGCCCAGCGCCACCACCGCCCGCTCGGCACGGCGCGCCACGCTGCGGCAGACATGGGCCAGCGCGGCGCTGCGAGTGCCGGCGGGCAGGATGAATTCAGCCAGCCGCGGCAGGGTGGCGTTGTGTTCTTCCAGCGCCTGGTCCAGCCGCAGCACAGCCTCGGCCTTGAGCAGGGTGTAGCCGGGGATGGACAGCTCGCCGCCCAGGTTGAACAGCTCATGCTGCACCACCACCAGCAGTTCACGCACCGCGTCGGGCAGGGCCTCGGCCAGCAGCACGCCCAGCTGCGAGTTCAGCTCGTCCACATCGCCCATCGCCGCCACCCGCAGGTGGGCCTTGTGCACGCGGCTGCCGTCGCCCAGGCCGGTGCTGCCGTCGTCGCCGGTGCGGGTGGCAATTTGTGAGAGTCGGTTGGCCATGGGCTGCTCCTGGAAGGGCGGTGATGGGGGTGCATGTTGCCCCATGGGCGCAGCGCGGCTGTGCACGCAAGCCTGGCCAGGGGGTGGGCGAAGCCTCTACCATTGCCGC
>JANOWE010000156.1:0-5152 GCA_031417735.1 Betaproteobacteria bacterium
TGCGGATATGCGGCGTGTGGCCAATGGTGGCCAGGATGTTGTCGGCTTTCATGCAGGGTCTCCTTGCGTCGGGGGATGGGGCTCAGCCCCGATAATGGCACGGTGAAGTGGGCCAGACCGCCGCTGGGGCAAGCACTGAAAGGTGGCCCTGGAGGAAGGTCCGGACTGCACAAGGCGGCGTAGCAGTTAACGGCTGCCCACCGTGAGGTGAGGATCAGAGCAACAGAGACGAGTCAGAACGGGGTTCCCGCTGCGGGTGCTCTGTGCGGCGTCGGCCTTGGCCGACGGAAGGGCAGCGCAAGCTGCCCGAGCCGGGCGCCAGCCCGGCCCGCGCAGCCACCCAAAACGGGGCCAAGCCCCGTTTTGGGTGAAACGGGCAATCTCTACGCGCAGCAACACCGAATAGGCCGGCGATGATGTGGTCCGCGGAGCCGGCGGGTAGGTGGCACCGAGCCGGGTGGGCGACCCCCGGCCCAGATGAATGGCGGTCACACCGTGCTACCCGCAAGGGCGGCGCGGTGCACAGAATCCGGCCTATCGGCGCACTTCACACTTTTTCCTTGCCACCGGCCGTTTGCGGCCGGTGGCGCTTTCCTTGGCTGCCGGTTTCGGGGCTTGACACATGATGAACCCCGGAGCCTCGCAGACCTGGCGCCGCCCTCGCTGGGCGCTGGCGATGCTGCTGGCCGGACTGGGCACGCTGGGCCCGTTCTCGATCGACACCTACCTGCCTGCGTTCTCGGGCATGGCCACCTCGCTGGGCGCCACGCCGGCGCAGATGCAGCAGACGCTGTCGGCCTACCTGCTGGGTTTTGCGCTGCTCAACCTGTTTCATGGCGCGCTGTCCGACAGCTTCGGCCGGCGGCCGGTGGTGCTGACCGGGCTGGCGATGTTCACGCTGGCCTCGGTGGGCTGCGCGATGAGCGAGTCGATCGGTGCGCTGGTGGCGTTCCGCGCACTGCAGGGCATGTCCGCCGGTGCCGGCGTGGTGGTGGCGCGGGCCATCATCCGCGACCTGTTTCCGCCCAGCGAGGCGCAGCGGGTGATGGCGCAGGTGACCATCTTCTTCGGCATCGCGCCGGCCATCGCGCCGGTGATCGGCGGCTTCGTCTATGTGCATCTGGGCTGGCACGCCATTTTCTGGGTGCTGGCGCTGATCGGCCTGGCACTGCTGGTGCTCAATTTCCGGCTGATGCCGGAGTCGCTGCCGGTGGCGCAGCGCCAGTCCTTCAGGCCCCGACCGCTGTTGCAGGGCTACATGCAGATGCTGCGCCATCCGCAGTTCGTGCTGCTGGTGTTTGCCAGCGGCGTGCCCTTCAACGGCATGTTCTTGTACGTGCTGTCGGCGCCGGAATGGCTGGGCACGCACCTGGGGCTGGGGCCGACGCAGTTCTTCTGGTTTTTCGGCCTGTCCATCAGCGGCATCATGGCCGGGGCCTGGCTCAGCGGGCGCATGGCCGGGCGCATGCCGCCCCGGCGGCAGATTCGGCTGGGCTTTCTGATCATGCTGGCCACCTCGGTCACCAATGTGTTGCTCAACGCATTGTTCGCGCCGCACCCGGCCTGGGCCATGTTTCCGGTGGCGCTGTATTCGTTTGGCTGGGCGCTGATGGTGCCGGTGGTCACGCTGATGGTGCTGGACGTGGTGCCTGAACGGCGCGGCATGGCTTCGTCGCTGCAGGCCTGTGTGGGCAGCCTGGCCAATGCCTTCGTGGCCGGTGTGCTGGCACCGCTGGTCATGCATTCCACGCTGTTGCTGGCGGTGACCTCGCTGCTGCTGATGGCCACCGGCCTGGTGGCCTGGGTCTGGGTGCGCCGGCTCGACGATTGAGCTTTTGCGTCAGCTCGGGCTCAAGGCCCGCTGCGGCAGGCCGATAGCGCTGGTGTACCGGCCCTGGCGCCGGCCGATCTGCCCGCGCCGAGGTCTGAACCATGCCCGCTGCCGTCCGTCCCCTGTTCCGTCCCCTGCCCATGCTGGCGCTGCTGAGTGCGGCACTGGCCTGGCCCTTGGCGGCCAACGCGTCGGACGCTCACGCGCCGGCCAAGCCCGAGGCCAAGGCCGACGCCCACGCGCCGGCCAAGGCCGACGCCCATGCACCGGCCAAGGCCAATGCCCATGCTCCGCCAGCCAAAGCCGACGCCCACGCACCCGCCCACGCACCCGCCAAGGCCGACGCCGCCGGCCATGGCGCGCCGCCCGGCGATCCGATGGACAAGCTGCGTGAAAAACTGGCGCAAAAGCTGGGCGCCGTGAAAGCGCCCGACGCGGCCAGCCCTTATGTGGTGCGGGTGGTGGCCAAGGCCGGCGACACCGGCCATGGCGACAGCCATGCGCCGGCCAGGCCTGCTGCACGCAGCAGCAAGCCTTCAGCGGCCGACCTGGTCGCCAAGCTGCGTGCCGAGCGCGCCGCAGGCCAAGACGGCCATGCCGCGCACTGGGCCTATGGCGGTGAAGTCGGTCCCGAGCGCTGGGGCGACCTCAAGCCCGAATTCAGCCAATGCGGCAACGGCAAGCGGCAAAGCCCGATCGATATCCGGGGCGGCGTGAAGGTCGATCTGGAGCCGATCCAGTTCGACTACCGGACGACCAATTTCCGCGTCGTCGACAACGGCCACACCATCCAGGTCAACCTGGGCGGCGGCAATTCCATCGAAGTGCAGGGCCGGCGCTACGAGCTGCTGCAATTCCACTTCCACCGCCCGTCTGAAGAGCGCATCGACGGCCGCCAGTTCGACATGGTGGCGCACCTGGTGCACAAGGACCCGGAGGGTCGGCTGGCTGTGGTGGCGGTGCTGCTGGACCGGGGCAGCGCGCACCCGTTGGTGCAGTCGGTATGGAACAACCTGCCGCTCGAAAAAGGCATGGAGATGGTGGCCGCGACCGAGATGGACGTGAACCAGTTGCTGCCCGCCGACCGCCGCTATTTCACCTACATGGGTTCGCTGACCACGCCGCCCTGCAGCGAGGGTGTGCTGTGGCTGGTGATGCGCCAGCCGCAGCCGATCTCGGTCGACCAGGTCGGCGTGTTCAGCCGCCTCTACCCGATGAACGCCCGGCCGATACAACAGGCCTCGGGCCGACTGATCAAGCAGTCGAACTGAGCGCGCGCGGCCAGTCCGCAGCGCCCGAAACGCATTCGCCCCGCCACCCGGATCGCCCGGGGGCGGGGCGTATGCGTTTCAGGGCGCTGCGGGTTCCAGCGTGACAATCTTCACGTTTGTGAACGCTGACTTTCCGATCTATTCAGCCTGAGCCGGTGGGCGGCAAACCAGCGGTTGCTAACCCAAAGCTTTCACTAACCTCCGCAAGTGCCTATTTCTAAACCACTTTTCTGCAGGTGCGTACTTCCACAGTTGAATCTAAGTAGTTGATTTAACTGATTTTTTTGCTGATCTACCCCCTGACCTGAGGTGGTTTCTGCTGTAAAGTGGAGATTCGTGGGAAATGGTGGGGCAAAGTGGCAGCAGCGGTGTTTCAGGGGACGTCGGCATTGAGCTTGGACGGCAAAGGCCGTCTGAGTGTGCCCGCGCGTCAGCGTGACGCCCTGGCCGAATTGTCCGCCGGCCAACTCACGCTGACCCGCCACCCCGCCGGTTGCCTGCTGGTGTTTCCCCGTCCCGAGTGGGAGAGCTTCCGCGGCAGGTTGCTGGGCCTGCCGATGCAGGCCGACGGCTGGCGCCGGCTGTTCCTGGGATCGGCGGTCGACGTGGACATCGACTCGTCCCTGCGCATATTGGTGCCACCCGAACTGCGCCTGGCCGCCGGCCTGGACAAGGACGTGCTGTTGATGGGCATGGGCCACCGGCTTGAGCTGTGGGACAGCGCGCGCTATGCGCTGCATGAGGCGCAGGTGCTGTCCAGCCCGATGCCGGCGGCGATTCAGGACTTCGTCTTCTGATGACCGGCGATCACACACCCGCTGCCAGCCCGGCCAACGCGGCGGCAGCGGCGGCTTCGGCCATGACCGCAACCTCCGCCATCGCCACCTTGCGGCACACCACCGTCTTGCTGGCCGAGGCGGTTGACGCCGTGGCCCAGCGGCCCGACGGCCTCTATGTCGACGGCACCTATGGCCGCGGGGGGCATGCCCGCGCGCTGCTGCAAAGGCTGTCGCCGCAGGGCCGCTTGCTGGCCTTCGACAAGGACCCCGAAGCCGTGGTGGATGGCCTGGCACTTGCCTCGACCGATCCGCGCCTGAGCATGTTGCACGACAGCTTTGCCGCCATGGCCAGCGTGCTGCCCGCTCACGGTGCAGGGCAGCTTGATGGTGTGCTGCTGGACCTGGGTGTGAGCTCACCGCAGATCGACCAACCCGAGCGGGGCTTCAGCTTCCGTTTTGATGCGCCGCTGGACATGCGCATGGACACGACCCGGGGCGACACCGCCGCGGACTTTTTGGCCAGCGCCCCCGAGCGCCGAATTGCAGAGGTGATCCGTGACTACGGCGAAGAACGGTTTGCTGTTCAGATTGCAAAGGCGCTTGTGGCTCGCCGCGAAAGCGGCCAGGCCGTGCGAACCACTGCCGAGTTGTCCGAGCTCGTGGCTGGTGCGGTCAAAACCCGTGAAGCGGGGCAGAACCCCGCCACGCGCACCTTTCAAGCTCTTCGGATTCTCGTCAACGCCGAGCTTGAAGAGCTTGAGCAGGGGCTGAGCGCGGCGCTGTCGCTGCTGGCTCCCGGTGGGCGCCTGGTGGTGATCAGCTTCCACTCGCTGGAAGACCGCATCGTCAAGACCTTCATCAGCCGCCACAGCCGTGAGCTGGTGGACCACCGCGCACCCAGCCTGTACGGCGCGCCCAAGGCCATGCCGCTGCATGCGCTGGGCCGGGTGCGTGCGTCGGCCGAAGAGCTCAGGCGCAACCCGCGCGCCCGGTCGGCCGTGATGCGCGTGGCCGAGCGCAGCGACGCAGCGTTGGGGGCGACCCGATGATCCGGCTCAACCTGCTGCTGCTGGCACTGGTGATGGCCAGCGCCATGCTGCTGGTCAAGACCGCCTACGACGCGCGCCGTTTGTTCGCCGAGAACCACCGCGCCGAGCAACTCAGCCAGCGCTTGACCAGCGACCACAAGCAGTACGAGGCCGAGCGCGAGCTGCAGGCCACCAACCAGCGCGTGTCTCGTGCCGCGACCGAGAAGCTGGCCATGCGCACCG
>JANOWE010000157.1:0-3120 GCA_031417735.1 Betaproteobacteria bacterium
AACTCGCCGTCCTGCGTGCGGGCCATGTTGGCGATGTTGCTCCACAGGTGCTGGGGCTCGATGACGTAATGCACCTTACGGCGCATTTGCTTCTCGAACGCGGGCACATCGCTCAGGTTGCCTTCGTACCAAAGCTGCAAGGGTGTCTGCGTATTTCGGCCCATCGTGACCGCCCGTTTCGGCATCGTGACCGCCGATTTCGGGGACGTGACCGACTGTTTCGGTGACGTGACCGACGACGTTTTGAAGGCCGCTTGAAGGCGGTTTCCGATCTGTCAACAGGTCGGCGCTGGTGTTGCGTATGAACCACTGCTGAGCCCCTAGCCTCGCGGCTTTTGCCGGAGAGCCAGTGCCCCAGCCACGAATGGACATACGCATGATCAAGGACATTTTCCGACTCAAGTACAGCGGTGGGCTCTCGCACGGGGCAATCGCGCGCAGCTTGGGTTGCTCCAAGGGCGTGGTCGCCAAGTACCTCAGCCTGGCCGGCGCCGCCGGGCTGGATTGGGCTGCAACGGCCGAACTCGACGAGGCCGCGCTGGAACGCCGGCTGCTCGGGCGCAGCGAGATCGAGACCCGGGTGGTCGAGGCCGACTTCGCCCGCGTGCACATCGAACTGCGCCGCAAGGGCGTGACACTGATGCTGCTGTGGCAGGAATATCGCGCCGCCTTCGAGGGCCGACGCACCTGGGCCTACACCCAGTTCTGCGAGCACTACAAGGCGTTTGCCAAGACCTTGAAGCGCTCGATGCGCCAGCACCGCCGGGCCGGCGAGAAGCTGTTCATCGACTACGCCGGCCCCACGCTGGCACTGGCCGACGGCTCGCGCGCCCAGGTCTTCGTCGCCGCCATGGGCGCGTCGAGCTACACATTCGCCTGCGCCACCGCCGACCAGAGCATGCGCTCCTGGCTGGGCGCGATGGCCCGGGCGCTGACGTTCTACGGCGGCTGCCCGCAGCTCATCGTGCCCGACAACCCGCGCGCGCTGGTCAGCGTGGCGTGTCGCTACGAGCCCAAGCTCAACGAGACGGTGCGCGACTTTGCCCGGCACTACAGCGTCTCGATCCTTCCGGCACGACCGTTTTCTCCGCAGGACAAGGCCACCGCTGAGAGCGCGGTGCAAGTGGTCACCCGCTGGGTGCTGGCGCGGCTGCGCCACACCGTGCTGGCCGACGTGCACGCCGCCGACGCAGCCATCGCCGCGCTGATGCTGGGTCTCAACAACCGGGCCTTCCAGAAGCTCGACGGCAGCCGCGCCAGCCTGTTCGCATCGCTGGACGGGCCGGCGCTGTCGGCGCTGCCGGGGCAAGCCTGGCAGTGGGCCACCTTCAAGACGGTGACCGTGCACATCGACTACCACGTCGAGGTCGAGGCCCACCGCTACAGCGTGCCCCATTCGCTGGTCGGCCTGGTGCTGGAGGCGCGCATCACCGACGCGCTGGTGGAGGTGCTGCACCGGGGCCAGCGCGTGGCCTGCCACGCCCGCAGCGCCCGGCGCGGTGGCTTCACCACGGTGGATGAGCACATGCCCGCGGCCCACCGCGCCCACAAGGACTGGACGCCCGAGCGGCTGATTCACTGGGGTGCGGGCATCGGCCCGGACACCGGGCGCTTCGTCACCCAGTTGCTGCAGCGCTTCCGCCATCCCGAGCACGGCTACCGCAGCTGCCTGGGCCTGCTCAGCCTGGCCAAGCGCTACGGCCCGGCGCGGGTGGAGGCGGCCTGCACCCTGGCCCTGGAACTCGGCGCCGGGCACTACCGCCACGTGCGCGACATCCTGGCCAACGGGCGCGACCTGGTGGCCCGGCCCGAGCCGGCGCCCGAGTGGGTCAGCCCGGAGCACGACAACGTGCGCGGCGCGGCCTACTACCACTGACGCCCAGCACCGGCACCCGGCCTCCACACCGAACAACAAGGACCCCGATCATGATGATGAACAACACCCTGGCGCAACTGCGCGAACTCAAGCTCGCCGGCATGGCTGCGGCCATCGAGGAGCAGCTCTCGGGCACCGCGAGCACAGCGCTGTGCTTCGAGGAACGCCTGGCGCTGATGGTCGACCGCGAGGTGCACCAGCGCGGCGACAAGCGGCGGGCCGGGCTGCTCAAGCGGGCCCAGCTGAAGTACCCCCAGGCCTGCATCGAGGACGTCGATGGCCGGGCCGGGCGCGGCTTCGAGCGGCACGCGCTGATGAGCCTGGCGCTGTCGCGCTGGGTCGAGGACGGCACCGCGATCTTGATCACCGGCCCGGCCGGTTCAGGCAAGTCCTGGCTGGCCTGTGCACTGGCCCAATACGCCTGCCGGCGCGGCCATTCGGCGCTGTACCTGCGTGCACCGCGCCTGGCCGAGGAGTTGCGCATCCTGCACGGCAACGGCGGCTTCTCGCGCTGGCTGGCCACGGTGGCGCGCACCGACGTCCTGGTCCTGGACGATTGGGGCTTGGCAGCACTGGACGGCCCAACGCGCTCAGACCTGCTGGAGATCATCGACGACCGCGCCGCCACCCGCCCCACCATCGTGACCAGCCAGCTCCCGGTCGAGCACTGGCATGCCTGGATCGGCGACGCCACCATTGCCGACGCCATCCTCGACCGGCTGCTCTCGCGCAGCCAGCGCCTGGCGCTCAAGGGCAAATCACTGCGGCCCGACAAGCAGGCCGGCACCACCTCGTCAGACGCCTTCGACGCAGCGCAGCAATCGGCCAAACAAGCAAACCAAGACCCCATGAGCTGATCGCTCACCAAACCCTCTACGGGTCCTTTCAGGAGGTAAGCAACCCAGTCAAAAACACCCCACCCATACAATATTCCCCACGCAACCCAGCACCCGACCGCAAGTCGGTCACGTTCCCGAAATCACCGGTCACGTTCGCCGAAATACGCAGCGTAGCGATCGGTGGTCACCACCGCGGCGCATTTCTCGCCGATGAAGTCCAGGATCACGTAGCGGGCTCGCGACGGGTAGATGGCGAATACCGCCAGCAGCGGCTGCACCGCCGCCCACACCCAGTTGCGGATGCCCTCACGCGGGTAGTGCGTCTCGTCCATCCACAGCGCCGGGCTCTGGCCCAGCGAGGCCACTGCTTCGGCCACCGGTGCCTTCAGCGCCTTGGCCACTTTG
>JANOWE010000158.1:0-11153 GCA_031417735.1 Betaproteobacteria bacterium
TGATCAGCTGCTGGCCCGTGTTGAGCAGCGACAGCGAGGTCTGCGATTTGACCTGGGCCCGGCGGTAGGCCTCCAGCCCCTGCTCGTAGCGGTCGGCCTCGAAGGCCTCGTTGTTGAAATACTTGACGGTCTCGAAGTTCAACAGCGCGTCGATGGCCCGGCCATGGGCCTTGCTGTCGAACTCGTTCATTTCGCGCCGGAATCGGCTGCGCCACTCGGTCACGCTGATGGTGAACACCGAATAGACCGCCAGCGCGGACAGGGTGATCCAGACATAGCCCATGTCGAAGCGCGTGCCCAGAAAGGCCAGCACCAGCGTCACCTCGACCAGCGTAGGCAGGATGGTGTAGAGCGAGTACGACACCAGCGACTGCAGCGCGCGCGTGCCGCGCTCGATGTCGCGCGTCAGCCCACCGGTCTGGCGCTCAAGATGAAAGCGCAGGCTCAGCGCATGCAAATGGCTGAAGACCTGCAGCGCGATCTGCTTGGACGCGCCGAACGAGACCTTGGCGAAGACCAGCTCACGAAGTTCGGTGAACAGCGACGTGCTCAGCCGCAAACCGGCGTAGCCCAGCAGGATGCCGGCCGGTACCACCAGCATCACCTGCGGGTCACCGGGTTTGAGGGCCAGCGCGTCGACCAGATGCTTGAGCACCACCGGCACGCCCACATTGGCCAGTTTGGCCAGCAGCAGAAAGCCCAGCGCCAGCGCCACACGGCCCCGGTATTGCCACAGATAGGGCAGCAGCTTTCTCAGGGTCAGCCAGTCGCTGCGCGGCTGGCCGGGCATGGCAGGGGTGGGCAGGCTGGGGGCGGCGGCGGAATGGCGCATGCAGGGACGTTGGACAAGATGGGGGGGGTCAATGGCAGGTCTGGATGCCGGCGGCCCTGGATGGACAATGCGGGCCAGACTTCAGGCGCCGCGAGGCGCAGACCAGATGAGCGAAACCAAACCGCTGCCCAGCGTTTCCAGCCTGAGCGCGCCCCTGAGTTTGCACGACGGCAGCGAACTGGTGCTGCGGGTCGTGCCCATGCCCGCTGAAGTGAATGCCAATGGCGACATCTTCGGCGGCTGGCTGATGGCCCAGGTCGACATTGCCGGCGCGGTGCTGCCAGCGCGCATTGCCAAGGGTCGCATCGCCACCGTGGCGGTGAACCAGTTCGTCTTCAAGCAGCCGGTGTCGGTGGGCGACCTGGTCAGCTTCTACGCCCGCGTTGAGCGGGTCGGCAAGACCTCGATCACCGTCCATGTCACGGTGCTGGCCGAGCGCAATCCGGCCGATCTGCAGGTGGTCAAGGTGACCGAAGCCAACCTGACCTATGTGGCCATTGACGGCCAGGGCCGACCTCGGCAGGTGCCGCCGCGCTGATGACCGCCGGCGCTGCCGCAGCGCTGGTTCAGCGCGACGCAGCAGGGCTGGCGGGCGCAGGCAGTGACGCGGGTGCCGGCGCTGATGCGCCCACGGTCCGGGTGACCAGGGTCTTCAGCACCCCGCCACCCTCGACCGAGCCCGAACTGCTGCCCTCGCCGCGCGCCAGACGCTCGCAGTCCGGCCGTTGATCGGCCGGCAGATTCTGACAGCGCAGTGTCCGGTTGGCGGCACGGTCCTGGGCGTCCTGCCCGGTGTCCAAGGCGCCTCGGCGCGCTTCGGCGCGTGCGGCGCCAGCCTCTTTCAAGCAGGTGGCCAGGTCTTGTCCGGTACGTCCGGCCTCGCAGTCTGCGCGCTCCTGGCGGTAGGTCTGTTCGGTCGCAGCACTGGCGTTGACGGCCTTGGGCGCCGGTGTGGCCGCCAGTGCCGCCGATGCAGCCAGAAACAGGGCTGACGACATGGCGCAGCGCGCGCGCACGCGGCCCCTGTCACGGCTTGGGTCAATGCGCATGCTCTTGCTCCTTGGCTTGTCTTGGTTAGGGGCTTGGGGGTGCGGGTGCCGGGCACTCAACCGCGCCAGGCCTCAAGAGCGCCGTTGACCACGCGCACCGAATCGCCCACCTTCCAGGCCGGCGCTTGCTCGACGATGACCACCTTGCGCTGGCCGTCGGCCATGCGCAACACCACTTCGTAGTGCACCGAGCGGCGTGACTTCTTCTGCATCTCGCGCCCGATCAGTGCGCCGCCCACGGCGCCCGCCACACCGGCAGCGGTGCGGCCGTCGCCCTTGCCGAACTGGCTGCCGATGACGGCGCCCAGCAGACCGCCGGCCACCGTGCCGACATGGTTGCCGTCGCCGTCCACCTCGACCCGGTTGACGGCCTCGACCCGGCCGCAATCGGCACACAGTGCCTGGGGTCTCGCGTCGCGACGCTCGCTGATCCGGCTACCGTCCAAGGCATTGTCAAGTTGCGAACTCACGCTCAGATCGCCCAGGCGCAGGCGCGCCACGGCCGGCTGGTCGGCCTGCAACTGGTCGCCACGCGCCACGGTGTAGCTGCCGCTGTACTCGCCAGGCCGCACCTCGTCCAGCAGCACGGCTCGGCGCTGGGCGCCGGGCAGGCGAACCGTGGCCCGGCCACCGGGCGTGCCGTAGAGGGTGATCAGGATGCGGCTGCCCACGCTGCGGTCGCCGCCATGCTGCACGGTGAAGCGGTCGATCTGGGGCGTGGTCACCGCCACCGCAGGAAGCCAGCCCTCCTGCAGCGGCTCGTCAAGCAAGGCCGAACCGACCTGGTTGCCTCGGCGCAGCACGCCGGTGACGCGGGCATCGGGCGCCACCTTGTCTCGTCGGCTGATGGTGTAGGTGCCGGTGTAGACACCTGAACTGGTTTCGACCAACGGCAGCTGGCGGATGGCGCCATCGATGCGCAGAGACGCCATCGCCCCCGGCGTGCCCCACAGCGTGAAAGCCAGTTCGGCTCCGGGTTCGATCTTGTCCACGGCCTGGACATCAAAGGCGCTGATGCGCGGCATGGCCGGCGTCGAACGGCTGTCCTGTGCCACAGCAGGCGTCGAAAAACCACCTGTCAGCACAGCAGTGACCGTGCTGGCGGCCATCATGGCGGCCAGTGCGAGGGGTTTCCAACGGGTCATCTTCGGCTTTCGTTGAAGGGATGCCTGCCACCTTAGGCAGTGCCGCTGGCCGCAGGTATCGGCGCCATGCCCAAGTGCAGGTAGGCGCCTGCCTACAGCCAGGTTGGCAGATTGGCAGGCTGGCAGGCGGGTGGCCCGAGTGGGTTTGTGGGCAACGTCCGACACGCAAATGAGCCATCTGCCGATCGCCGTGGTTCGGCGCAAGGGCCACACTTGCCGCCATTGCCTCACGCCAAAAGGATCAAACCATGACCCGCATTGCCCCCCTGAACGCCCGCCTGCTGATTGCCGCTGCCGCCGCTGCCGCCGCGCTTGCGCTGAGCGCCTGCGGCAAGCAGGACGACAACCGCACCGCTGGTCAAAAGCTGGACAGCGCCGTGGCGACCGCTGAAAAGCGCACCGATCAGGCCAAGGCCGAGATCAAGCAGGACATGGCCGAGGCCAAGGCCAGCACCGAGGCCACCGCAGACAAGCTGGCGCAGAAGATGGACAAGGCCAGCGACAAGGTGGCCGTCAAGGTGGAGAACGCTGCGGACAAAGTGGCTGCCAAGGTGGCGGACGCAGCCATTACCGCCAGCGTCAATGCCGAGTTGGCCAAGGACGACAAGCTTCGCGTGCTGAGCATCAACGTCGACACCGTGGCCGGCGCCGTGCTGTTGCGGGGCACCGCACCGGACATCGCCTCGCGCGAACGGGCCAGCCGGCTGGCCGCTGCGGTCAAGGGCGTGACCAAGGTCGACAACCAGCTGGAAGTGCGCGGCTGAACCTGGCCCACTGCCTACGCTCGGGCCGCCCTCGGCAACGGGGGCGGCCTGTTGTCGTGGCCCGCCGGTTCTGGCCGTGAACACCTTGTACCTGGCCCTGCTGGGCGTCAGCGCGCTGATCGCGCTGGGCCTGGTGGCGGGCCTGTATGCCGGCCGCTGGGGTTTGTCGCACCTGCTGGTGTTTCTGGCGCTGGGCATGCTGGCGGGTGTGGACGGCCCGCTGGGACTGCCTTTCGAAGACCACAAGCTGGCCTTTGCGCTGGGCAACATCGCCTTGGCGATGATCCTTCTCGACGGCGGGCTGCGCACGTCCTGGGCCACGCTGCGCGTGGGGCTGTTGCCAGCCAGCCTGCTTGCCAGCCTGGGTGTGGCGGTCACCGCTCTGGTCACCGGCGCGGCTGCGGTCTGGGCACTGGGGCTGCCCTGGCAGCATGGCCTGTTGCTCGGCGCGGTGCTGTCGTCGACCGACGCGGCGGCGGTGTTCAACCGCCTGACGCACAGCAGTGTGCAGTTGCCGCCCCGCCTGAGTGCCACGCTGGAGGTCGAATCGGGCCTGAACGACCCTGCGGCGGTGGTGCTGACGATGGGCCTGATCCTGGCCATCACCGAGCCACAGGCACTGGCCGGCCCTGGCGTCGGCTACGGCAGCATGCTGCTGCGCCAGGCCGGTTGGGGCGCGGTGGTTGGCCTGGCCGGGGCTTGGCTGATGGCCGGGCTGCTGCGTCGGCTGCCGATCGACCCCAGCCATGATGGCCTGAGCGCCTTGTTGCTCAGCGCCTGCGGCATGGTGGTGTTTGCACTGGCCGGGCTGCTTGAAGGCTCGGGCTTTCTGGCCGTGTACCTGTTCGGCCTGTGCGTGGCGCGACGCGCTCAAGCCCAGGTGCGCACGGCGCTGCCGGCGCTGAATGCCTACACCTGGATCGCGCAGTCGGGGCTGTTCCTGTTGCTGGGCCTGCTGGTCACGCCGCACCAGGTCTGGTTGTCGGTCGGCCCTGCCCTGCTGGTGGCCGCAGCGCTGATGCTGCTGGCACGACCGTTGGCGGTATGTCTGTGCCTGAGCCCCTTGGGCTTTGGCTGGCGTGAACAGGCGCTGGTCGGTTGGGTGGGACTGCGCGGCGCGGTGCCCATCGTGCTGGCGGTCTACCCCTTCATTGCCGGCGTGCCGGGCGCCTACCGCATGATCGATGTGGCGCTGGTGGTGGTGGTGGTCTCGCTGCTGGTGCAGGGCCCCAGCCTGGGCTGGGTGGCGCGGCGGCTGGGGCTGGACGGCAGCCCACCACCTTGACCACCGCGCTGCTCAGTCGACAAAGAAGTCGGGAATCAGGTCCCTGGTTCCCGGCACCACTGCGTAGGAGTCAAAGTCGGTCACGCCATGCTCACCCAGCAGCGCATCGTCGATGAAGAAATTGCCGCTGGTGGTCTTGGCGTCGCTGGTCAGGATCAGGTGCGCGGCGTCGGCCAGGATGGCCGGCCTGCGGCACTTGTTGGTGTCCACGCCCGGGATCATCTGCAGCGCCGCGGTGTTGATCGCGGTGCGCGGCCACAGGCTGTTGACGCCGATGCCATGGCGGCGGAACTCGGCCGCATGGCCCAGCGTGCACATGCTCATGCCGTACTTGGCCATGGTGTAGGCCACATGGCTCTGGAACCAGTGCGCCTTCATCGACAGCGGCGGGCTCATGTTCAGCACATGCGGATTGCGCCCGGCCGTACCCGACTTGATCAGCTCTTCCAGGCAGGCCTGGGTCACGCAGTAGGTGCCGCGCGCGTTCACGCCCATCATCAGGTCGAAGCGCTTCATCGGCGTGGCCGGCGTGGGCGTCAGGCTGATGGCACTGGCGTTGTTGACGACGATGTCGATGCCGCCAAAGCGCTCGATCGCTGCGTTCACCGCTTCGGCCACCGCCGCTTCGTCGCGGATGTCGGTTTGGATCGCCAGCGCCTGGCCACCGGCGGCCTGCACCTCGGCCGCCGCACTGGCCAGAGTGCCGGGCAGCTTGGGGTTGGGGTCGACCGTCTTGGCCAGCAGCACGATGTTGGCGCCGTCGCGTGCGGCGCGCACCGCAATGGCCACGCCGATGCCGCGTGAGCCACCGGTGATGAGCAGGGTCTTGCCCTTGAGTGAGCGGGTGGGATCCATGGTGTTCTCCTTGGGTTGAACGGTCAAAGCTGGGCCAGAACCGAGCCGGCAATGTGCCGGGCCAGGGTCTGACCCCAGAAGCGGTAGAGCAAGGCGCCAGGATGAAAGCCATCGGACGCCAGCAGGGCAGGGTCGTCCATCGGCAGGTTGAAGCTCAGGTGGCTGACGCCGGGCCGGCCCACAGCCCAGCGCGCCAGTGCCGCCTCATGGGCTGTGGCGTCGCGGCCGGCCAGCCAGCGCAGGGGCTGCGGCAGGCCGGAAAAGTGGCCCATCGGTGGCACCGGTGTCATCACCACATGGCGCACACCGGTGCGCTGGCGCAAGGCGTCAAGCAAGGCCTGGCGGTCGCGCAGCGCCTGGCGGGGCGAAATCTGTTCGATCACATCGTTCACCCCCGACACCAGCACCGCCACATCGGCCGGCCGCGCGTCGGGCAGCAAGGCCAGCATTTGCGCGCTGCTCAGGCCGGACCGCGCACACAGCTGCCAGCGCACGGCCAGACCCAGCCGCTCGGCCAGGGCTGACGACAGCTGCCCAGCCAACGCCTGCTCCTGCTGGTCCACGCCCACACCCGCGGCCGACGAGTCACCAACGATCAGCAGCGACGGCCCGGCAGCACCGCGGCCAGCCACCCCTTCACGTGGGCCGGCAGCCTCGGGCAGCTTGGGCAGCCGGCGCCGGGTGTGCACCGCCTGCGCCAGCAGCAAGGGACCCAGGGCCAGTTTCAGCGCCAGCGACATGGTGGCAACCCGGGATTCAGAACTGGCTGAAGTCGGGCTTGCGCTTCTGGAAAAAGGCCTGGAAGGCCTCCATCGCCTCGGGGCTGCGCAGGCGCTGGCCGAACAGTTCGGCTTCGGTGGCCATCACCTCGCGGATGCGGGCGCGCAGCGGCTCGCGCATCAGGCGCTTGGTTTCGCGCACCGCGCTGGGTGGCAAGGCGTTGAAGCGCTCGGCCATGTGCCGGGCATGGGCCACCACTTCCGTGGCCGGCAAGACGGCGTTGGCGATGCCGCAGTCCACCGCATCGCTGCCGGTGAAGGGCTCGCCCAGCAGCAGCCGCTCGGCCGCCTTGGCCTGGCCCATCAGCGCCGGGACCAGCAGGCTGCTGCCGAATTCGGGCACCAGGCCCAGGCTGACGAAGGGCATCGCCAGACGCGCCTCGTCGCTGACATAGACCAGGTCGCAGTGCAGCAGCATGGTCGTGCCGATGCCCACCGCCGCGCCGGTGACCGCCGCCACCACGGGCTTGTCGACGTCCAGCAGCGCGTGCATGAAGCGCAGCACCGGCGAGTCCGGCCCCGAGGGCGGGTGCTGCATGAAGTCTTCGATGTCGTTGCCCGAGGTGAAGACACCGGGCTGGCCGGTGATCAGCACCGAGCGCACGGCCTTGTCGGCGCCGGCCGCAGCCAGCGCGTCGGCCATGGCCTGGTACATCGCCCGCGTCAGCGCGTTCTTCTTCTCGGGCCGGGCGATCTCGATCGTGGCCACGCCGTTCAGTGTGGCGGTCTTGATGCTCATGTCGCTTCCTTGCTCAAAGGGCTTCGAAGATGCCGGCCGCGCCCTGGCCGGTGCCCACACACATCGTGACCATGCCGTACTTCAGCTTGTGGCGGCGCAGCGCATGCACCACGGTGGCGGCGCGGATGGCGCCGGTGGCGCCCAGCGGGTGGCCCAGCGCGATCGCGCCGCCCATGGGGTTGACCAGTTCGGGGTTCAGGCCCAGGGTGTTCATCACCGCCAGCGACTGCGCGGCAAAGGCCTCGTTGAGCTCGATCCAGCCCATGTCGGCCAGGCTCAGGCCGGCGGCCTTGAGCGCGGCGGGAATCGCCTCGATCGGGCCTATGCCCATGATCTCGGGCGGTACACCGCGTGAGGCAAAGCTGACAAACCGCGCCAGCGGCTTCAGGTCGAACTGCTTGACGGCCTGCTCGCTGGCCAGGATCAGGCAGCCCGCGCCGTCGCTGGTCTGCGAGCTGTTGCCGGCGGTGACCGAACCCTTGGCTGCAAACACCGTGCGCAGCTTGGCCAGCGCCTCCAGGGTCGTGTCGGCGCGCGGGCCTTCGTCCAGGCTCACCGTGCGGCGGCTGATGGTCACCTCACCGGTGGCCAGGTCGGGCTGGCGGTCGAGCACCTCGACCGGCACGATCTCGTCGCTGAATTCACCGGCCTGCTGGGCCTTGATGGCCCTCAGGTGCGACTGCAGCGCGAACTCGTCTTGCGCGGCACGGCTGACCTTCCACTGGTTGGCCACCTTCTCGGCCGTCAGGCCCATGCCGTAGGCGATGCCGATGTCCTCGTTGCGGGCAAACACCGCCGGGTTGAACGAGGGCTTGTTGCCGCTCATCGGCACCATGCTCATGCTCTCGGCGCCGGCGGCGATCATCACCTGGGCTTCACCGACGCGGATGCGGTCGGCCGCCATCTGCACCGCCGACAGGCCGGACGCGCAGAAGCGGTTGACGGTGATGCCGCCCACGCTGTGGGGCAGGCCCGCCAGCAGCGCGGCCACGCGGGCCATGTTCAGGCCCTGCTCGCCTTCGGGCATGGCGCAGCCGACGATGGCGTCTTCGATGGCCTTGGGGTCCAGCCCCGGCACCTGGGCCATGGCGCCTTTGATGGCGGCCACCAGCAGATCGTCGGGCCGGGTGTTGCGGAACATGCCGCGGTGGCTGCGGCCGATGGGCGTGCGGCTGGCGGCGACGATGTAGGCGTCTTGAATCTGTTTCATCTCACTGTCCCTTCACAGACGGGTGTCTTCAACTAGCGACCGCCGCGGAACCGGCTTTGCCGGGCCGCTGGCGGTGCCCCCTTGAGGCGGAGCGCCGACGGCGCTACGGGGGTGGGTCAATTCCGGACAGGTTTGCCGGTTTGCAGCAATCCCATGATCCGTTCCTGCGATTTCGGGTGTTCCAGCAGCGCGCAGAAGTGCTTGCGCTCCAGCGCCATCAGGTAGTCCTCGCTGACCATCGCGCCGGCCTCGACTTCGCCACCACAGACCACGTCGGCGATCAGGCTGGCGATGTGGAAGTCATGCGCGCTGACAAAACCACCGTCGCGCATACCCACCAGCGAGGCCTTGATGGTGGCAATGCCCGAGCGGCCGGCGACCGGGAACAGGGTTTTCAGCGGCGCGCGCCAGTTGGCGCTGGCCATGGCCTTGACCTGGCTGATGGCGGTGAACAGCAGCTCGTCCTTGTGCGCCACCAGCACATCGCCTTCGAGCAGGTAGCCCAGCTGGCGGCTCTCATGCGCGCTGGTGCCCACCTTGGCCATGGCCGCGGCGGTGAAGCCTTCCTTGGCAAAGGCCAGGATGTCGGTGTTGCCGGCGGCCAGGGCATTCTCGGCCGCGCGGCGGGCGATGTAGGTCAGGCCGCCGCCGCCGGGGATGAGGCCCACGCCCACCTCGACCAGGCCGACATAGGTCTCGACATGGGCGACCCGTTTGGCGCAGTGCACTGCGATTTCGCAGCCGCCGCCCAGCGCGATGCCGCGCATGGCCGCCACCGTGGGCACGCTGGCGTAGCGAAGGCGCAGCAGCGCGTCCTGCAGTTTCCTGATTTCGGGCGCGATGCCCTTGGCGCCCAGCTTCATGAAGGTGGGCAGCATGGCTTCGAGGTTGGCGCCGGCCGAGAACATCTCGTCCGGCGACCAGATCACCAGGCCATCGTAGGCGCCTTCGGCCAGTTCCACCGCCTTGAGCAGGCCCTCGATCACGCCGGGGCCGATCAAATGCATCTTGCTGGTGATGCTGGCGATCAGCACCTGGTCGTCCAGCGTCCACAGGCGGATCTCGTCGTTCTTGAACAGCTCGGTGCCGGCAACCAGCGCGGGCCGGGCGCCTTCGCCCGACAGGCGTTCCGGGAAATGCTGGCGGTCATAGACGGCCAGGCCGGAGCGCGGCAGGTATTTTTGCTGCGACGCGCTCCACGAGCCTTCCGGCGTGTGCACGCCGCTGCGGCCGTCGAACACCCAGGCGGGCAGCGGCGCCTGGCTCAAAGCCTTGCCGGCATCAATGTCGTCCTTCACCCAGCCAGCCACCTGTTGCCAGCCGGCGTCCTGCCAGAGTTCGAACGGGCCCTGCTTCATGCCGAAACCCCAGCGCATGGCCAGGTCGACCTCGCGCGCGCTGTCGGCCACCTCGGCCAGGTGCACCGCCACATAGTGGAAGGCATTGCGGTGGATGGCCCACAGGAACTGGGCCTGCGGGTGGCTTGATTCGCGCAGCAGCTTCAGCCGCTCGGCGGCGGGCTTTTTCAGCATGCGGTCGACGATGGCCTCGGCCTTGCCGCCACCCGGCACATAGTCGCCCTTCGCAGCGTCAAAGCGCAGAATGTCCTTGCCGACCTTCTTGTAGAAGCCTGCGCCGGTTTTTTGCCCCAGGGCGCCAGCGCTGATCAAGGCGTTGACCGCCGCCGGCGTGCCGTAGCTGGCAAAGAACGGGTCGTCGGCCAGGTTGTCCTGCAGGGTCTTGATGACATGGGCCATGGTGTCCAGGCCTACCACGTCGGCGGTGCGAAAGGTGCCGCTGCTGGCGCGGCCCAGCTTCTTGCCGGTGAGGTCGTCGACCACGTCATAGCCCAGGCCGTGGTTCTCGGCCTCCTTGATCGTGGCCAGCATGCCGGCGATGCCCACGCGGTTGGCGATGAAGTTGGGCGTGTCCTTGGCCCGCACCACACCCTTGCCGAGTTGGCGGGTAGCGAAGGTCTCCAGCTGGTCCAGGATCTCAGGCCCGGTGGTGGGCGTGGGGATCAGCTCCAGCAGCTGCATGTAGCGCGGCGGGTTGAAGAAATGGATGCCGCAAAAGCGCGGCTTGATGGCTTCGGGCAGTGCCGCGCTCAGCGCCCATGCCATCGTGGCCAGCAACACCTCGGGCTTGTCGATCACCAAGCTCAGCCAGGTGCTACCCGACAGCATCAAGCCGCGGTTCTGCGGCATTCACTACTTCAACCCGCCGCGCTACATGGCGCTGGTGGAGCTGATCAACACGCCGGCCACGCAACCCGAGGTGCTGGATCAGCTGTAGACCTTCGTCACCCGCGCGCTCGGCAAGGGCGTGGTGCGGGCCAAGGACACGCCCAACTTCATCGCCAACCGCGTCGGCATCGCCGGCATGCTGGCCACCATCAAGGAAGCCGAGACCTTTGGCCTGAGCTACGACGTGGTCGACGACCTCACCGGCAAGAAGCTGGGCCGCGCCAGCAGCGGCACCTTCCGCACCGCCGA
>JANOWE010000159.1:0-35703 GCA_031417735.1 Betaproteobacteria bacterium
ACTCAAAGAATTGAAGTGAACTTCACTTGCATGAATTTCAATTCAGTGAGCGTTTAAGGTCCATGAGACCTCGAGCCTTTCGACTCTCGGTACTCGCCTTCAAACGCCCACGCTTATCGGCTGTGTGTTTTTAAAGAGCTGCTGACGCTAGGTCAGCAAAGAGGTCGAATTATGGGCCGTCTTTTCGACCCTGTCAACCTCTTCACTCGATTTATTTTTCGTCTACCGCGCCTGCAGCATTCGAAAATTTCACCGTGTTTTGGTGCCTTCACCACTCCGGCGGCTTTCGCTTCCGGCCCTGTGTTGACCCCTTCGTTCGACCTCTAGAGGCCTGCGCCTCCTCCAGTCACTTCGCTTGCGTTTCAGCAGCGAAGCCCACGACTATAGCATAGGATTTACCTGGAGTCCTCTTCACTGCCAAAAACAGCTTAGGGCACTGACGCTTCGGCCCCGGATCCAGGCCTTGCTGGGCCAGTTTCAGGCTCGGGCGGCTGCTGGCCTCACGGTCAGCGCCGACCAGCTCTGGGCTGGTTCCGGACTCGCCAGCAGTTCAGGGATCAGTGGCGCCAGGCGCTGTGTGTCAGCGCGCAGCACACGTTGTTTGACTGTGGGGATCTGACTCGGGTGCATGGAGAAGGCTCGCAAGCCCATGCCGAGTAGCAGCTCGGTGAAATGCATGTCGCCGGCCATCTCTCCGCACACACTGACGTCTTTTCCCGCGGTTTGCGCTGCGGCGATCACGTCGCGGACCAGCTTGAGTACGGCGGGGTGCCACGGGTCATACAGGTGGGCCACGGCCTCATCGGCCCGGTCAATGGCCAGGGTGTACTGGATGAGGTCGTTGGTTCCCAGCGAGACGAAGTCGAAGTGCGCCATCAACGTGGGCATCATCAGCGCTGCGGCCGGTACTTCGATCATGGCGCCCACCTCGACATTTGTGAAGGCGATGCCGGCGTCGCTGAGCTGCTGCCGGGCTCGGGCGATGTTCTCTTGCGTGGCCAGGATCTCGCTGCGGTGGGCGACCATTGGCAAGAGCATGCGCACCTTGCCGTGCGCGCTGGCGCGCAGGATGGCCCGAATCTGCTGCCTGAACATGGCGGGCTCTGAAAGGCTCCAGCGTATGGCGCGCAAACCCAAGGCCGGATTGAGCGCGGTTTCATGGCGAAGCTCATGCATGGCCATGCGGTCCAGTGGCTTGTCTGCGCCGATGTCCACGGTGCGAATGGTGACCGGCAGCCCCTGCATGCCCTGGACCACGCTTCGATAGGCCTCGTATTGCTCGTCCTCGTCGGGCAACCCGCCGTCACGGTTCATGAACAGGAATTCGGTGCGAAACAGGCCGACGCCAACGGCCCCGGCATCCAACGCGGCGACGACGTCGCCAGGCAGTTCGATGTTTGCCAGCAAGGCCACCGACTGTCCATCGAGGGTGACCGAGGGTCGGTGACGCAGGCGGTCCAGGCGCGCACGCTCCAGCGCGCTCTCACGCTGGCGAAAGCGGTACTCCTCAAGCACGATCTGGGTCGGGTTGATCACCACGACACCGCTGTCGCCGTCGATGATCAGCCAGTCGTCCTGCCGCACCAGGCGGCTGGCCTCGCGGGCGCCGACCACGGCCGGTATGTCCAGGCTGCGGGCGACGATGGCGGTGTGCGAGGTGCGCCCACCCACATCGGTGACGAAGCCGGTGAACACGCTGCCCTTGAACTGCAGCATGTCGGCAGGCGCAATGTCGTTGGCCACCAGCACCAAGGGATCTTCGCCTGCAAAGTCGCGCGCGCGCGCCATTGCCGGCAGCCGGGGCTCGCCCTTACTCAGCGCGCGCAGCAGGCGCTCGGCCACCTGTTCGATGTCGGCCTTGCGCTCGCGCAAGTACTCGTCCTCCATGTCGTCGAACTGGCGCACCAGAACATCGGTCTGCGCGGTCACCGCCCACTCGGCGTTGTAGTGGCGCACCTCGATCCAATGGCGAATGCCCTCTGAGACCATGGGGTCGCGCAGCAGCATCAGGTGCACATCCAGCAGGGCCGAAAGCTCGGTCGGCGTGTCACCAGGCAAGTCTCGCTTGAGCGTCTGCAGTTCGGTGACCACTTTGTCACGGGCCTGCCGCACTCGATCGACTTCGGCCCGCTCAAGCCCTACTTCAATGAAGTAATGGTCAACATCGGCTCGCGACGATGCCACCAGCACCGCTCGCCCGATCGCCACGCCGCGGGAGACTGGCAGTCCGAACATCTGGATACTCATGCCGGCAATGTAGCAGCGGGCGGCCAGGCCCTATGTGGTCACCCAGTGCATTGACTTGCGCTGAATCAGCGTCTGCCGATCGCCAGCTGGCCTGCTCGATCGCACCACGTCATTGCTCCTCGCCGAACTTGGCGCCTATGAGTTGCAGCAAGGCGTCCATGGCCGCTTGTTCGCCCTCGCCATCGGTCTCGAGCTCGACTTCGCTGCCCAGGCCTGCGGCCAGCATCATCACGCCCATGATGCTCTTGGCATTGATGCGCCGGCCGTTGCGTGACATGTGGACCTCGCAGGCATAGCTGCCGGCAAGCTTGGACAACTTGGCCGAAGCACGGGCGTGCAGGCCCAGCTTGTTGATGATGGTGATGCTGGTTCGGATCATCGCTGGACGGTGGGTTGGCCTGTTACTGCGGCGCAGGCGTGTCTATGGGCTGCACACCTCGAACCGCGCCTTCGATTGCCTTTACGATCAAGGCGTCCAGCGGCAGCTGGCTGTAGTTCAGCGCGCGCCACAGCATGGGCACGTTGACCCCGGCCAACACCCTGCGGCGGCCATCCACAGCCAGACTTTGTGCCACGATGGCCGGCGTGGCGCCCACCATGTCGGTCAAGATCAGGATCTGGTCGGCCTGCAGGCTGTCCATGACGATCTTGGCCTCTTCAGCATAGGCCTCGCGGTTGTCCCCGGACGGCACGTCGTAGACGCCGATCAGAGGTGCCAACTCGGCGTAGGCGTGCATCGCAGCCGAGCGCAACGCACTGGCCAGCGGAGCATGGGCAATGATGAACAGGCCTGTCATAAGTTTTTTCAGCGGTCGCTCATTATGGTGCGCCGGGTGACTGGCCAGCCCTGGCATCGCGCCAGCGCAGCAGGTTCAGCCAGAGGAACGACAGACTTGCGGCCAGGATGAACGTGGCAAACGCCAACCTGAAGGCCTGAGGTTTCGGCAGAGCCCAGAACTGCAGCAGGTCGATGAGCAGCCCCAGACACCACTGAACGACGAATACGCCAGCAAATATCATCAGCTTGAACGCCGACAAGGCGCGTCCGGCCAGCGCCGCAGGAAACGCCTGGGCCAGCGCAGGCTGACTGTGCGAGACGACGCTGGTGGTCACCCACCAAAGTGCCCACAGCCCGCCGGGCCTGCACCCCCATCGCCGCGATCAGCCCGCCGCACAGCACGGCCACAGACCAGAGCGTGGCAATCAGGTGCTCACCGTCCCAGGCCGAGCGGGCCAGCCTGGGCATCATCAGGCCCCAGCACAAAAAGGCCGGCAGCATGGACAGGTTGACCACAAACAAACCGCGTTCGGCGCCGTATGCACCGCGCCCAGCCACCTCGGTCAGCCAGGGGCCTACCCACAGCGACTGCGTGGCGATCAAGCCGCCATAGGCGACGAAGCCCAGGGGCGCGACACGGACAAAGGCCGGGTGCCAGAACACCGCCCGGTAGCCCGGATTGACGGGCACCGGCCTGGCTGCGCCCGGCTCGGCGACCTGGGCTGCACCTGTGGCAGAGCTGTGCCCGATCGACCCTTCGGACCGAGGCCGGTCGTCTGGCACCACCCTGGCAATCATGGCCATGGCCAGGACCAGCATTCCGGCCACGGCAACAAACAAGCCCCACCAGCCCAGCAGCGGCAACTGCCACTGCACCTGCACTTGCAGGGTCGATGCCAGCATGCCGAACGAGCCGGTCATCAGCAGCCAGGCATTGGTCTGCAGTTGGGCCGGCGCCAGCAGTCGATGGCGAAAACTGGTCAGCGGTGCCATCAGGCAGGCGCCCAGACCTGCGTCGACAAGAAAGCGGGCCAGCAGCAGTTTGATCAGATCAGTGGCCACCGAAAAACTGATGCAACCGACCACGGCGGCGGCCAGGAAAACCAGCAGCACACGCGTTAGACCCCAGCGGTCCAGTGCCGACCCCAGCGGCAGTTGCACCATGGAGAAACCCAGAAAGTAGGCGCCAGCGAGCAAGCCGAGTTGAGCGGCAGCGAAGTTCAACTCTTGGCTGAACACCGGCGCCGGCGTGGCAGTGACCGCGCGCACCAGAGCAGAAAAGAAGCAGGCAAACGCAAACACCGCTAACAGGCGGACCGCCTGGCCGCGATCCAGGCCTGTTGTCACAGTGGCTGGTGCCGTCACGGCTGGAGGACTATCGCTTCAAAAAAAACCTGCGCCCGCACCGGGTCGGCGCGGGGCCCTATCACCGTGGCCTGGTAGACCCGCATGCCGTGGGCAAAGACCAGGGCCTGGGCCGTCACCGGCCGACCATCGGGCAAGGTTCCTTGAACCTGCCACCGGCCGGCCTCAGGACGCGGTGTCATGCCTTTGACCTGAGCCGGTAGGGGCGGGCCCGACCTGCCCTTCAGATTGGCCTGCGTGGCGCCGGCCAATGCCAGCAGCGCCGGGCCCACCTGGGCGGGATCAGCCATCAATGCCGAAGCCAGCGCATAGGTGTGCCCATCGGCCTCGCACACCAGCATGCCCAGGCGAACCTGGTGGCCCGAAAGCGGCACCTGGCGCTCATGCTGATCGGGTCGGCAGGGCATCAGCAGCACCACGCCCCAGCCTTCGGGCCGGGCTTGGCGCCAATCAAGCACAGGTGAGCATGCCAACGTCAGCATGCTGAACACCCCGCAGATGGCCACACGCATCAGCCGGCACGAACCGCCCACGAAGCCTGGCCACAACGACCAGCACTCGACAGTAAAGCTTGAAACTTGAGGCATGGATCGAATTATCCTGGCCCTGTCATACCCTGCTGCCGTGACGCTTGTCACGCCGACATACAAGCCAGACCGGTGGTCGCGCGCATTGGGGGTTTGCGTGCACTATGGTCGGACGCCGGCTAGCCAGGCATGCCCGCCACAACCGGCCGCGCCCAGTCTGTGGGATTGACCCGGCGCACAGAGGACCAGAAGATGAATCTTGCCGACCTGAACATCGTGGACCTGCCGCCCTCGCACAGCCCCATTCCGTCCAGCGTGGTGCCCACGCTGGGCGATGTGATGGGCCGACTGTCCGAAGACGTTGCAGTGCCCTTGACCCACGCGCTTGACCGGTTGACCGAATTTGTCAGCAGCGGCCGCATCGACAAAGCCGGCCTCAAGGCGCTTCGGGGTGAGATCGGTGCTGCGCGCCGCGCCGGACTGCGGGGCCAGCAGATCGCCCGCTTTGCCGGTGGGCAGGTGCAACAGAGTGTTGAACGTGTTGCACTGTCGGCCGTGCTGACCGAAGTGCTGGACGAGCTTGCCCCACATGCGCCGGCGGGCGCCTTCGGCCGCCGACTGACCTTGTCAGCGGTCGAGATTCTGGGCGACCTGAGCCTGGTGCATCTGGTGCTGCGTTCGGCGGCCGACTGGAGTCTGGGCTGTGCCCGCTCGGCCATCGACTGGCGGCTCGACGTCAAGCCGTGGCCCGTGCAGGGCCGGCTGGTCTGCCGCTTTGACCACCGACCCGAGGATCTGGAGACCAGCGAGCCTGGCCATGCCGAGATGCCCGGCGCGGACGAGCTGGACACGCTGGACTGGTTGCTGTTGCAGTACGCCGCACAGATTGCTGGAGTGACCGTGATGCGCGAGCTCGACGCCAACAGTTGCACCCTGACACTGGCATTTCCACACACCGTGAATGACACGCTCGAAGGTGCCAGCGCCGTCGACCTGGGTGGTACCAGCGAGGCCATCGCCTTGCCGGCGGGCAGTCAGGTGCTGGTGCTGGCCACCCGTCGCGATGTGCGGCAGTTGGTGCGCGAGGCGCTGCAGGGCCAGGACCTGTTCATCGACTACGTACCGTCTGTGGTGGCAGCCCATGAATACTGCGATGAAGGTTGCCCCCAGGTGCTGATCTACGAGTCGTCGTTCGAAGGTGAATCGATGCGTGCACTGCAGGCAAGAATGTCGCAGCAACTGCCCGCGCCGGCCTTGATCGAGATCACCCCCGCAGGCCGGGGCTGCGAGGTCGGCCAGCTGGCCACGCGCATCGGACCCGATGGTCTGCGCCAATCGCTGTCTTCGGTGCTGGTGATGGAACTGGCGCGGCGGTCCTGACCGGGCAGGCCCGCGCCGGCCGCTGCCAAGTCAGCCGCCGAACACCTTGCGCAGGATGGCGCTGCCGGTGCCCGCCGGGTCTTTCCGGATCTTCCGTTCTTCGGCGCCGATCATCAGGTACAGGCCGTCCAGGGATTTGGCCGTGACATAGCGCTGGATGTTGCTGTCATCGCCCTTGAGCAGGCCGAACTGGGCCGCCTTGCCGGCCACCGCATTGAACTTGTCGGCCAGCGAGACCTTTTCGGTGGCCTTGGTGACAATGGGCAGGAACTGCTCACCCAGTGGTTGACGGGTCGTTCGCGCGAAGAAGTCGGTGACCGAGGTGTCCGAGCCGCGCACGACGCTCACCGCGTCCTGCACCGAGATCGACTTGGCGGTGCTGATCAGCAAGGTCCTGGCCTGCGGCACGGCGGCCTCGGCCGCGCGGTTCATGGCCAGCACCAGCTCATCGACACGCTTTTGCTGACCGGTCAGCTTCAACAGCTTGGACGCGTCGTCCAGGAACCCGGGCAAGGAGATGCGCACCAGCGGGTTGCCCATGAAGCCGTCGGCCTTGCCCAGCAGCGCCACGGCCGCGATGGCACCGCGCTCCAGTGCGCTGCGAATACCCGCTGCCGCGTCCGACTCACTGAAGGTAGCCGCACGCAAGGGGTCGCACACCGCCCAGCCGGTGAAAAATACCCCTGACGTAAACTTTCGACGTTGCATGAAGGTCTCCACCATGTCGTTATCACGCCGCCATCTTGTCACCGCCGCAGTGGCTGTCGCCTCCGCAGCAGCGCTTTGGCTGGCCCTGGGGGCCGGTCAGGCCCACAAGTCGGCCCCGATCGTGAAATACACCCTGCTCGACGGCCAACAGCACAGCAGCGCGCAGTGGCAGGGTCAGGTCGTGCTGGTGAACTTCTGGGCCACCAGTTGCACCACTTGCGTGGCCGAGATGCCGCACATCGTGGCCACCTTCGACAAGTACCGCAGCCAGGGCTACCAGACCGTGGCCGTGGCCATGAGCTACGACCCACCGGCCTATGTGGCCAGCTTTGCCGACAGCCGCAAGTTGCCGTTCGGCGTGGCCATCGACAACACCGGTGAAATTGCCCGCCAGTTTGGCGATGTGCAGCTCACGCCAACCAGCTTCCTGATCAACAAGCGCGGCGAGATCGTCAAGCGCTATGTGGGCGCGCCCGATTTCCCCGCGCTGCACCGGTTGGTCGAGAAGCTGCTGGCCGAGACCTGATCCGCCGCGGCGCAGCCGGCCTGGCAGACCTCACACGGCCTGCGTCACGCCTGCTTCGTGGGCCTGTTGGTCGGCGTGGTAGCTGCTGCGCACCATCGCGCCCACGGCGGCATGGCTGAAGCCCATGGTGCGGGCCTGCGCCTCGAACATCTTGAAGGTGTCAGGGTGCACATAACGCCGGACCGGCAAATGGTGGCCTGACGGCGCGAGGTACTGGCCGATGGTGAGCATGTCGATGTGGTGCTCGCGCATGTCGCGCATCACGGCCAGGATCTCGTCGTCGGTTTCACCCAGGCCCACCATCAGCCCGCTCTTGGTCGGCACGTCGGGATGCAGGGCCTTGAACTTCTTCAAGAGGTTCAGGCTGAACTGGTAGTCGCTCCCGGGCCGGGCCTGCTTGTACAGCCGGGGCGCGGTTTCCAGGTTGTGGTTCATCACGTCGGGCGGCGCGGCCTTCAAAATCTCCAGTGCACGGTCGTCACGGCCACGGAAATCGGGCACCAGGATCTCGATGCGCGTGCTGGGTGAAAGCTCACGCACCTGGCGAATGCAGTCGACAAAGTGGCCGGCACCGCCATCGCGCAGGTCGTCGCGGTCGACGCTGGTGATGACCACGTACTTCAGCTTCAGCGCGGCGATGGTGCGCGCCAGGTTGCCCGGCTCGTTCACGTCCAGCGGGTCGGGTCGGCCATGGCCTACATCGCAGAACGGGCAGCGCCGCGTGCACTTGTCGCCCATGATCATGAAGGTGGCCGTACCCTTGCCGAAGCATTCACCGATGTTCGGGCATGACGCCTCTTCGCAGACCGTGTGCAACTGGTGCTCGCGCAGGATCTGCTTGATCTCGTAGAAGCGGGTGCTCGGTGAACCGGCCCTGACGCGGATCCAGTCGGGCTTTTTCAAGGTCTCCGCAGCCACCACCTTGATCGGGATGCGCGCCGTCTTGGCCTGCGCCTTTTGCTTGGCGGCGGCGTCATAGCTGTCGCCGGTCTGCGGCTGATGGACGACGTTTTGGGTGGCCATGGAGTGTGTGTTTCGGCTCAGCGCTCGAACTGCGCCGCCAAACCTTGGCCCAGTTGCTGCGCGACGCTCGCCCAGTCAGTGGAAACCCCCAGTGTAGCGAGGTCAACGGTCTGCAACCCGGCGTAGCCGCAGGGGTTGATGCCGGCAAAGGGCGACAAATCCATCGCCACGTTCAGCGCCACACCGTGGCAGGTGCAATGGCGGCTGACCTTGATGCCCAGCGCCGCCACCTTGCCCAGGCCGCGGAACGGATCCTGGCCCGGTGCCGGCCAGGTCAATGCGGCGTGGCCACCCGGGTCGGCCAGCCGCACATAGATGCCGGGCGCGCCGGGCACGCGGTGGCCGGTGATGCCCTGGTCCTGCAGCACGCGCAGCACGGCCTGCTCGATGCGGTAGACGAACTCCTTGACGTAGATGCCGGCCCGCTTCAGGTCGACCAGCGGATAGGCCACGACCTGGCCCGGGCCGTGGAAGGTGATCTGGCCGCCCCGGTTGCTGCTCAGCACCGGGATGTTGCCGGCGTTGATCAGGTGCTCGGCTCGGCCGGCCAGACCCTGGGTGTAGACCGGGTCATGCTCGACCAGCCAGAGCTCGTCTTCGGTGTCGGGGCCGCGCGCCTCGGTGAAGGCGCGCATCGCCGCTTCGGTGACCGGCCAGGGCTGGCGGCCCAGGTTCAGGATCTTCATCGACAGCAGGCGTGCCGGGCCGCGCCTACAGCACCACCTTGACCATCGGGTGGCTGGACAGCGTGCGGTACAGCTCATCGAGCTGCTCGCGGCTGGTGGCCTGGACAGTCAAGGTCAAACCGAGGTAGCGGCCGCCACTGCTCGGGCGGTGCTCGATCGTGGCAGGGTCGAATCCGGCGTCGAACTGCCGCGCCACCTGCACCATGGCCTCGACAAAACCTTCGACCTGTGCGCCCATGACCTTGATCGGGAATGCGCAGGGGTAGTCGATCAGCGAATGCTCTGGTGGCACCGGGGAGAGCTCTTGTTCAATCATGGCGATCTCGGCTGGCGTTGGTCAGATGCACTGCTCGGCCTTGGCCCGCTGGTAGGCCTCGAACAGCCGGGCATAGACCGGGCCGGGCTTGCCGCGCAGGGCGCCATGGCCCACCGCTTGGCTGTCCAGGCGGGTCACCGGCAGGATTTCCTTGGTCGCCGAGCTCAGCAGCAGTTCGTCGGCGGCGCGCACATCGGCCTCGGCGATCGGGCGCAGGTTGTAGGCAATGCCGACCTCACGGCACAGCTCGGCCAGCAGGTCGAAGCGAATGCCTTCGAGCACATGCTCGCTCTTGGGCGGGCCCAGCAAGGCGCCCTCGTGCACGACCCAGACATTGCTGGCCGCGGCCTCGGTCAGCCAGCCGTCGCGGAACATGATGGTCTCTGTCGCGCCATGGTCGGCCGAGATCTGCCGCGCCAGCACATTGCCCAGCAGCGAGGTGCTCTTGATGTCGCCCCGCTCCCAGCGAAAATCACGCGCGGTGACGCAGGCCACGCCCTGGTGGCGCATCTCGGCCGAAGGCGGCTTCATCACGCTGGTCATGCCGAACACGGTGGGCGTGACGCCCTCGGGCATGACATGGTCGCGCGGCGCCACGCCACGTGTGAGCTGCAGGTAGACCAGTTGGTCGTCGGCCGGCTGGGCGGCGACCAGTTCACGCACCAGGCCCAGCCAGGCCTCGCGGCTGTGCGGGTTGGCGATGCGCAGCTTGGCCAGGCCCCGCGACAGCCTGGTCATGTGCTCGTCGAAGCGTAACAGACGCCGGCCATACACCGGCACCACCTCGTAAATGCCGTCGCCGAAGATGAAGCCTCGGTCCAGCACCGAGACCTGGGCATTGCACAGCGGCAGCGTGAGGCCGTTCAGGTGGCACAGGGTGTCGGGCAGGGGGTTCATGCTGATCCTCGCAAGGGCTGCGGCGACGCGGCGCCGGCGACGGTGGGGCTAGAGACTAACCGAAACAAGCCGTGCGGACGGGTGTCGCCTCGCGCAAGGCTGCAGGCTCATTTGATCCACAACCGGACGGCGTCCCAGGCCCGGCCCATGATGCCGGCTTCGGCCACCGGCTCGAGCACCACCAGGGGCACGCTGACCAGCTTGGCGCCGCTGGCGGTGGCGATGTCCAGGCTGCCCACGCGCTGGCCCTTGGTCAGCGGCGCGACCAGCGGGTCGGTGCGCTGCAGCGTGGTCTTGAGCTTGTCGCCCTCGCCTTTGGGCACGACCACCACCAGCGCCTGCGCGGCACCCAACTTGGCGGTGGCGGTCTTGCCCTTCCAGACCTGGACCTCGGCGGCGGGCTTGCCGCTTTCGAACAGCCGCACCGCGTCCCAGGCGCTGTAACCCCAGTTCAGCAGCTTCTGGCTTTCACTGGCCCGCGCCTCGCGCGAGGCGGTGCCCAGCACCACCGTGAGCAGGCGCCGCTTGCCACTGGGCATGTCACGCTCGGCGCTGGCCACCAGGCAATAACCGGCGGCATCGGTGTAGCCGGTCTTCATGCCGTCCACCGAAGGGTCGCGGCCCAACAGCATGTTGCGATTGTCCTGCTTGATGTTGTTGAAGCTGTAGTTGCGCAGCGCGTAGTAGTTGCCGTAGTGGGCCGGGTGGTCGACCAGAATGTGGCTGGCAATCACGCTCAGGTCGCGCGCCGAGCTGTAGTGGCCGGCCTCGGTCAGACCGGTGACGTTCTTGAACTGGGTGTGCTTCAGACCCCAGGCCTGGACTTGGCGGTTCATCATCGCCACAAAGGCGTCCAGCGAGCCGGCCACGCCTTCGGCCAGCGCCACCGCTGCGTCGTTGCCCGACACCGCCACCATGCCGCGCAGCAGTTCGTCGACCTTGGGCGTCATCTTCGGGTCGATGAACATCAGCGAACCGCCGCCCTTGCGCTCGGACCAGGCGCGCAGCGACACCGGCAGAGTCTGCTCCAGCGTGAGCTTGCCGGCCTTGATCGCGTCGAACACCAGCCAGGCGGTCATCAGCTTGGTCAGTGACGCCGGGTCGGCCTGCACGTCGGCTTGGCGCTCAGCCAGCACCTGGTTGCTGTTCACATCCAGCAGCAGGTACTGGCGCGCGGCCACTTCGGGTGGTTGGGGCACTTGAGCCTGGCTGACCAGGCAAGTCAGGGTCAGGGCAATGGCAAGCAGTCTTTTCATCGGAATTTGGTCAGATCGACGCCCGCGGGGCGTCAGGAATGGGCCGGCTGGATGCGGCGGCAGGCGGCAGCGCCGTCACCGCGCCGGAGCGTGGCGAACTGCAGACCGGAGGCCAAGCCGGCGTCAACGGCCCACGTCGGCCGGCAGCACCAGGCGTTGAACGACCTGGCCCCGCTTCAGGTGCGAATCCACTATCTCGTCGATGTCGGACAGATCGACAAAGCTGTACCAAACGGCTTCGGGGTAGACCACCGCCACCGGGCCGCCGGCGCAACGGTCGAGGCACCCGGCCTTGTTCACGCGCACACCGCCCACGCCGGCGAGGCCTTCCGTCTTGACCCGCTTCTTGCAGTGATCGAAGGCCGCTTGCGCGTCATGTTGGGCGCAACTGGCTTCACCACTGCGGCGCTCGTTCAGACAGAAAAAGATGTGCCGCTGGTAATAGCTCATGGCCGGATTGTAGGCAGCCCCGCCGTCGGGCCGACCGGCGGCCGGGCTTCAGCGCTTGTCCTGCGCCATGCCCAGCCGCCCCAGCAACCAGCCCATGGCCAGAAACGGCCACAGCCAGCCCATCCACTGCGCCAGGCCATGAAAGCGGATGAATCGGCCCTGGGCCCAGGCCTGCAGGCTTTGCGCGTAGTAGGGGTCGGTGGGCGCCTGATGCACCAGCATGACCAGGCCGGTCAGCGCCACCAGGGCCAGTGCCGCAGCCAGGCGGCGACCGATCCACAACAGCGCCAGAGCCAGCGCAAGGCCGGCCAGCAGCGCCATCAGGCCGTGGGGCGTGCGCCAGGCCAGCGCATGGTCAGGGCCGAAATTCAGCGCGGTCGACAAGGTGGTGACACCCAGCCCCAGCACCGCAGCCCCCAGCACCAGCCAGACCCTGCGCCAACCAGGGGGCGACGCGGCAAAGGCCAGCAGACAGGGCGAGAGCAGGCCCAAGGCGACGGCCAGACCCTCGCTGAACGCACTGAAGGCATGCTCGGTCGCGCCACCGCTGGCCAACCAGTCGGCAAGGCCTTCGGCCCAGGGCACGCCGGCGAGCAGGCCGTCCAGCAGATCGAACAAGGGCGGTCCGACCTGACCCAGGCCCAAGGTCACCGGCGGCGGAAACAGCAGCGCCACCGGCCACAGCAAGAGCAGCGCCAGTGCACCGCCACTGCCCCGGCCCAGCCAGCGCTCACGCATGCTCTGCCAGCGGCGCAGCAGGCCCAGCCAGGCCAGCAGCACGGCCAGCCAGGCGCCGATCAAAGCCCCCGCCGCATTGAGCAGCCAGTCCAGCAACGATGGCACGCGCTGCGGCAGCAGTTGCTGGACCAGTTCGGTGGCGTAGGACAGCAGCGCCCCGACCAGCACACCGGAGTAAAAGGCCGGCCAGCGGCCAGCACCGTGGCGTAGGCGCGCCAGCGCGACCAGAAAGCCCAGCGGCAGATAGCCCAGCAGGTTGCTGCTGATGTCGAAGGCAATGAAATAGCGCGGCCAGGGCAGGCGCAGCAAATCCCACAGCGCCACACCGGGCAACCAGCGCCAGCCGCTGAACGGGAACAGGCTGGCATACAGGGTCAAGGCGACCCAGGCCAGGGCCAGTGGCACGGCACTGCTGCGGCCAAGGGACCGAACCCTGGTGTTGGTCAGCATGGGCCGGCCCGGCGGTCAACGCACCGGCTTCGGCACGGTGCAAACTGCCGGCCCGCCGCTGTGCAAGGGAGAGGGCTGTTTGGACATGCCAGGCTCGGCGGCTGGCCTCAGAACGGACGCACGACGGCCAGCACCACGATGGCCGCGAACAGCAGCACCGAGGCCTCATTGAAGAGCCTGAACCAGCGGTGGCTGCGTCGGTTGGCCATTTGCTCAAAACTGCGCAGCAGCGCTCGGCACAGGTGCTGGTAGCCGATGACCAAGATCACCAGCGCCAGCTTGGCGTGCAGCCAGTACTGGCCGGCAAAGCGTCCGCTGCCAAATCCCAGCCAGAGCCAGAAGCCCAGCACCAGCGCCACCACCATCAGCAGGTTGCTGAAACGGTAGAGCTTGCGCGCCATCAACAGCAGGCGTTCGCGTTCGGCGTGGCTGTCGGCCGCGACCGTGGCCAGGTTGACAAAAAACCGCGGCAAATAAAACAGGCAGGCAAACCAACTGGCCGCCAACACGATGTGGAATGCCTTGACCCAGAGAACAGCGTTCATCGGCTCATTATGGGCGGCCGTTGCCATGGCGCCGGAGGAGCATCACGGGCCAGGATGCGGTGCAGGCCATGGCCGCCGTGGCGCTTCAATGCGTTGCCCAAAAAAAGAACCCCGGCCACAAGGGCCGGGGTGGTAAGCCTTGACACGTGTTGCCACGCAAAGGCACCTGCTCAGGGAGGAAAAGCAGGGAGCAGTCACTTCGCAGCAACCACCCGCTGTCGATATTAGCAGATTGCCCCCGCGCAGATCCGTCAATCCCATGGTCGAAACACTGAGAAAAGGCCAACTTTGCACGCTTGCCCAGACAAACAGCAGATTGCCCGCCCTGCGCTCAACCTGCACCTGCCAACAGTCTGGCTGAAACGATGCCACGTACGGCTTAGCATCGACCCGAGACGCAACCACCCGCCCCGACCATGACCCTGCGCACCCCACCCCCCTTCCCCGCCAGCCGGCCACGCCGGCTGCGCCGCGACGCCTTCAGCCGCGATCTGGTGCGCGAGCACCGCCTGCATCCGAGCGACCTGATCTTTCCGGTCTTTGTGCAGGACGGCCAGGGCCTGGCCCATGACGTGCCCAGCATGCCCGGCGTGCAGCGCCTGTCGATCGACCGCCTGCTGCCGCTGGCCGAGGCCTGCGTTGAACTGGGCATTCCGGTGATGGCCCTGTTCCCGGTGATCGATCCGACGCTGAAAACGCCCGACGGCGCCGAAGCCACCAACCCCGACGGCCTGATGCCACGCGCGGTGATGGCCATCAAGCAGCGCTTTCCGCAGCTGGGCCTGCTCACCGATGTGGCGCTGGACCCCTACACCTCACATGGCCAGGACGGCCTGCTCGACGAGCAGGGCTACATCCTGAACGACGCCACGGTGCGGGTGCTGCGCCAGCAGGCCCTGGTGCAGGCCCAGGCCGGGGTCGACATCGTCGCGCCCAGCGACATGATGGACGGGCGCATTGGTGCCATCCGCAACGCACTGGAGGCCGGCGGCGCGATCCATACCCGCATCATGGCCTACAGCGCCAAGTACGCCAGCGCGTTCTACGGCCCGTTCCGCGACGCGGTGGGCAGCGCGGCCAACCTGGGCAAGAGCGACAAGAAAACCTACCAGATGGACCCCGGCAACAGCGATGAGGCGCTGCGCGAGGTGGCGCTGGACATCGCCGAAGGCGCTGACATGGTGATGGTCAAGCCCGGCATGCCCTACCTGGACATCGTGCGCCGGGTCAAGGACGAGTTCCGCGTGCCCACCTTTGCCTACCAGGTCAGCGGCGAGTACGCCATGCTCAAGGCCGCCGCCGCCAATGGCTGGCTCGACCATGACGGGGTGATGATGGAGGCGCTGCTGGCCTTCAAGCGCGCCGGCGCGGATGGCGTGCTGACCTATTTCGCATTGGACGCAGCTCGGCTGATGCGCCAGCGCTGACGTCTTGTGGTGCAGCCGGCGCAAGCCGGCCCGGCCCCGCTCAGCCCGCGTAAGGGTCGTGCAGGCCCAGGCCGAGCATGATCTGGCTTTCCAGCGCCTCCATCGCTGCCGCCTCGTCGTCGTCCTGGTGGTCATGGCCCTGGGCATGCAGCGCCCCATGCACCAGCAGATGGGCCACATGGTCAGCCAGGGGCAGCCCCAGCTCGGTCGCCTCGCGTTCGAGCACGCCGGTGGCCAACACCAGGTCGGCCACCACCACCGGCCCATGCTGGTAGTCGAAGGTCAGCACGTTGGTGGCGTGGTCCTGGCTGCGGAAGTCGCAGTTGAGCTGCCGGCCCTCTTCATCGTCAACAAAGCGCACCGTCAGTTCGGCCGGCGCCTGCAGCGCCGCGCGCAGCCAGCGCGAGACCTTGTGGCGCGGCAGCAGGTGGCGGTGGCGCGGGTCGGCGAACTGCAGCGACAGCGCCAGCTCGGTTCTGCGGATGCTCATGCCCCGGCTCCGGTCGGGTGGGCGGCGTCGTAGGCGTCGACGATGCGCGCCACCAGCGGGTGACGCACCACGTCGCCCGAATTGAAGTGGCAGAAGGCAATGCCCTTGACGTCGGCCAGCACCGCCGCAGCGTCCACCAGGCCACTGGCGGCACCCTTGGGCAGGTCGACCTGGCTGATGTCGCCGGTGATCACCGCGCGTGAGCCAAAGCCGATGCGGGTGAGAAACATCTTCATCTGCTCGGGCGTGGTGTTCTGCGCCTCATCCAGGATCACGAACGAATGGCTCAGAGTGCGCCCGCGCATGAAGGCCAATGGCGCAATCTCGAGCTGGCCTTTCTCGAACGCGGCGCTGACGCGGTCAGCGCCCATCAGGTCGTAGAGCGCGTCGTACAGCGGGCGCAGATAGGGATCCACTTTCTGCGCCAGGTCACCGGGCAAGAAGCCCAGGCGCTCGCCCGCTTCGACCGCCGGACGCGTCAGCACCACGCGCTGCACGCTGCTGCGCTCGAGCGCGTCCACCGCGCAGGCCACGGCCAGAAAGGTCTTGCCGGTGCCTGCCGGGCCGATGCCGAAGCTGATGTCGTGGCCCTGAATGTGGTTCAGGTAGCGCACCTGGTTGGGTGTGCGACCACGCAGGTCGGCGCGCCGAGTGTGCAGCTGTATCGCATCAGCCCCAGGCGGCAGCGCCTGGGCACCGGCCGGATCGGGCTGGTCGGCGGCACGCGCTTCCACCAGCGCCAGCTGCAGCGCATCGGCACCAATGGGTCGTGCCGCGCGCCGGTACAGCGATTGCAGCAACGCCAGCGCGCGGCTGGCCTGGGGCTTGGGGCCGTCGACGCTGAAGGCCGATTCGCGACGCTGGATGCGCACCGACAGCGCGGCTTCTATGGCGCGAAGGTGCTCGTCCAGCGCACCGCTCAGGTGCGCCAGGCGAACGTTGTCGGTGGGCTCGAAGACATGGCGAAGGATCACGGCGGCGGGGCACGGTGCGAAACGCGCCTGGGCAGCAAAGGCGATCATTCTCCGTCGATTGCTGGTGCCGGGCGTCCCGCACAATGCCCACAGATGCGCTCTGCCACCGATGCACCCGCCACCTGCACGGCTTGCGCCCGAGTTGTTGGCGCTGCACGCCAGCGGCCAGACCGACCGTGCGCCTGCTGGGCCCAGGGCGTCCCGCGCCTGTGGTCAGCGCTGTGCCTGGCCCTGGCCTGGCTGGCCCTCCTGGCGGTCGGCCCGGTGCAGGCCCAGGTGTTGACCTTGAGGCAGGCGACCCTGGCCGCGGCCGGTTCGCAGCAAGGCGGCATGCCCCCCGACTGGACCACGGCCGTGGCCCATGCCCGGGCCGTGACCCTGCCCGACGAATGGTCGGCCGACGGGCCCGACTGGGCCCATGACCGCTGGTACCTGATGTTGTTCGACGCCACGCCGGCGCAACTGCAACCCGGCGGGCTGATGGGCCTGTATGTTGAACGGGCCTGCAATGTGCTGCAGGTGCGGCTGAACGGGCAGCTGGTGCATGACGGTGGCCGCTTCACCGAACCGGTGTCGCGCAACTGCCATCGGCCGCAGCTGGTGGCGCTGCCAGCGGCCCTGCTGTCGACCAGCGGCAACCAGCTGGAACTGCGCGTCAAGGGCTATCCGCTGGCCGAGGTCAGCTCGCGCCAGCGCGTGGGCGGGCTGTCGCCGCTGGAATTCGGCCCCTACGAGACGCTGGCTGCCCACCATGCCAAGCGACTGGTCTATGCCATCCGCCTGCCCGAGGTGATGAGCGGCACGCTGCTGCTGATGGGCAGCTTCATGTTCGTCATGGGCTGGTTCAACCGCAGCCAGAGCTATCTGGCCTACTTCGGCGCGCTGATGGTGGGCTGGTCGCTGCTGCTGGCACGGCTGTGGGCCAGCCAGCTGCCGCTGAAGAACCATGTGATCGAGCTGCTCCTGGCGGTGCTGATGAGCTTCATCACGCTGGCGGCGGTGCAGTTCCTGATCCGCTACGCCGGCCAACGTCAGGCCTGGGTCAAGCGCGCCATGCCGCTGCAGATGCTGGTCATGGCCGGCAGCCTGCTGGCCGCCGGGCCGGGCCGGCTCTACCTGGCCTCGGGCATCTGGTACGGCCTGCTCACGGCCCAGGTGGTGGCCGCCGCGCTGTATCACCTGGGTACGCTGCAGCGCCGGCGCAGCCCGCAGCTGTGGCCGATGGTGGCCATGCTGCTGGTGGTCGGCCTGGCATTGGTGATTGACGCGCTGGCCGTGATGCTGGCGCTGGATTCGCGCATCGGCTATGTGGCGCAGCTGGTGCCGCCGCTGGTGTTCATCCTGATGGGCCTGCAGCTGGTGCAGCAGTACGGCCGGGCCTACCAGTCGGCCGAGCAAAGCCGGGCTGAGCTGGAGGTGCGCATCCGCGAAGCCACGGCGCAGATCGAGCGCAACTTTGCGCAGCTGGCCGAACTGAAGGTCGAGCAGGTCACCGACCGTGAGCGCAAGCGCATCGCGGCCGACCTGCACGACGACCTGGGCGCCAAGCTGCTGACCATCGTGCACACCAGCGAGAGCGAGCGCATCTCGACCCTGGCCCGCGAGGCGCTGGAAGAAATGCGGCTGTCGGTGCGTGGCCTGACCGGCAAGCCCGTGAAGCTGCTGGACGCGCTGGGCGACTGGCGCGCCGAGGTGGTGTCGCGCTTGTCGCAGGCCGGCATCGTGGGCGAATGGAGCGCACCGGCGGACGAAGAGGTGGCGCACACGCTGTCCTCACGCGCCTATGTGCAGACCACCCGCATCCTGCGCGAGGCCACCAGCAACATCATCAAGCACAGCGGGGCGTCGCAATGCTCGGTGCGCTGCAGCCTGGCCCAGGGCGACTTCCAGCTGATGATCCAGGACAACGGCAAGGGCATCCCGACCGAGCTGGACGGCCGGCTCGACAAGGGCCACGGCATGGCCAGCATGAAGGGCCGGGCCAAGCAGTTGCAGGGCCAATGCCTGGTCGAATCGAGCCCAGGCTATGGAACCGTGATACGCCTCACGTTGCCGCTCGAGCGCCAGCTGTCCACGGGCTGATGCCGCTGTTACGATTTGACGAGGCTGTCTAGCACCGATCAGCAGCGTCCACCACCGGAAAAACCATGAACCACATCTTGCTGCTCGAAGACCTGCCAGAGATCCGCGCCTGGCTCAAAGCCCTGGTCATGCAGGTCTTCCCGAACAGCCAGATCACCGAGTGCTCACGCGTGCAGGACGCGCTGCTGCAGGTGCAGCAACTGCGCTTCGACCTGGCCCTGATCGACCTGGGCCTGCCCGACGGCAGCGGCACCGACGTGGTGGCCAAACTCAGCGTGATGCAGCCCGGGGCGCAGTCGGTGGTGGTGACCATTCATGACGACGACGAGCACCTGTTCCCGGCACTGCAGGCCGGCGCGTATGGCTACATCCTGAAAGAGCAGTCGCGTGAGCTGATCACCGAGCAGTTGCAGCGCATCAGCCAGGGCGAGCCGCCGCTGTCGCCGTCGATCGCGCGCAAGGTCATCAAGTACTTCGCCAGCCAGGCCAAGCCGCAGGCCAACGCCATGCCCGAGGTCTCGCTGACCGAGCGCGAAAGCGAAGTGCTGTTGCGCGTGGCCAAGGGCTTCACCCTGCCCGAGATCGGCGTGCAGCTGGGCCTGTCCCGCCACACGATCGCCGACTACGTGAAGCAGATCTACCGCAAGCTCAATGTCAGCTCGCGGGCCGAGGCCGCGCTGGAAGCGCAGCGCCTGGGGCTGTTCCGAAGGTAGCCCCCCCGAAGCGCCTGCGGCGCGCCCCACAGGGGGCGCCGCAGGCGGCCCGGCAAAGCCGGTTCCGCCGCGACCGCTGGGTACCAGCCGTCACTGGCCTCACGAGCATGGGCCTGGAGGTGGCTTTGTCCAGCCTTGGTGGCCGTGGCTGCAACGATACTTGCGCCCATGATCGGACGGCTGACAGGTTTGCTGGCGGAAAAGACCCCGCCCCAGGTGCTCATCGACGTGGCCGGTGTGGGCTATGAGGTGGACGTGCCGATGTCCAGCTTCTACAACCTGCCGGCGCTGGGCGAACGGGTCACGCTGCTGACGCACTTTGTGGTGCGTGAAGACGCGCAGCAGCTGTTCGGCTTTCTCACCGCCGCAGAGCGCGCCACCTTCCGTTTGCTGATCAAGATTTCCGGCATCGGCCCGCGCATGGCGCTGGGCCTGCTGTCGGGCCTGAGCGTGACCGAGCTGGCCCAGGCCGTGGCCCAGCAGCAGACCGGGCGGCTGGTCAAGGTGCCAGGCATCGGCAAGAAAACCGCCGAGCGGCTGCTGCTCGAACTCAAGGGCAAGCTGAGCCCCGACATCGGCGCACCGGGCGCGGCGGTGGCCAATGACAACCAGGCCGACATCGTGCAGGCGCTGATCGCGCTGGGCTACAGCGAGCGTGACGCCGCCGCCGCGCTGAAGGCGCTGCCGACGGATGTGGGCGTGAGCGACGGCATCAAGCTGGCGTTGAAAGCGCTGTCGAAGTAGCGCAAAAAGCCGAGCGCTGCGGCCTCGCGGCAGCGCCGGACGGTGGACAATGCACTGTATGGGCATCCAGACCGACGACTTTGCCGACCTGCCGGGCGCGGCCACACCCCGGGTCATCAGCGCCGAGCGCCAGTCCGCGCGTGAAGAGGCGCAAGAGCGCGCGCTGCGGCCCAAGCTGCTGGACGACTACATCGGCCAGCACAAGGCGCGCGAGCAGCTGCAGATCTTCATCGGCGCGGCCAAGAAGCGGGGCGAGGCACTCGACCATGTGCTGCTGTTCGGCCCGCCCGGGCTGGGCAAGACCACGCTGAGCCACATCGTGGCCGCCGAACTGGGCGTGAACCTGCGCCAGACCAGCGGCCCGGTGCTGGAAAAGCCGAAAGACCTGGCCGCGCTGCTGACCAACCTGGAACGCAACGATGTGCTGTTCATCGACGAGATCCACCGCCTGAGCCCGGTGGTCGAAGAAATCCTCTACCCCGCGCTGGAGGACTACCAGATCGACATCATGATCGGCGAAGGCCCGGCCGCGCGCAGCATCAAGCTCGACCTGCAGCCCTTCACACTGGTGGGTGCCACCACCCGCGCCGGCATGCTGACCAACCCGCTGCGCGACCGCTTCGGCATCGTCGCCCGGCTCGAGTTCTACAGCCCGGCCGAGCTGGGCACCCTCGTCAAGCGCTCGGCCGGGCTGCTCAAGGTGCCGATCCAGGCCGAGGGCGCGTTCGAGATCGCGCGCCGCTCGCGCGGCACGCCGCGCATCGCCAACCGGCTGCTGCGCCGGGTGCGCGACTATGCCGAGGTCAAGGGCGACGGCCTGATCACCCGCGCCATCGCCGACCTGGCACTGAAGATGCTGGACGTCGACTCCGAAGGCTTCGACCTGATGGACCGCAAGCTGCTCGAAGCCGTGGTGCACCGCTTCGACGGTGGCCCGGTGGGGCTGGACAACGTGGCCGCGGCCATCGCTGAGGAGCCGGGCACGATCGAGGACGTGATCGAGCCCTTCCTGATCATGCAGGGCTTCTTGCAGCGCACGCCGCGTGGGCGCATCGCCACGCTGGCGGCCTACCGCCACCTGGGTGTGACGCCTCCGTCGGCCGCCGGCGCGGCCGATTTGTTCAGGCCTTGACCGGAGGCCGCAGCGCGGGCTGCGGCGCGGTGCGCCGGGCCGAGCCCAGCCAAGCGATGGCGCTGAGGACAGCCAGCACCGCGGCCAGACCCGCGGCGATCTGGCCCACGCCAAGCCGCGGCGCAAACCACAACAGGCCCAGCACCATCACCATCAGCAGCCCGAACAAGGCCACCGAGGCCCACTGGGCGGCCGGGCTGGCCGGCGGGTCGAAATAGCCCACATCGGTGATGTCGAACGCCGGTTTCGCAAAGCGTCGCACCAGATCGTCGGGTCGCCAGCCCGGCGGCTTGAGCCAGAGCCTGAGCTTGTCGGCCCAGCCGCGGGTATGCCAGCTGTCCTGCAGCAACTCGGCATAGACCTGCAGGTTGGCCTTGACCGGGTTCCAGCTGCGCAGCGGGCTGCGCGTGCCGTAGACGCAGGGCAGGTCGTCACGCTCTTCGACAAAGCTGCCGAAGATGCGGTCCCAGATGATCAGGATGCCGCCGTAGTTCTTGTCGACATAGGCGTCGTTCACGGCGTGGTGCACGCGGTGGTTGGACGGGCTGCAGAACCAGCGGTCGAACCAGCCCAGTTTGCCGATCTGCTGGGTGTGTACCCAATACTGGTAGAGCAGGTCAACCAGGGCCACCACGCCGATGACCAGCGGCGCAAAGCCCAGCAGCGCCAGCGGTAGGTAGAACACCCAGCTGGCCAGAAAGCCGGTGCCCGACTGCCGCAGCGCGGTGGACAGGTTGTAGTCCTCGCTCTGGTGGTGCACCACATGCGCCGCCCACAGCCCCGCCACGCGGTGGCCCAGGCGGTGGTTCCAGTAGTAGGCCAGGTCGTAGAGCAGCAGTGCGGCGGCCCAGACCCACAGCGCGTCGGTGGGCAGCCGCGTCAGTGCAAACTTCTGGTAGACCAGGGTGTAGACGCCCAGGCCCAGCAGCCTGGCGAGCAGGCCGGTGAGCTGGCTGACCATGCCCAGGCCAATGCTGGCCATGGCGTCGTGCAGGCGGTAGGTGTTGCGGCCACGCCGCCAGCCGACCCAGAATTCCAGCGCAATCAAGGCCAGGAATACTGGCGTGGCAAGCACGATGATCTGGCTGTCTTTCATGCGCGCATTGTGCGCAATCCCGCCAGTCCAGGCTGGGGCAGGCCCGGCCGGCGCGGCGCTACCAGCAACTGGTCGTGCTGAGCGTGGCGCCGCTGACGGACTGCACGCCCAGCTGGTTGTAGCCGAAGCTGCCGCAGGCGTCACCCACCTGCTGGCTGCGCGGGCTGGCCGTGATGGCGAAGCCGTCCACAGATTGGCTGGCGATGGCCAGGCTGTAGTAGCCGCCGGGCGACACCGAGCCGTAGATGCCGGTCGCGCCCAGCGTCGCCCCGGCATAGGTGCCACGTTCGGTGTAGAAGCGCTCCATGCGTTGGGCCAGTTCCAGCATGGCCTGTTTGCCGTCGACGCGGCGGCCCTTGGCCATGTGCGATGTGTAGGACGGGTAGGCCACCGCCGACAGGATGGCCACCACCGCCAGCGCGATGAGCAGTTCGATCAGCGTGAAGCCTCGGTGCCGGTTGGCCTGGGTCATGGCTGTGACTCGATGTAGATCAGCACGATGCGGCGTGTGGTGTCGTCGGCGGCAACGGGCTTGGCCGCCGGCTCGCGCGCGAAGCGCAGCCGCATGCCCGCGCGCAGCGCGTTGGCGCCCGACAGGCGCAGCCCGTCGGCACTGATCACCCGCAGCCCGCTGGGGTGAAGCGGCAGCGCCTGGCCGCCCAGGGTCAGCAAGCCCTTGGCCACGTCCACCGCGTCCACCGTGGCCCGCGCCAGTTCCAGGCCGGCCGAGGGCGCGGTCGCACCGCTGCCTGGGCTGGCAGCAGCGGACGCGCCGGCGCGCGACCTGTCCCGCGTGACCTCCTGCGCGGCGTCCCGAGTGGCCTCCCGCCTGGGCTCGGCATCGTCGCCGCCAACCTTGATCGCCTGCGCCGCCGTGGCGGCCAGACCCAGCACCATGGCCAGGGCCGCTGCGCGAAGCGCGGGTACAGGGCCCGAAACGACTGAGTGCTTTGGGCTCGAGTTCATTGCAGTTGCTCCCAGGCCGCGCGGCGTGAGGTGGTGCTGGTGCCCGCCTCACGCACACGCACGATGGTGCCGGCCGATGTGTTGATCAGTTTGTCGTCCAGCGATTTGGTGAAGCTGCGCATGATGGTCGCCGCAGCCGGTACCGCGCCCACCCGCACGCCCGACATCATGTTGCCGCCCACCAGGTCATTGCCGTCGACCAGGTTGTCGCCGTTGGTGTCCAGGGCCGGCGCACGGTTGCCGGTGGCCACGTCCACGTCCATGATCCAGCCGTCACCACCGAACGAGCAGGCGGTGGTGCTGGGGATCAGCGTCGAGATCACCAGCCGGCCGGCGCGCACCGTGGCCTCGGTCACCACCCGCTCGCCGCTGGTGGGCAGGCTCATGCGCCAGCCTTTCTTGCTGCTGTAGTAGCTGGCCACGCTGATGGCGTTGTCACCCGTCACCAGAGTGTCGCTGGGCACGCCCACGGCATGGGTGGTGAAGCGGTAGTTGTTGCCATTGGTGCCGGTGCGCACGGCAAACACGCTCTGGGTCTGCAGGTCGGCCAGTGCCACGGTGCTGCCGTTGTCCCAGATGCCGTACAGCGACTGGCCGCCGGTGGTGGCGTTGTCGCCCACATCCAGATAGCGGCCGGTGCCCAGCGCCACCATGAAGCCGCCCTTGGCCGTGCTGGTGACGTCGGGCCGCGCGGTGATCGCCTGACCACTGGCGGTGGTGAACAAGGGCAAGGGCGCGGCGGTGGTGCCATAGGCCACCTTCCAGCCCGAGGCCAGGCTGGAAGACAGGTCGAACTTCCACAGGTTGCCGCGCAGGTCGCCAGCGTAGACGATGTCACCCACGCCGTTGTCCTTGCTCGAGGCCACCGTCACTGCCGACAGTCCGTTGGGCAAAGTGGTGCTGCCCACGCCGGTGTCGATGCGCGTGATGGCGCCGGTTTCCAGGTCCACCAGCATCAGCATGGCCTTGCCGCTGCTGCTGTTGTAGCCATTGCCGGTGATGGCGCGCCAGCGCCCGTCACGGGTCTTGACCAGGATGGGCTTGCCGAACACATGGCCCATGTCGGCGTCGCTGTCGCCAATCTCCCAGCGCACCACGCGGGCCGCGTTGGCCTCGGTGAACAGCGTGGGGTCGCTCACGTCCAGCGCGAACAGGCCACGCGCGCCGGCATTCATGCCCGAGACCAGCAGCGTCTTCCAGCCACCCCCGTAGTACACATCGCCCACCGACGGCGAGCCGTCCACCGTGTAGGCGTGGATCATCGGGTCGGCGGTCAGGGTCGACAATCGGCTGCGCACCGCATACGGCACATAGGCCATCAGCTCGTTGCCGTTGGCGGCATTGAAGGCGTGCAGCATGCCGTCGTTGGCGCCGACATAGATCACCGGTGTGCGGCTGCCCCGGCTGGCGGCATAGCTGCTGTAGCGCGACACCTCCATGGTGTCGCGGTAGTCGCCCAGCGCACCGCCCACATAAGTCGGCGCCGAGTTGACGATGTCGCCCAGACGCGAGATCGGCCGGCTGCGGAACACCGGGGCCGCGCAGCCACTGCAGGTGGCCGATTCACGCGCGGTGTTGCCGCGCAGGTAGTCCAGCCGCTGCTTGCCATAGCCATCGGTGGTGCCCACGCTGTTCTTGTTCAGTGCCGCGACCACGTCGAGGTCGATCTCGGTCGCCGATGGCGCGGCGGGCAGCGTCGGCCAGCGAAAGGCCACGCCCCGGCTGCCCAGTGCCGCCGACGGCTTGTAGCTCATGATCTGGCGGCCGGTGCTCCAGTGCTGCAGGTTCAGGCGCTGGGCGGCGTCCCAATCGGCGGTGTTGCTGGGAGAGCCATCGGTCGACAGCGGATAGGCCAGCAACTGGCCCGACCAGTCGGCGCTGCTGAAGCGACCCTGGTAGACCTTGGACCCCGTGCTCCACGAGCCCGAGTTCAGCGACACCGACGAGGCCGCCGCCGTGCGCGAAACGATGTCCACGCTGATGCGCTGGAAGGCGTCGGCCAGTGCGGCGGTGTCGGTGGCGAGGTAGGCACCGCTGGTGCCGCCCAGGTCGGCGATGCGGTTCAGCGTGGCCAGGGAACTCCGGTTGTTCACCGAGTCACCCAGGCCGATGACATAGGTCTGCACGTCGTAGTTCACGCTGTTGTACAGCGTGCCCCGCAGCGCGGTGACATTGGCGAACACATCGGTGGCGGCCAGACCGAAGGCCCACACGCCGGGCGGACTCTCCGTGTTCGTCATCTGCAACGTCGAGTACATGTTGCCGTTGGTCCTGGCCGTGGGGTTGCCGTCGGTGGCCAGCACCACGAAGTTGCGCTGGCAGCTCTGGCTGATCGGGGTGGGCTTGCCGACGATGCTGTTGCCGAAGTAGCTCTTGGCGGTGGCCAGTGCGCCGGCCAGCGGGGTGAACACGGCGGCGTTCTTCAGCTCGGTACTCGACACGCTGCTGGTCTCGTTGGCCAGCAGCGCCATCAGCGCGTTGTACTGGGTGGTGGAATCGGCGGCCACGCCCTGGTTGATGGTGCCCATGCCACTGATGTCACCCAGGTAGCCCCAGGCCCGCTTGACGAACACCATGCGCCGGTCGGGAAAGCCGGGCAGGTAGCCCGCGTCGGTGGGGGTGAAACCCCAGTTACCCTGGTAGCTGCCGAAGCTGGCATCAACCCAGCCCAGGCCTGCACCGCTGGCCCGGTTGAGGTAGACCTTGTAGTTGGTGCCGATGCTGGCCCCAACGCCGTAGATCTGCCCGCCCATGTCGCTGGTGTAGAGCACGTCGTTGATCCAGGCATCGTCGCTGGAGTGGGCATAGGTCAGTGAGGTGTAGCCATTGCCCGGCTGCGGATTGGCGATGCAGCGGCGGTTGCCGTTGCTGGCCGAGAGGCCGGCCACACAGTCGTTGGTGTAGACCATGTCGGCGTCCTGGCCGAAGAAATAGGGGTAGGTCGTGCGGTAGGCCACGCCGCTGACCGCAAAGCTGGCCAGGCCCCAGTTGAAGCTGCTGCGGTAGGACGCGATGGTGCTGCGCAGCACGGAGCGGGCCACATTGCCCCGGGTGCTGGTGTCGTCACCGGCAATGAGCTTGCCGGCCATGGTGCCGTCCATCGACTGCGAGTTGTCGTAGACCACCAGCAGGTTGGGCTTGACCGTGGTGCCCATGAACAGCGGGGTCTGCGCAAAGCTGATGGTCTGCGCCGGTCCCAGCGCTGGCATGGCGCCAAGCAGGCCACCGAGCAAGGCGCCGATCAGTGGGCGGCCATGCCGCCCGGGCAGGCGGGCGTTGGACGCCGAGGCATGGGCAGGAGCAGGACCAGGAGCAGGAGCAGGTAGAGGGTTCATTGCTTGATGTAGACCGATTGCAGCATCACCACCGTAGACGAGCGGATGCCGGAGGCGCGCACCGTGATGCGGTAGGCGCGGGCGCGGTCCGACGCGACGGCGCCGCAACCACCGCCCACACAGGCACTGGAACCCACCGCCGGTGGCAGCGTGGGCAGGCGTTCGACAAAGTAGCGCGGTTGGCTGGACAGTGCGGCGTTGTCCGGGCCCAGCAGGGCCGGTGCCGAGGTGCGGCTGCCATAGGCCCGTGTGCTGGCCGCCCAGTCGATGCTCTGCCAATGGGGCGAAGAGCGCGGGCCGCTGGCCGCGTCTGACGGCGCAATGCACAAGCCATTGGTGCAGGCCTCACTGAAGCCGCTGGCGGCGTCTGGGTTGGCCTCGATGTCGGTCTCGGCATCGCGCAGCGTGGCCTCGGCGGCCTGCAGTGCCACCGCCCGGTCACGGGCATTGCCGACCATGCGCTCCTGCACGATGCTGCTGTTCATGGCGCCCAGCGCCAACAGAGACAGCACCAGCACCACCATCAGCACCACCAGCAGCGAAAAGCCCTGCGCCGGGGCGCGGCGCGAGCGCGGCGTGATGGCGGTACAGGCCCGTATCGACGGGCTCATGGCACGGCGTTTCGAAGTGAGACCAGCACCGACATCACGGTGCGCAGACGGCGGTCGGTGGGGGTGACGGTGCTGCCGTTGAAGGTGTAGGGCTGGGCCTTGGCGGTGCTGGCCTCGCTGCTGGCCGACAGCAGCAGCTCGACCCGCGCGCTGACCACCTGCGACCAGTTGCCCACGCCGCTGGCCGGGCTGAAGCGGTCGGCCGCCAGGTCGGCGCTGGTGTCCAGGCCGTAGCTCACGGCCATGCCGTCCACGCCGCTGACCAGCTCGGTGAGCTGGGTCTCGCCGTTGTAGACCGGTGCGCGGTAGACCCAGAGCGAACGGCGGCCGGTCTGGCGCACGCTGGCGGCAAGAAAGTAGACCAGGGTCTGCATGCGCCAGACCTGGGCGTCGTGGGCGAAGACCCGACCCAGCGGGTTGCTGGCCAGACCCGGCACCAGGGTCCCGGCATCGGCCATCACATGGCCGATGGCGCCAGACGTTCCCGGCGTGGCATTGGTCGCCTGCAGCATGGCCGCACCTGCGCAGTCGGCCACCATCACCAGGTCGCCCCGCAGAAAGCTGGCTGTGGGAGTGATGGGCAGCGTGGCGCTGGCGTCCACCATCTCGCCGATCAGCGACCAGGCCTGGCCCGACGGGCGGCGCACCACCAGCACGTCGCCCGAGGCATCGGGGGCCAGGCCGCTCACCGGCGACGTCAGCGCAGGCGACCAGCTGCCGGCGCTGTAACGCGAGCCCCACAGCGGCTCGGCAAAGTTGTAGAGCAGCGCAGTGGGCGTGGCCAGTGTGTTGGTCAGTGCCGACGAGCCCACGCAGCCGCGAAAGCCCGACATGCGCAGGTCGGTGGCCAGCGTGTCCATCGCGAAGCGGCCGTTCTCCTGCAGCCTGGAGGTGGCCTCCTGCGCCACAAAGGTGGTCTTGCTGCCGAGGAAGACCGCGCCGACCACCGCCACCACGAACAAGCCGATCAGGCTGCCGATCATCAGATCGATCAGGGTCATGCCGCGCCGCAGCGGCCGCCAATGGCGGCTCATGGCCGCACCGCCAGCGCCAGACGCGAGGCGACGCCGCGCTCCGACCAGAACACCTTGACCACGAACATGCTGCCGCTGCCGTCACAGCCCGGCGCGCTGGCCGTGCCGTCGTCGGGTGAGGCATCGACACAGACCGCACCGCTGCCGCCAGGCAGCTGCTCGGCCAGCGTGCGGGTCCACAGCGTAAAGTCGAGCTGCGCCATCTGCGCCGGCGTGCAGGCCGAGCTGGTGCCGCAGGAAGGCGCGGTGGCCGTCCCGCTCAGGCTGTTGTAGCGCCCGGCACTGACCCCGCTGCGGTTGGCGCGCATGCGGTCGGCCATGTCGTAGGCCAGGAGCGAGGCCTTGCTGCGCCACATCGAGCTGGCGTTGGCGCTCAGGCCGCGCATCTGCAGCGCGGCATAGGCCAGCGCACACACCGACAGCAGCAGCACCGCCACCAAGGCCTCGATCAGGGCAATGCCGCGGCGGCCTGACAGGGCGTTCGGGTTCATGGGCAGGCCGCCAGGCTGGTCACGTCGGCCACGCCGCTGGGCATCACGGTGATGGTGTAGGCCGCACCGCTGCCGGTGCTGCGGCAGATGGTGTAGACCGCCGCCGCGCTGGCCTGCAGCGCGCCGCTGGCGCGAAAGGCCAGCGTGGCACCGCCGCCCAGGCGCACGCCGGCCGGCAAGGCGGCAAACTTGCGCAGCCGAGCTTCGCTGGTGCCGGCCAGGCCGTCGCCGTTCTCGTCGAGCACCAGCTCCCAGCCGGCGGCAAATTCATTGCCCGCCGCACCGCTGCCCACCGCGCTGAGCAGCACCGGTCGGCCGCGTTTGGCAGCCTCGCTGCGGGTCAGCGACACCGCCGAGGCGAACGCCGACTTGGTCGCCACGACCCGGTTGTTGGCCGTGAACTCCGACATCGAGGGCATGGCCACCGACATCACGATGACCAGCACGGCCAGCACGATCATCAACTCGACAAGGGTCAGGCCGTGGCCTGGCCGGCGTCCGACGTGGCAGTGATCGAAGGCTGGGATTGGGGTGTTCATGGCGCACAGCGCCTTTCAGGGCATGTCTGCACTGGATATCGGCTGCGCGTGCCCCAAACACAGGACTGGTTTTGCAAGTCTTTGTTGCTGGCGCGTACAAGTGCACGGTCAGCACGATCAGGCCGGGCCGGGCCCATTCAGCCTTGGCCATGTCCTGCCGACATGCCCTGCATGAACCAGCTTGCGCAGCGCCGCTCCATGCCCCCGATGGCCGGGAACCGGCATGCCGTTGGCCATGCCCTGCCTGTTCAGGGCCGTGGCCATGGCCTGACGCTGATCGAGGTGTTGATCGGGCTCGCGCTGGCCACCATCCTGATGGTGCAGGCCGTACCCGACCTGCGCGGCTGGCTGTCGGGCTACCGCTTGTCGGCCCAGGCCAGCGCGCTCAGCCAGGCCCTGGCCTATGCCCGCAGTGAAGCGGTCACCCGCAGCCAGCGGGTGACGGTATGCAGCAGCGCCAACCCATTGGCCACAGCGCCCCGCTGCAACGCCGATGCCAGCTGGGCGGCAGGCTGGCTGGTGTTTGTCGACAACGTGCAGGTCGCCGGCAATGTGGCCGGCAGCATTGATGGCGACGACACCGTCTTGCGCATCGGTGAACCCCTGTTCGCGGCCCAGGTCAGCGCCAGCAGCAACCTGGCCGCGTGGCTGGCCTTCACACCCGACGGCATGGCGCTGGCCTCGGGCGGCAGCGGCATGGGCAGCTTCCTGATCTGCCAGTCGGCCAAGGGCCAGCGCGTGACGCTGAACAACCTCGGTCGCGCCGCCAGCGAAGCCACCAGGTGCTGATCGCCCGGCCATGACCACACGCCCGAGCCGACGCGGACAAGGCCTGACCCTGATCGAGGTGCTGGTGGCCATGCTGGTGATGTCTGCCGGGCTGATGGGCACGCTGTCGCTGCGACTGGCCAGCCTGAAGGCCAATGTCAATGGCCATGCCCGGGCTGGCGCGGCGTTGCATGCGGCCGAAGCCTTCGATCGTTTGCGTGCCAACCCGCTGCGGGCCATGGCCGGCCAATACAACCTGGCCATCGACGCGGCCATGCCGACCGAAGCCAGCGACATCGTCAGCCAGGACCTGCGCCAGTGGCGCAGCGCCCTGGCCAGCCGACTGGCCGACGGCATCGGCAGCCTTCAGGTCAGCGCCACCGGCCTGGCCACGGTGGAGATCCGCTGGACCGAGCGCGACAACACGCGCGACAGCGGCCGCGCCATGCGTTTCAGCTTCGTGGCGCAGCTGTGAGCCATCCGGTCATGGGCCCTGCGGTCAAGCCTCTGGCGCGGGGCATCTCGCCGGTCGAAATCCTGGTCGGCCTGGGCTTGTCGCTGGCCTTGGTGGCGGGTATGGGGCAGTTGATGGCCAGCACCCGCCAGGCCGGTCGGGGCGAGTCGGCCCAAGCCCAGGCCCAGGACAGCGGCCGGCTGGCGCTGGAACTGCTGAGTCGAGAACTGCGCAAGGCCGGCTACCGCAGCGACCGCCAGATCAGCCAGGAGGTCTTGTTCCCCGCCGACGCCGGCTTTGTCGCCGGTGCCGCGCTGCGCGGCGACAGCCAGAGCCTGGCGCTGCGCTACCTGGGCACGGGCGACGTCTGGACCCGCTCATGCCTGGGCACCGACGTGGCCCGCGGCGCGATGGTGGTGCAGACCTTGTCGGTGCAGAACGCCGAGCTGCGCTGCCGGCAGCAGAACCTGGCCACCGGCAGCGACACCACGCAGGCGCTGATGAGCAATGTCGAGGCCCTGGCGCTGAGCTATGGCATCGATGTAAACGGCGACGGCTACGCCGACCGCTACGCCACAGCATCAGCGGTGACCGACTGGACCCGCGTGGCCAGCATCAACATCCAGCTGCGCACCGTGGCCAGCGACCAGCATGTGCTGGCCGAACCGCAAGCCTATGTCGATGTGGATGGCCAACTGGTCACGCCACCCGACCGCCGTCTGCGCCGGGTCTTTTCCACCGTGGTGGCCATTCGCAACCGCCTGCCATGAACCTGGCCTGTCGACCCCGGCGAGGGCGCGCACCCCGACCCCGCCCGCGCGGCATGGTGCTGGTGGTGGTGATGCTGCTGCTGCTGGCCACCATGGTGCTGGCCACCGCCTCATTCAAGTCCGCCGCGCTGGGTGAACGCATGGCCGGCAACAGCCGCGACCGGCAGACCGCGTTCCAGGCCGCCGAGTCTGCTCTGCGCGATGCCGAGCTGATGATGCGCGGCAACACCGCAGGGCCGTTTCAGCCGCTGCGGGTGGCCGAGTTCAGGGTCGATTGCCTGAACGGACGCTGCGCCTCTTCGCCCCAGACGCCGCTGTGGCCGCAGTTGACCGAGGCCGACTGGAGCGGCGCCAAGACCAAGGCCTATGGCGCGCTGACTGGCGCGGCGGCGCTGGCCGAGGTGGCCAGCCAGCCGCGCACGGTGGTCGAGTTCCAGGGCACGCTGCAGCCGATCGAGCCAGGCATGCCCTGTGTGGCCCTGTTTCTGATCACCGCGCGCGCCACCGGCGCGGCCAGCACCACCAATGTCATGCTGCAGTCGGTCTACCGGCTGCGGGTCGGAGAATGCTATGCCGCTGTTTGAACCAGGCCAGCCGCCGCGCTGGCCATCACGGTGGCTGGCCACCGTCGGCCTCATGGTGCTCGCACTGGGCGCTGCCTGGTGGGTGCGCGCCGCTTCCAGCTTCAGCCCCGACAGCCAGCCCGATGGCTGGGTCAACCGCGTGGCGCTGACCAGCTACAACCTCACCGGCGGCGGCGAATCCCTGTTCCGCGCCGGCTACCGTGCCGGGGAATGGTCGGGCGCGCTGCTGGCCAACCACATCAATGCGGACGGCGACATTCAGGCCACGTCGCCCTGGGCTCTGCCCAACGCGGCCACTGCGCTCGACGCGCTGAACTGGGACAGCGGCCGGCGCATCGTCAGCCGCAACAGCCTGGGTACGGGCATCGGGTTTCGCTGGAACCAACTCTCGCCGGCCCAGCAAACCAGCCTGGGCGACGCCATCAGCGGCCCGCGCTTGCTCAACTTTCTTCGCGGCGACCGCAGCAACGAATACCCGCTGGGCGCCAACCTGCGCGCCCGCAGCACGGTGCTGGGCGACATCCAGCACAGCACCTTGCTGCACTGGAACCATGGCAGCGCAAAGCGCCGCCTTTATGTCGGCGCCAACGACGGCATGCTGCATGTGTTCAATGCCGCCACCGGTACCGAGGTGTTCGCCTATGTGCCGTCGATGCTGATCGGCAGTCTGGGCCGCCTGGCCGCCCGGCCCTACAACCATGCACTGTTTGTCGACGGCGGGCTGACCATGTCCGACGTCAACGTCAGCACCGGCAGCGGCGCCAGTGCCGTGACCAGCACCCGCACCTGGCTGGCCGGTGCCCTGGGCGGCGGCGGCAAGGGCCTGTTCATGCTCGACATGAGCGACCCCGACGCCGCCGACGAGACCGCCGCTGCGGCCAAGATCAAGTGGGAGATCAGCGCGTCCAGCAGCGGCTTTGCCAACCTCGGCCACAGCTATGCCGCGCCGCGCATTGCACGGCTCAAGCATGGCCAGGCCGCGGTGATCGTGGGCAATGGCTACAACAACAGCGGCCATGGCCGCGCCAGCCTGCTGGTCATCAACGCCGACACCGGCGCGCTGCTGCGCGAAATCGACACCGGCGTGGGCAGCCTGGCCAGCCCGAACGGCCTGTCCACCGCCACGCTGGTGGACAGCGACGGCGACGGCAGGGTCGACCTGGCCTATGCCGGCGACATCGACGGCAACCTGTGGCGCTTCAACCTGGCCGGCAACGACCCGGCCGCATACACCGCCACGCGCTTGTTCACGCCGGCCACGGCAGGCAGCACGGCGCAGGCGCTGGCCCAGGCCATCACCGTGGCACCGGCAGTGAACCCGCATCCAGCCGGTGGCAGGCTGGTGCTGTTCGGCACCGGACGCCTGCTCAGCGCCACCGACGCCAGCAACACCGCCGTTCATGCCGTGATCGGCCTGTGGGACGGTGCGCCGGCGGGCAACACCGCCTGGCTGACCCAGACCCTGACCGAGACCAGTGCGAATGGCGCGCGCCTGCGCTACGCCAGCGCCAACGCGCCGAACTGGGCTCTGGGTGGTCACCGGGGCTGGACCGTGGCCTTGCCCGGCGGTGAGCGCCTGGTCGGCGAGCCGCCGCTCATCAGTGACGGGCGCTACTACTTCACCAGCACCAACCCGACCGTGGCCGCCGCAGCCAGCGGCCTGGCCCCGGGCAGCAACTGGCTGCACGAACTGGACGTGAACACCGGCGGCACCGCGCCAGCATCGGTGTTCGACATCAATGGCGACAAGCAGGTCGACGACGCTGACCGGGTCGGCGGCAAGGTCATCATCGCCCGTCACCTGGGCGCAGGCCTGTACTCGCAACCCGCCTTGGTGGACCTGGCACAGCGCGGGCTGACCCTGTTCAACCAGCAGTCGGGCCTGGCCACCGAGACCGCGCCGGTGGCCCTCGCAGGCGACCCTGGCGTGTCGGGCGGGCACTTTGATGTCGACATCTACTACTTCGTCAGCGGGCAGTTCAGGGACGTCAAGCACACCCACGAGTACGACGACAAGTACGACGTGACCGGGGTCAATTTCCTCAACGCCAGCGACGCTGCCTTCAACCTGGGCAACGCCATCTCGTCGACCAGCACCAACTTCAAGCTGCTGGTGGCCAACCAGTACCTGAACCCGGCGGCCCGGCTCAGCGTGGGCGGCGCGGCTTTCGTCCAGGTGCGCAACTACGGCCTGCTGGCCACCAGCAGCGACAGCGCGGCGGTGCTGGCAGCGATGCCGGTGTACTCGCGCAGCACCGTCAACACGCTGGCCTTCAAGCTGCCGCTGGACGCGTTCAAGTCCAAGGACTGGTGGGGTGACGGCGGCAGCGCCCGCGCCGGACTGATCCCGACCCAGACCAGCTGTGTCAAGACCGTGGGCACCAACGGCTCGAGCACTTACCCGGGGCCCAACGGCGAGCGCCACAACGGCGCTTTGACGGTACAGGTGATTGCCGCCAACACGCCCGCGTCGGCGCTGGAACTGAACTGGCCGGCCGGCGGCCCGCGCTATGGCTGGCGCCTGAAACTGGCCAATATGAGCTACCTGCTGGCCGAGTACACGACCTTCTGGCACCACCCCAACGGCAAATGCTACAGCGACGCCGGCTGGGTGCTCAACCCGGCCCAGGACACCAGCGCAGCGTCGACCAGAACCTCGATCAAGGCGGCCGGTTCGACCGACCCCACCGACGGCATCTTCACCGCGACCTTGCCCACCTCGGTGAGTGTGAGCTCGATCACCACCACCGTCAGCGGCAGCACCACGACCACCGTCACGCTGTACTCCGACGGCCTGCGCGCCACCATCAAGGTGCAGGTGGCCGGCAATGGCGACATCACCACCACCCAGACCGAGCGCGACGGCGCCACGCAAACCACCGTGCGCAGCATTGAAGGCAGCAACGTGCGAACGGTGACCCTCCTGCCCGATGGGCGCCGCCGCACCGAGGTGGTGCACAACAACGCCGACGGCACCGAGACCGTGACCACCACCGACGCTGATGGCACGGTGGTGGTGAGCCTGCGCAGCGTGGGCAGCAGCACGGTGCGCGGGGTCGAGGAAGTGCTGGCCGGCACCCGCCGCATCAGCTGGCGCGAGATCGTCCGGCCATGACCGGGCCCGGCATGAGCGGGCGTCGGCCCAGGCTGCGGCGCCAGGCCGGCTTCACGCTGATCGAGGCGATGGTGGTGGTGGCCATTGCCGGCATCCTGGCCAGCGTGGCCTACCCGGCTTATCTGGAGCAGGTGGGCCGTTCGCGCCGTGTCGACGCGCAGGCGGTGCTGATGCAGGCGGCCCAGTATGTGGAGGCCTTCCACACCGAAAACATGCGCTACGACCGCAACAGCAGCGGCGTGGCGCTGGCCCTGCCGGCGCGCCTGACGCAGTCGCCCCTGGACGGTTCGACCAAGTACTACGACGTGTCGGTCCGGTCGGTGGCCACGCAGCGCTACCAGCTCCAGGCCGTGCCCAAGGGCAGCCAGTTGCACGACCGCTGCGGCAGCCTGACGCTGGACAACACCGGGCTGAAGAGCGCCACGCTGGCCGACTGCTGGGGCCGCTGAACGAATGGGTGGGGCCCGCGAACGTTCAGCTGCACTG